>CAMAZK010000043.1 GCA_945863205.1 Akkermansia muciniphila | reverse complement strand
GACATCGGCCCGCCATTGCCCGCGCTTCGCCACACGCTAGATCTCCTCAAAGCGGGCAAGCCTGTCAAAGTGCTCGCCATGCCGCCTTACGACACGCTCATCGCTCCCGCGGTTCAGCAGCTCTATCCCAAAGCCATCGTCAATGTCACCTCATGGCCCACGGAAGACCAGACGCTCACCCAGCTCGAAGAATCCGCCAAAAAAGTCCGCTCCATGGCCCAGGACCTCGTTCTCATCGCCGTTCCGGGGTCACTTCCCCTGCAAAAGCCCGAGTCTTTCCACAAGAGCTACTCCTGGATCATGAACTGGTCCCTCAGCTTCGGCCCGCAGGAGTGGGATGTCATCGTCGCTCTACCCTCCGCAGCGAAAAACAAGCTCGCCATCGAAGAACAGCAGCACGAAGCCTTCGCCCGTCGTTTGATCGAAGCTCAAGACCTCCACATGCTCGCTGGCGATGCCTCCGCATTGACCACGCTGCTCACCCAACACCTCAAGCCCCAAAACTGATTTCATGAGACGCTCCAAAGTCCTCGCTAAGCTCCGCGCTGGCAAAGTCGCCCGCATCTGCTGCTGCGGCTCACCCATCGCCTTTCTTCCCGCCGTCGCGGCGCATCATCACTACGACGGCATCTGGCTCGATGGCGAACACCGCGCCTGGGAGGCTCGCGAAATCGAAACCATGCTCGGCCGTCATCACGCCGCCGACATCGACTGCATGTGGCGTCCGCCCACGAAGGAAAAAAACGGCCTCTACCGCCTGTTCGAAGACGGCGCGGCCGGTTTGATGATCCCACACGTCGCCACCGCCGACGAAGCCCGCGCACTCGTCAGCGCCATCAAATTCCCGCCCCTCGGCGACCGCGGCTTCTGCGGCGGCGGACGCGATGCTGACTACTGGATCGGCAAACCCGCCGACTACACTGATCAAGCGAACCGCGAGACCTTCCTCACCGTCCAAATCGAAACGCCGCAGGCTCTCGAAAACGCCGAAGCCATCGCCGCCGTCCCCGGTGTGGACATTCTCTTCCTCGGCCCCGGCGACATGTCCCTGCGCCTCGGCTGCACGCCCGCCGTCAATGATCCCGTCATGATGGATGTGCAGAAGCAAATCGCCGCCGCCTGCAAAAAACACGGCAAAGCCTGGGGCCGCCCCGTCGGCACTGCCGCCGATGCCAAAACGCTCATCGACCTCGGCGCTCAATTCATCGTCCACGGCGCCGAGTTCAGCGCCGTCTGCGCCCACTTCGCCGCCTGCTCCGCCGACTTCGACACCATCCTCGGCGAAGTCGCCGGTGCGCCAGCGATTCCCGAAGGCAAAACGTATTGATGAGAAAGGCGTGCTCAAAGCTTGCGTGCGAATTGGGGGTGGCATCCGCTGTCCGTTCGACTATTTATAACCATGCAAGCCATGACCCTCACCCTGCCAGCTGAGTCCCTGATCGGTGTCCGCATTCCACCGCGTGACCTGCATCAGGAGTTGCTTCGTCGTCTGGCAGCCGCGCTGTATTCCGATGGCATCCTTTCAGGTGCCGCCGCATGTCGGATGGCTTGTATGGGAAAGGCCGAGTTTCAGCACATGCTGGGCGAGCGTGGCATCGCGCAGCCATTGAGTGAGGCGGACTTCGACCAGGATCTCAGCAACCTCGGCGCATGGAAAGCTCGTTGATCATCTCAAACACCACGCCGCTGATCAATTTTGCCGAGATTGGGCGCATGGATGTTTTAGAGGCGCTCTTCGGATCGCTCGTCATTCCACCAGCCGTCACCGATGAACTGGCAATGAAGTCCGTTCTTTTTCCCCCTGCAGCACGTGTGCCATCCCTCTCCAGCGTCACCATTTTGGCTCCTGCGGATACCATGCTGGTGAAGAGCTACGCCGGACACCTGCACCGCGGCGAAGCGGAATGTCTAGCTCTCGCGATGGAGCATCCCGTATCGCTTCTTCTGCTGGACGATCTGGGTGCACGCGAGTTCGCCGCGTCCAATGGGCTGTTCTACACGGGCACGCTGGGATGTTTGGCGGATGCTAAGAAAAGCGGCTATATCGCGGCCATCGGACCACTCCTCCAGCAAGTGCGAAGCCAAGCCCGCTTCTGGATTGCGGATCGGCTGGAAGATCGCATCCTGCGCGACGCCGGCGAGCGTTGAACCCGCATCCACTCGCCCCGCTTTCCTCGGGAGGAAACGATCCTGAGACTTCGTATTCTGAAACCTGTCCTGCGCGATTCCGGTTCATCATCGTTCCACATCTGCCCATCATGTTGCCGTGCGCTTCCGCTATGAAATCTCTTCTTCTCGCTCTCAGCTTCCTGATCTCCCTCCACTCCATCGCCGCTCAGCCCTCGGCGTGGATGGAGCCCTTTCCGCCGCACCAGATCGCCGGAAATCTCTACTACGTCGGCTCCAAAGACCTCGCGTCCTATCTCATCGCCACGCCGGAGGGTCACATCCTCATCAACAGCAGTTTCGAGGAATCCGTGCCGCTCATTCGCGCCAGCATCGAGAAACTCGGCTTCAAATTCACCGACTTGAAAATCCTGCTCATCAGCCACGCACACTCGGATCACTGCGCAGGCAGCGCGGAGATCATCAAGCAGACCAAGGCGCAGCATTTTGTCATGGCAGAAGATGCCGATGCCGTGGAAAACGGCGGCTACAAAAAATCGCGGCTCAAGGCGAGCTATCTCCTGTTTACTCCCGCCAAAGTGGATCGCCGGCTCAAAGACGGCGACGAGGTGAAGCTCGGCGGTAGCACCCTCATCGCGAATCTCACCCCCGGCCACACACGCGGCTGCACGACGTGGACGATGAAGGTCGATGGACTCCACGCCGTGATCATCGGCAGCCCGAACGTGAACCCCGGCTACATCCTCGTCGGCAATACAGACTACCCCACCATCGCCACCGACTACGAGCGCACCTTCCGCTTTCTCAAAGCGCAGCCCGTCGATCTCTTCCTCGGCGCCCACGGCGGCTACTACGACATGAATGCCAAGCACACCCGCTTCCTCGTCGCAGGCGGCACCAATCCCTTCATCGACCCCGAAGGCTATCACCGCTACGTCGAGGATCGCGAGAAAGCCTTCCTCGCTGAACTCGCGAAACAGCAGGCCAAATAAAGCTTCGCGCATTCATGCCATCTGCCTCCCGCATCGGCCTCGGCTGCGTCACTTTCGGTCGTGAGATCGACGAAGCTGCGTCCTTTGCACTCCTCGATCACGCCTTCGCGCGCGGTGTCACGCACTTCGATACCGCCGCAGCTTATGGTGGCGGAGCTTCGGAAACGATTCTCGGCAAGTGGCTGGCTTCGCGAAAGCCGGAAGGCATCACTGTCGCCACGAAGATCTTACCGCCGTATGACCGCATCGACATCACGCCGAGCCTGAGACGCCTCGGCGTTGATCAGATCGACCTGCTCTACCTCCATCAATGGCACGACACGGCGCTGCAAGCCGGTGCCGCGCTCGAAAAGCTGCCCGTGAAGCGGTTCGGAGCCAGCAACGTAACGCTGGATCAACTCCGCGCCCTCGGCCCGCGCTTCCGCGTGATCCAAAACAACCACAACCTCGCCGTCAGCGATGTCACCGATGCTTTGCGCGATTACTGCGCTGCGAACGCCACCGCCATCGTGACCTACAGCCCGCTCGGAGCCGGTTTTTTGACCGGGAAGCATCAAAACGGCGTTCTGGCCGGTTCACGCTTCGAGATCGTTCCGGGGCATCAGAACGTCTATTTTCATGACGCGGCGTATCAGCGCCTTGCGCGGCTCGAAGCCGTCGCGCAGCGTGCCGGCCACTCGCAGGCCCATCTCGCGCTGGCGTGGGCTTTGCATCAGCCGGGCATCGACACCGTGCTCGTCGGCGGTCGCACGCCAGCGCATCTCGATCAGGCTTTTGCAGCGCTGGCTTTCGATGATGCGACACTTTTGACTGAACTTGAAATGTCAGGATCATCTGGGGCAGGATGATTTCAGAGGAACTGCATTTCATCCCACTCCCAATCATCCTGCCAAATTGCTCACCATGAACACCCTCAATACAGCACAAGTCCTCACCGACTACGAACGCGACGGCGTCGTCCTCATTCGCAACTTCCTCAGCGCTGATGAAGTCGCCGCCGTGCGTGCCGAGCTGGATCGCTACATTCGCGATGATCTCGCTAGCAAGCCGCCGAATGCCCGTACGCTCGAAAAGGATGAGAAAACCGTGCGCAACCTCTGGCGCTTGGAGGAGCACAATGACTTCTTCCGCGCTCTGGGCGAACGCGAGGACATCAATGCCCTCATCGCCCCGCTCGTGCATGGCGAGCCCGTTTTGGTCGGCGTGGAGACCTTCAACAAGCCGGCCCGCATCGGCTCTGGCGTGCCATATCATCAAGACAACGCTTACTTCTGCCAAACACCGCCGGACATGCTCACCGTCTGGATCGCCATTGACGCCGTGACCGAAGCGAATGGCCCCGTTTTCTTCGTCAAAGGCTCCCACAAGGCCGGCATGCTTCCCACACGCCCCAGCGGCGTGCGCGGCAACAGCATCGGCCTCGCCGAAACGCCCGATGTGCCGCTCGAAGAGCAATTCTGCGCTCTCCTCGCCCCTGGCGACGCCACGATTCATCAGTGCGAGACGATTCATCACTCAGCCCCAAACACCACCGAGCACTCGCGTCTCGGCCTGCTGCTCGTGTATCGCGGCTCCCACACGCAAACCGACCCGAAGCTCAAAGAAGCCTACGCCGCCGCGGTCTCGGCCACGCCACCAGCATGAAGCAACGGTTGCCGTGCCCGTGTGAATCCGCCAGTCTGTCCGCGCATGCCTGACATCGTCCTCGCCACGCTCAACGCCAAATACATCCACGCCTCTTTCGGGCTCCGGTATCTCATGGCGAATCTCGGCGACTTGCGGGAACGCGCCTGCATGGCGGAGTTTGTTATCAATCAACAGCCGCTGGAGATCGTGGAGGCCATTCTCTCGCACCAACCACGCATCGTCGGCTTTGGCGTCTATATTTGGAATGTGGAGCAGACGACAGAAGTCGTCGCCTTGCTCAAACGCATCTGCCCGGACCTCGTCATCATCATCGGCGGGCCTGAAGTCTCATATGAAACGGAAGGGCAAGAAATCGTCGCACTGGCCGATCACGTCATCACAGGCGAAGCCGATGTGATGTTCGCGGAAGTGTGCCGCAGACTGCTGCATGACACAGACACTCCTGTCTGTGCTGCTTCAGAGGTCAGACAGGAGTGTCTGCCTCACATCATCGCCGCCGAGCTTCCTGCGCTCGGCCAGCTCGCCTCGCCCTACGAGCTCTACACGGACGAAGACCTCAAGAACCGCGTCATCTACGTCGAGGCATCTCGCGGTTGTCCCTTCACCTGCGAGTTTTGCCTCTCCTCGCTCGACATTCCTGTTCGCGCCTTTCCCACGGACGCCTTCCTCGCTTCGATGCAGCGCTTGCTCGACCGCGGGGCCACGCAGTTCAAATTCGTGGACCGTACCTTCAACCTGCACCTGCCCACGAGCACCGCCATCCTGCAGTTCTTCCTCGATCGCTGGCGGGAGGGACTGTTTCTGCACTTCGAGATGGTGCCAGACCGTCTGCCGGAGCAGTTGCGATCCTTGATCCGGCAGTTTCCGCCAGGCGCGGTGCAGTTTGAGGTGGGGATTCAGACCTTTGACGACGCCACATCAAAGAACATCAGCCGCCGACAGAATCTGGACCGATTGGAGGCCAACTTCCGCTTCCTGCGCGAAGAAACCGGCGTGCACATCCACGCGGACCTCATCGTCGGCCTGCCAGGGGAGGGGATAGAGAGCTTTGGTCGCGGCTTTGACCGCCTCGTGCGTCTCGGACCGCAGGAAATCCAAATCGGCATCCTGAAGCGGCTGCGTGGCACGCCCATCGTCCGACACGACGACGAGTATCGCATGATCTACGCGCCGCATCCGCCCTACGAGATCCTTTCCACACGGGACATCCCTTTCGAGCAAATGCAGCGCATGCGACGCTTCGCGCGGTATTGGGACATCGTCGCCAACAGCGGCCATTTCGCCAGCACGCTGAAGCTGATGTGGCAAAACGCCGAATCGCCCTTCGCCGAGTTCCTGCGCTTCAGTGACTGGCTGCATGCGAAGCTGGGCCGCACGCATCAGATTGCGCTCCATGTCATCGCTCAGGCGCTCTTCGAGTTTCTCGCCGATGAATGCGGCACGGATCGCGACCTCGCTGCCTCATCTCTTGATGCCGACTGGCATCGCACACCCGGACGCGGCGCTTTGAATCTGCGCGGACTCACCGCAGATCCCAAGCCGGTCGCGAAACGCTCTGCACCGCGTCAGGCTCGACATTCGCATGAAGCCGCAGCGTGATCCTTTTGATGAAGTTCACCGCTTCTCCGCGACGCTGTTTACCACGGCAGGTAAAGGCGCATGGACCTTCGCGCCCATTCCGCCGGATCTGGCGCCACCTGTCACCGGTGCCTGGGGCATGACGCCCGTAATCGCCAGGGTGGACGGCAGGGAGTGGAGGACCACGGTCTGGAAGGACAAAACAAGGCGCAGCCTGCTCCCCGTGCCGAAGAAGATCCGCGGTCGCAAAGGCGACGGCGACTCCGTGGATGTCGATCTCCGCGTGGACCGGGAACGCGCCCTCGGCCCCATCCATCCTCTCGAATGAAAATTGCCATCGCCATCCCGCTGTTAATGACCTCGCTCGTCATCGCCGCCGAGCGCACGATCCTCATGGTCGATGACCACGAGGTCCTCTATCGCGCAGGCACACGGCGTGTGCTGGAGATTCCAGTTCGCCATGCAAAGAATCCGCTCATCACGGAGGACAAGCCGTGGGAACTGGCCATCGGCTGGACGAGCGTGCATCGCGACAAGGCGACGGGACGCTACCAAATGTGGTATCAGGCGTATGCAGGGCCTCGTGCGGAACTGAAAACGCACGAATGCGTCGTCTGCTACGCGGAGTCCGCCGACGGCATCACTTTTAACAAGCCGGATCTCGGGCTGTTTGAGTTCAACGGGGAGAAGCAGACGAACATCGTGCTCATCGGCAGCGGTGCTTATGGGCATCGCTACTGCAACAGCGTGATCGTTGATGCTCGGGAAGCAGACGCCGCGAGGCGCTACAAGATGCTCTATTATGACTGGGCCACACAATCGGACGGTGAGGTTTGGGCGGGGCTGCACATCGCGTTTTCTCCAGATGGCGTTCATTGGGCCAAGCATCCTGAAGCGCCGCTCTACCGCACCTCCTTCGGCGGGAAGAAGGTGCAGCCGCTGTTTGCGGGCGAGAATCCGTATCAGGAGACGAAGCTGGCGGATGGTCGGGTGAAGCGGCAGATGATCGTGCCCATGAGCATGTCCGATGCGGCGGATCCGGTGTTTGATCCGAAGCGGAAGACCTGGGCGGTTTACGGCAAGATGTGGATCCATGGCCCCGAAGGTGGTCTCGCCTGGAAACACGGCATGGGCCGGACGGAGAGCAAGGACCTGCTGCACTGGAGCAAGCCGCAGCTCGTCTGTGCGCCGGATGATCGCGATGGCGCACTCGAGTTTCACACCTCGCCGGTGTTTTATCACAGCGAGCGCTTCTTCAGTCTGTGCCAGATTCTGAATCGCGCAGGCGGCGGCACGATGGACATCGAACTGATGCTCAGCCGCGACGGATTCGAGTGGGAGCGGCCTTTTCGTGACCCCTACTTCATCGCCCGTAACGAGGACGACACCTTTGACAGCGGCACGATCCTGACGAACTCGGATTTCATCATCGAAGGCGGCGAGATGCGCTTCTACTACGGCGCCTACGGCAGTGGCGCTATCGGTGGCGGGTCCAACATCACCTGCGACACGCAAAAGAGCGGAGTAGGGCTGGTCACGCTGCCGCTGAATCGTTTTGCCGGCATCCGTACCGAGCCGGAAGCACCCACGTCGAAGATCAAGAATCCTCCGGACATCGGCCAGATCACCTTCAAGCCGATGGATATCAAAGGACGCACGGAACTCTATGTGAATGCCGATGCAGCAGCGGGTGCCGTTTGGGCCGAGATCCTCGACGCAGACGGCTATCGCGTGCCGGGATTCGACAAGGCGAGCTGCGCTCCTTTGAAGAATAAGGATGCCACGCGCTATCGCTTCGCATGGAAGGAGAAGAAGCTCGCCGAACTCCCGCCCGGACCGCATCACATCCGCCTGCACCTTCAAACGGCTACGGTCTATGCCATCACGCTGCGCTGAATCATGAAACACGTCATCATTTTCGTCATGCTGATCACATCGCTGCTGGCGCAGGAAAAGTATGCGCCCATGCACCGCCTGACCTGGGAGGAGTATGCGGGCACGCTGGCGCATTGGCGGAAGGCGTTTCCAAAGGTGGCTGTGCTCGAATCGCGTGGGTTGAGCGGGCAGAACATGCCGGTGTATTTGCTGAAGATCACCGATCCGACGGTGAAGAGCACCGACAAGCAGGTGTGCCTCGTCACCACACTGCACAGCGGGCCGGAGCGCACGGGCACGACGGGCGCGATGGCCTTTGCGGAGTGGTGCCTGAGCGATGATCCGCTGGCTGTGGAGACGCGGAAGAGGCAGATCGTGCTCATCATGCCGTGCGTGAATCCGTTGGCGATGTTTTACACGGATCGCTTTCGCAATGAGCACGGCATTGATCCTTACACAGGCACGGGACGCGTGGGAAAGATCTGGGATGTGAAGTCTTTGACGATCAAAAAGCCGGAGCAGGCACCCGAACTGGCCGCAGTGCTGTCGGTGATCGACGAATACCAGCCAGAGGTGCATGCGGACCTGCATGGCACCGGTTTGCAGGAGTATGCGCCGGACCAGCTCGGCTCGCGCCGCATGTATCAGGGCCAGATCATGACGGAGGTGACGGGCGGGGCTTATTCGAACTACGCGCTGCGTCCGTGGGACTGGCGGGTGACCGAGGCGATGATCGCGGCGGGCCAGGAGGCGGGTTTTCCATCGGATCGCTTCGAGGCGGATGCGCAGCGCACGTTTTGGGGGCCGGAACTGGCACCGCTGGGCAAGAAGCTATGGCACGGCATGCCACTCTTCTATTCGGCGCACTACGGCTACGCGAAGTATCACACGATGGTCATCACGCAGGAGGTGGCGTGGGAGCAGAGCCTCGTGGCGCGGATGAAGGGTCTGATGAAGATCGGCAACGAGGCGTGGCTGGATGAAAAAGCGGCCGGTTACCCGGTGAACCGCATGCGACATTTCGTCGGGCATTTTGTCACCGCGTATGGCCGGAATGCCACGGAGCGGCGCGCGAGCCGCGTGGAGCTGTGGAATCAGCAAAGCGAGTTCGCACTCGGTTTTCTCTATCCGCAGACGGTGGGCCGTGAGAGCCTCGTGGTGGCCACGACGGCCGCGGCGAAGAAAAAGATCGTCGCGAAGGAGTTTCCTGAATCGGTAAAGTACTACATCGCAGACGGACCTGAACTCAAAGTGGCGATGGAAGTGCCCAACGAGCAACTGCTCGCCGCAACGACCGATGCGACGATCACGAAGGGCATCGGTTTTCGACTGCGATTGCCGTATCGAGCACCCGCGAAGCTCGATGTGCGCCTCAACGGTCGCGCTTTGAAGCCTGTGGCAGCCGATGGCTATGAAAGCTGGTTCGCGGATGGTTTCACGCAGGTGCAGGTGAATGTGCCGCCACAAAAACTCGCCGCAGATGGCCTCTACTTCATCACCTGCGCCTACGAGCCCGATGAGCAACGCCCCAACGGCTGGACACCGCCCGCCGAGGTGCGCAAGCTCTACGCCACCGACAAAGCCGACGCCACGCCCGCGACCCACGTCGATGTGGCCTATGGTCCGCACTTTCGACAGACGATGGATGTGTGGCTCGCGAAGTCCGCCAAGCCGACGCCGGTGGTGTTTTACATCCACGGCGGCGGCTGGGGTGCGCAGGACAAGACGGACATTCATCAGCATCTCGATGTGCGTGCGTTTCTTGATGCGGGCATCTCCGTGTCTTCGATCAACTACCGCTTCCTCGCCGATGCGAACGCCGCGAAGGTCTCGCCTCCGCTGCAATGGCCGCTGATGGATGCCGCACGAGCCTTACAGCATCTACGCTCGAAAGCAGGCGAGTGGAACCTCGACAAAACACTCATTGCGGCCAGCGGCGTGAGCGCCGGTGGCTGCTCCAGCCTCTGGCTGGCGATGCATGATGACATGGCCGATGAGCAAGCGACTGATCCCATCGCCCGCGAGTCCACGCGGCTGCTTTTCACCGTCACGAAGGCACCACAGCCCTCGCTCGATCCGAAACAGCTCGTCGAATGGATCCCGAACAGCGAATACGGCGGCCACGCCTTCGGCTACATCGGCAAAACGCGGAAAGAGACCTTCGCGCCCTTCCTCGCGAACCGGGAGAAGCATCTCGCCGATCTCCGCAAATGGTCACCGATGTCCCATACGAGTGCCGATGACCCTTTCGCGGTCATTTTGACCACGAAAGAGGACAAACCACCCGTCAAAGGTGAACCCCAGAAAGACCCCACGCACAGCGCGGTGCTTGGTTTGATGCTTCAGGATGCGCTGAAGCCTCTCGGCGTGAAATGCGAGGTGCGGCATCCGTTCGATGGCAAACCGGAGACGACGATGCAGGAGGTGCTGATGAGGGAGTTGCAGGTGGTGAGGTGATTGTAGCAATCTTATCCTAGTTTATAAAAAGTTGCTAAAGTCACATAAGATCGCTACATTCTAGTCATGGATCCAGTCTCCAACCCCTTTGCACCTGGTGCGGGCACGCCTCCGCCAGAGCTGGCCGGACGTGATGATTTGCGCGAAGCGATGCGTATCGCCATAGAGCGTACCAAACGTGGCCTGCCTGCAAAAAGCGTGCTGATGGTCGGACTGCGAGGCGTGGGCAAGACGGTGTTGCTGAACCGCATTCGCGAAGATGCTGAGGCCACGGGCATTGAGACGCTGCGCGTGGAAGCCCCCGAGGACAGGTCGCTGCCTGCGATCCTGGCACCCGAACTTCGAATGGTGTTGCTCAGGCTTTCGAGAAATCAGAAGGCCAAAGATCTGGCGCAGCGGGCATTGCGGGCGCTCGCTGGGTTCGCGAAGGCATTGAAGGTCAAGTACGACGACATTGAAGTCGGTCTGGACCTCGATCCTGAACCGGGTCTCGCAGATAATGGAGACCTTGAGCACGATTTGCATGCGCTGCTCGAAGCGGCGGGAATGGCGGCGCAAAAAGCAGGCACGGCACTGGCCTTGTTTGTGGACGAACTCCAGTATGTGAAGGAGCCAGAGCTTGCGGCGCTCATCACCGCGCTTCACCGCTGCAATCAGAAGAAACTCCCGGTGTTGCTGGCTGGCGCAGGTTTGCCGCAACTGCGGGGCAGAATGGGACGCGCGAAATCGTATGCAGAGCGTCTATTTGACTTTCCAGAGATCGGGCCGCTGTCCACCGAGCAGACCAAGATCGCCATTTCAAAGCCTGTTCGAGATCACGGAGCCGATGTGAATGAAGACGCATTGAACTCCATCGCTGGTCGCACGCAGGGCTATCCGTATTTTGTCCAGGAATGGGGCAAACATGCCTGGGATGTGGCGGCGAAATCACCCATCACGAAGAAAGACGTGGATGCCGCCTCGGTGACTGTGCTTGCAGCCCTCGACGAAGGCTTCTTCCGTGTACGATTTGACCGGCTGACTCCTGTGGAAAAGCGTTATCTTCGCGCCATGGCCGAACTCGGCCCCGGGCCGCATCGCTCCGGTGACATTGCCGATCAGTTGGCCCGCAAAGTCGAGTCGCTGGGACCGACACGAAATCAACTCATCGCCAAAGGCATGATCTGGAGTCCGAGCCATGGCGACACCGCCTTCACGGTGCCTTTGTTCAATGAATTCATGCACCGGATCATGCCGGGCAAGGATTGGAAGAAGGTGTGAGGCAAGGGGAGGACGGCCTCTCTGGTTCTGTCGATGAACCAGCAGGTTGCCGATGGTCAAGGTTGGGTTGCTCCGTTTGAATAACCACCAACATGAAAACCATCGCATTCTTCATCGCCACTTTGCTTTCCGGTGCCTTTGCCAGTGCTGCTGATCCGATCAACATCGGCAGCCGCCGCGAGCTGTTCGTCGATCAGTTCATGATCGACAAGCTCAATGGCACGCATCTCCAACTGAACACGCCGCGTGATGAGGGCATCGCCTTCAAGTTTGATGCGCCGTGGGAGGGCGGCTTCAGCGGGTATGTCAGCATCGTGCGCATCGGCGACAAACTGCGCGCCTACTACCGGGGCAAGCCGGTGGCGAACAAGGATGGCAGCGATGACGAGGTGACCTGCTGCGCCGATTCTGACGACGGCATTCATTGGACTCGGCCGGACGTGGGTGCTTACGAAGTGCAGGGCACGCGCAAGAACAACGTTGTGCTGATGAAGGCGCAGCAGGTCACGCATAATTTCAGTCCGTTTCTCGATGCGCGGCGCGGAGTGGCCGCTGGCGAGCGCTTCAAGGCTTTCGGCGGCACGATGCAGGGCGGAGGATTGATGGCTTACAAGTCCCCCGATGGACTGCATTGGGAGAAGATGGCGGAGGCACCGGTGATAACGAAAGAAATGGTGCCTTACAAATACATGTTCGACTCGCAGAACGTGCCGTTCTGGTCGGAGGCGGAGGAGAAGTATCTCTGCTACTACCGCGTGTTCGAGAACGGCATCCGCCGCATCGTGCGTAGCGAGAGCGATGATTTCCTCAAGTGGTCGCCCCCGGTGCTGCTGGAGTATCGCAACAATGAGATGGAGGCTCCCGTCGAGCATCTCTACACGAACCAGACGAGCCCCTACTTCCGTGCGCCGCACCTGTATGTGTCCATCGCCGCGCGGTTCATGCCGGGACGACGTGTGCTCACCGATGAGCAGGCTGCGGCGATCAAGGTGAACCCCGGTTACTTCAAAGACACTTCGGATGCGATCTTCATGACGACACGGCCGGTCGAAGGCTCGGCACACGTCGGATTCTACGACCGCACCTTCCTCGAAGGCTTCATTCGCGGCGGCATCGGCGCGCAGAATTGGGTCTCGCGCACGAATTACCCGGCGCTCAATGTCGTGCAGACCGGAGCTGCTGAGATGTCGGTCTATGTGAATCAGGACTACGCCCAGCCGACGGCGCACCTGCGACGTTACTCGATGCGCTTGGATGGGTTCGCGTCTTTGCGCTGCGGCTACGCGGGCGGTCACATGATCACCAAGCCGCTCGTCTTCAAAGGCCGCGAATTGTCGCTTAACTTCTCCACTTCCGCCGCAGGCGGTGTGAAGGTGGGCATCGAGGAGGTCGATGGAAACGCGATTCCCGGATTCTCAGTCGAAGACTGCCAGATGCAGATCGGCAACGAGATTGATCGCAAGGTCACCTGGAAGACCGGCACCGACGTGAGCGCCCTCTCCGGCAAGCCCGTGCGTCTGCGCTTCTCGATGAAGGACGCGGACATTTTCTCCTTCCAGTTCGTCGATTGAGTCGAATCCAAGACGCTGATGAACACAAGCCGCTCCTGCTTTTTGCTCGCTGCTATCGGCACATCCTTGCTGATGCCGCCTGCGAATTCGGTCGAGCCAAAACAGGGAGATGTCATCGCTGGAATCTGGCTGATGGGCCAGTCGTTGTGCGATGGCTCGGAGTCGCTGCCTGTCGTCAGTTCAACAGACTCCGGCTGGGGCAATGTGATGTTTCGGCGCGGGGTGCGAACGTGGTTGCCGAAGGATCACTCTGCCACGCCGGAGAAGCGCCCGGCAGAGCAGTTCCAGCTTGTGCCTCTGCATGCACAGACCAACGGCGGTTTGGGCGAGACGGTGGCGAACGGACTGGCTGACCATCTGAAGGCCTCGCTTCTTGCGATGAAGTCCGGTGACGAAAAAGCAGCTTCACCGCATTATCTCGTCGCTTGTGCCGGACAGGGTGGACGCCAGATCCAGGAGCTCTCCAGCGCGGATCTGTCGAATGATCCGCGCACGCCTGAGTCGCGTCAGCATGGCGGCGGCTACTACCGCACCAGCATCGACGACGCGCGACGTGCCAAAGAGCAGGCGGCCGCGCTGGGCATGACGTTTGAAGTTGCCGCGCTCTACTGGATGCAGGGCGAGGGAAATGGCGGCCCCACCGGCGGCATCGTGCCGACTCGCTGGGATGCCGAGATCCCGCGAGCCGAGGGATTGAAGTGGTATCGCGATCAACTCATCGCCTACCGAAAGCAGTGGTCGGCTGACCTTCGCGCGATAACCGGCCAGCGCGGCGAACTGCCCATGTTCACCTACCAGACGCTCGGTCCCGCAGGCGATGCACAGCTCATGGCGGCGGACGCGGACGAATCCATCCACATGGTGGGGCCGCATTACGCGGTGCCCAGTGCTCTCAACAGTCGCACGACTCTGGGCCGGCATGGTGATGCCATTCATCTCTCCGCCGATGGCGAACGCTGGTGGGGGGAGCAGGTTGGCAAGGTAATGCACCGAGTGCTGCATCGCGGTGAAAAGTGGCAACCGCTTCGCCCCGGCAGCGCCCGACTCGATAGCTCACGCGAAAGCGTCCTCATTGAATTCCACGTGCCATGCCCGCCGCTGGTGCTGGACACGGAATTCCTGCCACGTCAGGAGATCGCGACGAACGGCGGCTTCTCGTCCCTCGCTGGATTTCAGGTGCTTGACAGCTCAGGAGCAACGGTATCGCTCGCCGCCGTCGAAGTAGCGGCACCCACGCAGTTGCGCATTCGTTTGGCCCAAGCGTTGCCCGCAGACCAGATCTGCACCGTCAGCTACGGGCACCCGTTCACCTCCGCGCTAGGCACCATCGCTGCGATTCGCACCGGGCCTGAAACCGACGAGCAAGCAACGGAAGAGATCGTGCTCGGCGGCAGTTTCGCCAAACAACTCAAGCCGCTGACGGATGAAGGTGTCTTCTTTGCCACAAACACCTCCGGCAAACCAGCCCGCGTACCTATTCGCCTGGTTCGCGAAGAAAAGGGTGTCACCGTGCTCCGCTACGAACCGCGTGAGCTGCGCGATGGCAATGCCTTCAGCGTCGGCGAGTCCATCGTGGCCCAGCGTTCCTTCAGCTACGGCAATCTGCGAGATTCAGATCACGAGCCCTCCACCCACACCTTTGGCGACGCGGCTTACGGCACGCGTGCAGGCAAGCCTTATCCGCTGTGGAACTGGTGCGTGCTGTTCTCAAACCTGCTCGTCGATGCCCCACTCAAGAAGTAAGTCAGCCCCACTCATGAAAACGCTCAATCCCATCAGCATCCTGGCTTTCGCCTGCGGTCTCAGCTTGCCGCCTTCATCAGCCGTGGAGTCCGCGCCGACGTCGATCCAGCGATTTGTCGCCATCGACAATGTCTGTGCCTGGCCAAATCTCACGCTTCTGCCGGATGGCAGCATCAACACCACCATCTTTGGCCAGCCGAGCCACGGGCAGGTCGCTGGAGCCGCCGAGTGCTGGAACAGCAAAGACGGCCAGTTCTGGGAAAAGCGCGGCATTCCCGCGCCGAACGATCCGAACACGAACCGCATGAATGTGGCGGCGGGCCTCGCAAAGAACGGCGATTTGCTCGTGCTCTGCTCCGGTTGGACGAATGAGAAGCAGTCGGAGCGGCCCAAGCAGGCGGATTTTCGCGACGACATTCTTAGCACGTGGGTCTGCCGCAGCGGTGACGGCGGCAAGTCGTGGTCGCAGATCAAAGAGTTTCCCGCGCCTGATGAAGGATGGACGAACTACATCCCCTTTGGCGACATCAAACAGGGCGAGGACGGTGCGCTGCACGTCTCCTGCTATGGCGGCGAATGGACCGATCCGAGCGTGAGCACGAAAACGAAAAGCTACCGTTCCTGGCACTTCCGCAGTGATGACGACGGCAAATCCTGGCAGCGCATCAGCACGATCCACCCGACAGGCAACGAAACCACGCTGCTTCATCTCGGCGGCAAGCGCTGGCTGGCCGCCGCACGTGAGACCGCGATGGACATCTTCATCTCCGAAGATGACGGCGTCACCTGGAGCGAACCCATTCGCGTGACGCAGAAGAACGAGATCAACGGCCACCTCCTACGCCTCAAAGACGGGCGCATCCTGCTCGCCTATGGCAACCGCATCAAAACCGGCGACCAGCTCGGTGTGCTGGCGAAACTCAGCGGCGACGAAGGCAAGACCTGGGGCGAGTCGATCCGCATCGCCCACACCACTACGTGGGATTGCGGCTACCCCAGCACCGTCCAGCGTGTTGACGGCAAGCTCGTCACCGCGTGGTATGCCGGTGCCTCCGCCTACCATGGCCGCTATCAAATGAGCGTTGCCATCTGGGAGGCTCCAGAGCCATGACCTGGGCACCCGCCTCGCTCGCTTGGCTGATCGTCGGCGTGCTTTGGTTCGCAGCGTTTTTGAACTACCTCGACCGGAACATGATCCTGACCATGCGTTGATGAGATCACACGTGCGTTTCTCGATGAAACAAGCGGCGACGGCCTTCAAAGCATGGTGGGGCTGATCAGTCAGTTTCTACCGACGGTGATCGAAAGAATCGAGCGATCGCACGACATGGGCGCACGAAGGTTTCAGCTCAGTTTGCCGAGTTGGGGCGTTTTGAACGATGCGGAAGTCGAAACCTTCTTCCGGGAAACCTGCGGGCGTTTTCCCGACTGCGAGTTCCTGCACTACAATCTCATGCGCACAGGCCGCATCATCACCGGTGCTGAATATGGTCGGATCGCCGATGAATACTCAAATCTAGTCGCCACGAAGAACAGCACGGCGGACGAATCACGCCTGCAAAGCCTGATGAACGATGCTCCGCAGCTCCAGCACTTCATCACAGAGGTCGGATTCGCCAAAGCCGCGTTGATGGGTGAGTGCGGTTTCCTCATCTCCTTCACCTCGACGAATTTTACCAGAGCCGCCGAATACTTCTTCGTAGGTCGCAGGTAGGATGGGGAGAAGCTTGCTGCCATTTCGGCAGACTTCGACGGCCTCATCGCGGCATTCAAAGAAGCTGTCGGCAGCACCGCTCACATGGACGGTGCCTTCGATAAACTCTTCTGCCGTGTCCACGACCCCAGGTTTCCGCTGCAGTTGCTGCCGCCTTATGAATGAGTGAGCGATGAGCGCTTTGATCGCTATGTCGAGCTTCTGCGCATGAATCATCCGAACTGGCTGCCATGAAGCCGATCTGTCTCACCACTGCGCTGCCTATAAAAACCTCCGCTGGATTCAGATCGAGTCCGCCGGCTACTCGCACCTGTTTCCGCATCGTTTGGGCGAGCGCGGTGTCACGGTAACGAATGCGCGAGGTGTTTTCGATTGTCCGATCGCGGAATGGAACATCGCGATGATGATCAATCTGGCGCGTGATCTGCGCACGCTGATCCGGCATCAGGACGCGGGCATCTGGGAGCGCTCGGCGCAGTTCACGGGAGAGATTCGGGGCCGCACCGTTGGCATTTGGGGTTACGGCGGCATCGGGCGCGAAACGGCACGGCTGGCGAAGGCGATGGGCATGAAGGTGCATGTGCTGACGCGTTCGGGCGTGAAGTCGCGGGCGGACTCGACCTGCATCGCGGGCACGGGTGATCCTGACGGCTCGCTGCCGCATCGCTACTTCACGGAAGTGGGGAAGACGGATTTTCTTGGCAGCCTGGACTTCCTCATCCTCGCCTGCTGCTCACGACGAAGACGGAGGGAATCATTGGCGAGGCCGAACTGCGTGCCTTGCCGCGTGGTGCGTTCGTTTTGAATCCTGCACGCGGCATCCTGATTCAAGAGCAGGCGTTGCTCGCCGTCTTGCGTGATGGACACCTCGGCTGCGCGGCCATCGACACGCCGCTGGCGCAGCTTTTCGTGCATGCGACACGATCTCCCGCAGATGATGCCGTGGGTGCCGGGCGCGCGCAGCGCTAGCGAGGCCTTCATCTATCGCCGCTTCGAGACTCTGCCGACTTTTAAGGGTCATTTCCGCCTCAATGCGCTGCTGCCGATCCCCTTTGATGATCGCGGCCAGATGGAGGTCGATCTGCTGTGTGAGAAGGCGAAGCTCGTCATCGAGATTGATGGCGGGCAGCATCTCGGGGATGTCTCCGCGTATCGTCGTGACAGAAGGAAGGACGTGCTGCTGCAAACCCACGGCTACCTCGTATTGCGCTTCCTGGCGGATGACCTCGGGAAGGAGCTGGATTGCGTTTTGGACACCGTGCTGCGGGCGATGGCTGGGAGAAATGAAGAGCGAGCAAACAGACCTGGTCCCTCAAATGAACCAGAAGGTGCGCAGGGCCGCGGTCGTTAAGATGCGGATGTCTGCATTTTCCTTTTCCGTCTCGCGCTCGTTGTCGGTTCTCACCTGTATGGGCCTGGCGATGGAGCCAGTCCAACTCGGTTCACGCCGTGAGTTGTTCGTGGACGAGCATCTCATCGAGTCGAAATCCGGCGTGGTTTTGAAAATGCACAAGCCGCAGGCTCAGGAGGTGGCGCTGGTGTGTGATGCGCCTTGGGAGGGGAACACCTCGGGCTATTTCACGTTGCTCCAGGATTGCGATCTCTTCCGCTGCTACTATCGCGGCTCGCATCATGGCGAGCCTGGAGGGAGGCCGAGTCATTCGGGCGTGACCTGCTATGCGGAAAGCCGCGATGGCATCACCTGGACGAAGCCGAAGCTGGGGCTGCATGAGTTTGAGAGATCGAAGGACAACAACATCACGCACATGGGCGATGGCTGCGGCACCTTTGCACCCTTTCTCGACACGAACCCGAACTGCCCACCGGCGTCTCGCTTCAAAGCGCTGGCCACCATGGGCAATGACGTCGAGCGCAAAAAGAACCCGGCCCTGCAAGCCTACCACTCCCCCGACGGCCTCCGCTGGTCGCTGATGCGCGAGAAGCCGGTGATCACCGCAGGCTCATTTGATTCGCAAAATACCGCCTTCTACGATGCGGAACTCGGCATGTATCGCGCCTACTGGCGCTACTTCACAGGCGGTTACACCGACCAGCGTGGCTGGAAGCCCAGTGGCGTGCGCGCCATCCGCACGGCGATCTCGAAGGACTTTATCAATTGGGAAAACCCTGCCGATCTGGCCTACGGCAAGGAAGCGCCAACGGTTCAGCTTTACACCAACGCCGTGCGTCCGTATGCGCGCGCACTGCACCTGCTGCTCGGCTTTCCCACGCGCTATCAGCCGAAGGGATCGCAGGTCGAGCCCGTGCTCATGACCAGCCGCGATGGCGTGAACTTCAAGCGCTGGGAGGAGCCGCTCATCCCCATCACCGCGCCGAAAGATCGCGACTGGAACCGCAGCAACTACATGACCATCGGTGTGCTCTCGCTGCCTGGAAGGCCGAACGAACTCAGCGTCTATGCCACCGAAGCCTACTACCAAGGCCCCGGCAGCCGCATCCGCCGCTTCACCTTCCGCGTGGATGGTTTTGTCTCCGCTTCAGCTGAAGATGGTGAGATCATCACCAAACCGCTGATCTTTGAAGGAACGAAACTCGCACTCAACCTCATCAGCGAAGGTGAAACGCGCGTTGAGGTGCAAGACGAGGCTGGCAAAGCCATTCCCGGCTTCGCGCTTGATGACTGTGCGTCGATCAAAGGTGACCTTATTGACCACATTGTGAGCTGGAAAGGCGGTAGCCTCGCTGCGCTGGCTGGGAAGACAGTGAGGCTGAGGTTTGAACTGCGCCGGGCGGATTTGTTCGCATTTCAGTTCGTTCCGTGAACCAACCTTCTTTATGAAGCTTCAATCACTCATCCTCGCCCTTCTGCCGCTCGGTTGCCTCGCACAGACGGCTGAGAAACCCGCGAGCAGACTCGATGAGTTGCCGCAGCCGTGGAAGGAGCCGATCCATCGTATCAGCTTCGAGTAATACGATGCCACGCTGAAATACTTGGCGCAGCAGAATCCCGGATGTTCACGTTGGAGAAGCGCTGCGAATCGCATGACAGACAGCCGGTGTATCTGGTGAAGTTCACGGATTCAGCCATGCCGAGCGAGGACAAGCAGTGGGTGGATGAAAAGTTCAGCGGCTATCCCGTGACTCGCGTGCGTGCTCGGGCGGGCCGTTTTACCCCGTATGAGACGGTCTCACGGCGCAGCGAGAGCCGCTTCGAGCTGTGGAGCCGCCAGCCCGGCTTCGCCGATGGCATGATGTATCCCGAATACGAAGGCCGCGCGCCCCACACTTGCGCCGTGGCGCCGAAGGGAATGGCCGCGCTCGACAACGATCTGTGCCAGCTTCCCGGCGTGGATGCGGACGCCATCGCGCGCCTCGTCAAACTCGGTCCCGAGTACAAGTTCACCTCCGATGCACGCGAAGACTCTAAGGGTGATCCCATTCAAAGTTCTTCGCTGGCGATCTCGGGCGGCGCATCTTCCAGCAGCCTTTCTCGTGGAAGTCCCCTTGGCGTGGACATTCGCGGACGTTCCCGCAATCTCTGCGTCAACTATCGCACCTCCCACCGAATCAGGTTGTAGGCCGACCGCTTGCTAGGACCCGAGGTAGGTGATTTGGATGGCAGCAAAGAAGATCGCAGCGATGCAATCTCAGTTTTCAACGGTCCGCCTCCGATCATCCAAGCCTTCAAGACCGAGGCAAGGAGCGCCAAGGCGTCGCCACGTGGCCGAAACAGCAAACCGAATCCGGGGTAATTGGGGACAGAGTCCCTTCCTCCTCGGTTTCCTCCCGAACGGGCTGCTGCCCAGCCGCAGAGCGAACTGCGGAGCATCAAAAGAGGTCCTGCTGGGCGGTTGTGGGGGGCATGAGGCCGAGCTTGCGGTAGGCGGCGGGCATGGCGACGCGACCGCGCGGGGTGCGTTTGATGAGGCCTTGCATGACGAGGTAGGGCTCGTGCACGTCTTCGAGGGTGCTGGCGTCTTCACCGACGGCGACGGCGATGGAGTTCATGCCGACGGGGCCGCCGTCGAACTTGCCGATGACGGCTTCCAGGAAGCGCTTGTCCATTTCATCGAGCCCGGTTTCGTCGATGTCGCGCATGGTGAGCGCGGCATGGGCGACCTCTCCAGTGATGGCGCTCTGCGTTTTGACCTGGGCGTAGTCGCGCACCCAGCGGAGGAGGTGATTGGCGACGCGGGGGGTGCCGCGGGAGCGGCGGGCGATTTCGTGCGCGCCTTCGGTGTGGATGGCGACGTTGAGGAGGCGGGCGGAGCGGGTGATGATGTGCTGCAGTTCCTCGCAGGAGTAGTAGTCGAGGCGGTTCGGGATGCCGAAGCGGCTGCGCATGGGCGCGGTGAGCATGCCGGCGCGGGTGGTGGCGCCGACGAGGGTGAAGGGCGGGAGGTCGAGCCGGATGGTGCGGGCTTTGGGGCCCTGGTCGATGATGATGTCGAGCCGGAAGTCCTCGATGGCGGGGTAGAGGTACTCCTCGATGCTGGGATGGAGGCGGTGGATCTCGTCCACGAAGAGGATGTCGCGCTCCTGGAGGTTGGTGAGGATGCCGGCTAGGTCGCCTGCGCGCTCGATCTGGGGGCCGCTGGTGGTGTGGAGCTTGGTGCCGACGGCGCTGGCGATGAGATTGGCAAGGGTGGTCTTGCCGAGGCCGGGTGGGCCGCAGAGGAGGACGTGGTCGAGGGATTCGCCGCGCATTTTGGCGGCCTCTACCATGACGAGGAGCTGCTCTTTGACCTTGGTCTGGCCGTGGAACTCGGAGAAGTCTCCGGGGCGCAGCGCCAGATCAAAGGGCGAGTCGGGTTCGTTGAGCGCGGGATTCACTGCGGCACATAGGAGCGTGCCGAAGAGGAAGCGCAACACTGGCGGCGCTCGTTTTTGAGGGTCGCGATGTGTAGGTGCATTCGCCAGAATGCGAAGCGTGGACCCTCGTTCTGGCGAACGAGCCTACGACCGACCGATCTCGCGTTCGAATGTCCTGTTACGGCATTACGCGAAGACCTCCGTGACCGCTTTGCCTTTGTCGCCGACGGTGAAGGGGCGGTTGCTGGGGGACATGACGATCTCGTCAACGGGCAGGCCGAGGCTCCAGCCGATGGTGCTGAGGAAGTCCTGCGGGCTGACCTGCTTGTCGGCCACGGCGTGGCCTTCTTTGTCGCTGGCACCGTGGATGAAGCCGCCTTTGACGCCGCCGCCGGCGAGGAGGGTGGAGAAGACTTTGGGATGGTGGTCGCGGCCGCCGTTGCCGTTGATCTTGGGGCTGCGGCCGAATTCGGAGCAGAGGACGACGAGGGTGGTTTCGAGGAGACCGCGATCGTGCAGGTCGGAGAGGAGGGCGGACACGGCGACGTCGAGCTCGGTGCCGTGGTCGTCGAGTTCGTCGTCGATGTTGTTGTGCATGTCCCAGCCGCCTTTGGCGACTTCGATGTAGCGGACGCCTTTTTCGACGAGGCGGCGCGCGAGGAGGCAGCCCTGGCCGAACTTGCCGCGGCCGTATTTTTCCTTCAGTGCGTCAGGTTCGTCGGCGATCTGGAAAGCCTCCAGGTCGGTGCTGGACATGATGCTGATGGTCTTGTCGTAGAACTGGGTGTAGGCCTTGACCTCGGCGGTCTGGAAGCGCTCGCGGAAGCCGCTGTCGAGCTGGTCGAGGAGGACGAGGCGCTTGATGAGGCTCTCAGGGCTGGCGTCGCTGCGGGAATACTGGAGGCCCGCTTCAGGATCGAGGATGGGCAGGGGGGCGAAGCTGGAGGGGAAGAAGCCGTTGCCGTTCTGCGGCTGGCGGTTCACACAGACGCTGGAGGGCAGGGTGTCGTGGCTGGGGCCTTTGAAGTGCTGGGCCCAGGCGCCGATGTTCGGGTGCTTGATGGTGCCGCGCTGCTCGTAGCCGCTGCGGATGACGTACTGGCCTGCGGCGTGCACGCCGGTCTTGGAGCTCATGCTGCGGATGATGGAGATCTTGTCCGCGTTTTTGGCGAGGTTTTCCATGGTGCCGCCGAGCTGGAAGCCCGCGCTGGTGCCGACGGGCTTCTTTGGACCCTGGGTGGAGCCTTCCTTCGGGTCGAGGGTGTCGATGTGGCTCATGCCGCCGATCATTTGCAGGAAGATGACGTTCTTGGCCTTGCCGAAACCGGGGCCTCCGGGTGCGGCTGCGGCCTTGGCAGCCTCCGCTGCCGAGGACTTGCCTTCGAATCCGTGCAGGACGGTGACACCGAGTGCGGCGCTCGCCCAGCGTTCGCAGAAAGCACGGCGGGTGACGGGATCGAGTTGGTTTTGAATGTTCATGGCGATTGTTGGTTGGCGGCTGGGTCTATTCCACAAAGACGAATTCGCGGGCATTGAAGAGAACCCAGGTGAGGTCGCGGAGTGTGAGGCCGTTGGTGAGGGCGGCGACGGCGTTGCCGAGTTCGTCGGGGGTGGGTTTGCGGCTGAGGAAGCTGAGGTAGAGGCTTTCGACACGCTGCTCCGGCGCTTCCATGGCGGCGGCGGTTTTTACGGCGAGGGAGTCGTCCTGGCCGATGACGCGCTGGGCTTCTCCATTCATGAGCATGAGCACCTGCGGGATGCTGCCTTCTTCGGAACTGCTGTCGGCGATCTGTCGGTCGCTTTGGCCGAACATGCGGAGGAAGTGCTGGTCGCGCTCCGGCTGCGGGAGCTCGGAGGCGCGGGCGAGGACGAGGCCGTTGCGGACGGGCGGGGTGAGGAGGACGTCCCCCTCTTCGCTGAGGTCGGGGGCTTTTTTCGCTGACTTTTTCTTCCTGGCCTTGGCCTTGTCTTTGCCGGTGTAGTTCTTGGCCTTGGAGAGGGCGGTCTCGATCTGGCTGGCGACGGATTTCGGGGTGGCGTCCGTGCCGAAGTCGAGAGTCATGGCCTCGGCGTACTGCTGCCCGCGATGGGCACGGTATTTGTCCACATCGGCACCGACGACGAGGGTGGCGCAGGAGTCCCAGGCCTGCTCGGCGGTCATGCGGCGGAGGATGGGGCCGGGGAAGTAATAGGGAGTGCCGTCGGCGAGTTCGCGGCTGGTGGCCTCCCGCTGGTAGGTCTGCGTGTTGCAGAGCAGGCGCATGAACTGCCGGAGGTCGAACTTCACGCGGACCATTTCGGCGGCGAGGTGGTGGAGCAGGGCGGGGTTCACGCTGGCATCGGGATCGTCGAGGTCGGTAACGGGTTCCTTAACGCCGATGCCGAAGATGCGCTTCCACATGCGGTTGGCGATAGTCATGGCGAAACGTGGATGATCGGGGGAGGTCATCCAGTTGGC
>CAMAZK010000042.1 GCA_945863205.1 Akkermansia muciniphila | reverse complement strand
GATGCCACGACCGCTGTCGGTGTTGTTTTCGACCTTGACCGTGAGATCGCCGCCGAGGGTTTCGACGAAAACGCGATCTTCGATGCTGATGTGCGGATGCGTGCCGTGGATGTACATGTCCCGCGTGGCACGCTTCCATTCGAATTCCTGCGGAGAGGGGAAGACGAATTCGTGATCGCTGCGATTGCCGAGGTAGCGCAGCGTGCCTTTTTCGTCATCGACGAGCCATTTGAAGGTTTTGACCTCCGTGGCCCGCTGCCCTACCTGAAAGCCCATGTAGAGATGCGGGCCGATGCGGTGGAACTTCAGGAAGGAGGCGTGCTTGTAGTAGTTGTAGAGGTAGGCGAAGTCCTCCGCGAACTGCGCATCGCCGAGGATGCTGTCCTTGTTTGTGTGGAAGCTGTGATCGCCGTCCTGGTAGTCATACACCGCGAAGACGTCCTCGATCTTCATCGTGCTGCGCAGCCCGAGGTGGACGTTGTAGCCGAAAAGAAAACGCGTCGGCCCGATGGCGGCCAGATCGCGTGGCACGCAGTTGTTGTCCGTCGTCAGCCGCGTCGTCGCCAGCAGCGCCGTCTCAATGCCGCCGAACTCCGCCTTGCGATCCGCGTTGAGGAGATCGAGCCGACGCTGAAGCTCCGCGCCATGTTTGTTCAGACGCTGACGAATGACTTCGTAAGCGCCGGCTTCGAGCTGGGGTGATGGAGGTGATGGAGTTGCTTCAGCCATATGGAGTGCCGACGCATCGTCGGCTTAGAGTTCTGCACGGCCGACGATGCGTCGGCGCTCCATATTATTTCTTCGCCTTCGCAGCGAGCAGTCCGGCGACGGTCTGCTCGGTCAATCCGAAGCGGCTGGCCGCGCCGATCATGCCGGTGAGCTTGTTCAACGTGGTCGAATCGGGATTGAGGCCGATGAGCTTGGCGAAGAGGGCGCTGAGCGTGAGGTTCTTCGTGTCTTCGGCGGTGAGACCGAATTGATCGACGATGGTCTTGAGCTGGGCTTTGAAGTAGTCGGGATCGCCGTTGAAGAAGGTTTCCTTCACATCCGTCAGCGTGCGGCTGCCTTCGACCATGCGGTCGATGGCGCGGGCGTTGCCGATGGCGTTGGTGATCTTGTCGAAGAACTGGCTTTCGCCGCCGACGATTTCGATCTTGGCGGACTTCATGGCCTCGCCGAGCACGCCAGCCTGCGCGGCGGCGATGTCCTTCTGGATGTTGATCTGGGCAAGTTCGACGGACTTTTCCTTGTCGAGCGTGAGCTTGAACTCTTCGTGCTCGCGCCCGGCGTCTTCGAGCAGCTTCATGGCCTGGGCCTTCTTCGTGATGCCATCCGCCTCGGCGGCGAGCTTGAGCTGCGTGACTTCGGCATCCACCGCGCCCTGCTTCTGCGAAGCCTCGGCTTTGGCGAGAAGAACCTGCGCCTCTCCGAGCCCGATGGCGGCAGAGGTGGCGGTTTTACCTTCGGCGAGGGATTTCTCGGCACTTGCTTCTTTCGCTGCGGCTTCCTGCTTCGCTTCGGCGAGAGTGAGGATTTCCTGCGCGTGCAGCTCCGCCGATTGCTTGGCGGCTTCCGCGGCCTTGATGGCGGTGAAGGCGTCCTGCTCGGCGGCGAGTTGGGCGGCTTGTTTCGCGGCTTCGGCCTCTTTGATCTTCTGAATGAGCTGCTCCTGCGCGTTTTTCTCGGCGTTGGTGAGGGCGACCTGCTTCTCGCGGTCGGCGGTGGCAAAGGCCTCGGCGTCCTTCATCTTCTGCTGTTCGATAACGACGGTCTTTTCGAGGGCCACGCGGTCCTTGATAACCTCCTGGATGTTCTTCTTCTCGATTTCGACGGCTTTTTCCTTCTCGATGTCCTTGAGCGTGGTGACGCGCTGACGGTCGATGATTTCGAGATCGCGGTCGCGTGTGACGCGCTCGATTTCGACCGCATCCGTGCGCTCCTTGTTGCGCTGGGCGACGAGCACCTGGCGATCCTTGTTCTCCGTGGCGACGGCGATTTCCTCGTCGGCGGAGATCCGGGCGCGTTCGGACTTGAGGCGCTCTTCGGACTGCACCTTCATCGTTTCAGCCTCTTCGCGGGCGATGACGCTTTCGACGTCGCGTTTCTGCTTGGCTTCCGTTTCGGCGAGCTGGCGTTCCAGTTCGAGAATGGCCTCACGAGCCTGCACGTCCTGCTGCTTGATGACCTTTTCCTTATCGCGCTGGATGTTGTTGGAGAGCTTGGCCTGTGCGGCAGTCAGCTCGGTGATCTTTTTGATGCCCTCAGCGTCGAGGATGTTGTCCGGGTCGAGGTTTTCGAGCTGCGTCTGCTCCAGGAAGTCGATGGCGCAGTCGTCGAGCGTGAAGCCGTTCAAGTCGGTGCCGATGACCTTCAGAATCTCGCTCTTGAAGTGGTCGCGCTCATTGTAGAGCTGCACGAAGTCGAAGCGCTTGCCGACGGTTTTCAGAGCTTCGGAGAACTTGGCGTCAAAAAGCACTCGAATCGTGTCCACGGCCGATGCTCGGGCGCAACCGATGCTCTGGGCCACACGAAGCACGTCATCCGGCGTCTTGTTCACGCGAACGAAGAACGCGACCTTGATGTCGGCGCGCAGGTTGTCTTTGCAGATCAGGCCTTCATTGGCCTTGCGCTCGATCTCGATGCGCTTGACCGAGATGTCCATGTACTCGGCCTGGTGTGCGACCGGGATGACGATCATCCCATTAAAGGACACCTTCGTGCCGCCGATGCCGTTCCGAACGATGGCCTGCCCCTGCGTGACCTTGCGAAAGAAGCGGGAGAACAGGATGAGAACGCCGAGAAATATTCCGACGATAACGGCGACGACGGCGAGGCCGCCTTCCAAGATGAGCGCGATGGGCAGGTGCATGTGGGTGATGAGGTTCATGATTCGGGATTCGGGGTGATGGGTTCGATGTAGAAAAAGCTATTGTCGGCGCTGGCCTGGGTGACTTTGGCTTCGTCGCCCTTTTTGAAGGTGCTCTCACCGGGGAGAGTGCGGACGTTCACCAGCACGGGCGCACCCAGGCCAGGGATTTGGAGCTGTCCGCCACGCTCATCGACATCGACGGAGACCACGATGCCGCTTCGACCGACGACGGTCTCGGCTTCGGTATCGGCATCTGCCATGGCCTTGAAGAGCTTGGCGATGGGAATCGTCGTCAGCTTCGTCGCCAAAGTGCTCACTGCCAAATTGGGGAGCAGCAAGAGCAGCGCCGTCGCAGGAGCGTGGGTGGCGTTGTAGAGGTGATTGAGCACGAGGGAGCTGAACCACATGAACAGCGCCAAAAAGCTGCCCCAAACGATGATGGGCACGTCGGCGAAGCCAAAGAACCGCCCGGCCGTGACGAAGATCCCGCCGGTGCTGGCTCCGTGGCCGTGATGCGAGTCGGTGTCGAGGTTGAAATCAGCATCACCCCCCATGTCGGTTTCGAGATCGATCAGGCCGGCGACGATCAGCAGCCAGTACAGCACCACGAGGGCAAGCAGCACCGTCAGCGGGAGCTGATGAGGGCTTATGGATGCGTAAAGGAGTTCTAGCACGAGTGTCGAGGCGGGTGAATCGGCGTGATATAAGCAATCGCAGCGAGGCTGGGCGATTACAATTTTGCAGTTCCTGTTCAGGTTGTTTCCCTGATGCCTCCAGTTTTCACGAGCCCCCTCTCGGCTTGATGACAAGGGATGGTGCAGGTTTCGGCAACCGGGAACCAGCCGTCTCTGTCGGCATCCAGAGCATGCGATGGAGCGGTGCTGAGACGCACAGTTGGCGGACATGCCTTGTGAGAAGCATTGACAAGCAGGGCTCGGCTCCTAGAATCGCCGCGAAATTCATTCAAATCCACAAGCACAGCGAATCGTCAGGCAGCGGAGGTTATCAGCATGAGGAACACAGACTTTGATGATGAACGGCGTCCACCAAATCCGCCGCTGCATTCCGAGAAAATCGTCACCGAGCGAAAAATCTTTTTTCTCGATCTCAAGGAGAACGATCGCGGCAAGTTCATCAAAATCACCGAGGACGTGCGCGGTCGTCGCGACACCATCATCCTGCCCATGGAGGCCGCACAGGAATTCCTGGACGCAATGATGCGCACTCTCGATGCCGCGGGCGTCGATGATTGAAGCGAGACTGATTTTCTTGAGCGCTTGACCAGGAGGGGCGTCCCCGTCAGCATCGGAGCACCATGAACCGCTCCAGCCTTGCCTTCGCCTTTGCCGCCCTCACCACCACCGCCATCGCCGGGGAGAATTTCCTGGTTTACTTCGGTACGAACACGAACGCCAAGAACGGCAGCAAGGGCATCTACGTCGCCCGCTTCAATTCCGCTTCCGGCGAACTGACGCAGCCCGAACTCGCGGCCGAAGCCGGCAATCCGGGCTTCCTCGCGATCCATCCCTCGAAAAAATATCTCTACGCAATTGGCGATGTCACCACCGTCGATGGCAAAAAAGGCGGTGGCATCAGCTCCTTCGGCATCGACCTCAAATCCGGCAAGCTCACGCTGATCAACCAGGCCAGCGCCGTCGGCAGTGGTCCCTGCCATGTGAATGTCGATAAAACCGGCAAGATGGCCGCTTTGGCGAATTACGGCAGTGGCAGTGTCGCCTCGTATGCGATCAACGACGACGGTTCCGTCTCCGAACCGGCCAGTTTCATCCAGCATGAAGGCTCCAGCGTCGATCCGAAGCGCCAGGCCGGCCCGCACGCGCATTCGGTGAACTTCAGCCCCGACAATCGCTTCGCCTTCGCCTGCGATCTCGGCTTGGACAAAGTGCTTATCTACCAAGCCGACCCCACCACCGGCAAGCTGACGCCGAACGAGCCTGCCTTTGCTAAAACGCCCGCAGGCGGCGGCCCGCGCCATCTCGCCTTCCATCCGAGCGGCAAATACGTCTTCGTGAACAACGAAATGGCCATGACGGAGACCGTATTCGCCTATGATGCTGAAAAAGGCGCGCTCACCGAGATCGAAACCGTCTCCACGCTGCCAGAGGCCGACCGGGGCAAAACCGGTTTCAGCACCGCCGAGACGCTGGCGCATCCAAATGGCCGCGTCGTTTATGTCTCCAACCGCACGCATGACACCATCGCCGTATTTGCCTGCGATCCGGCCACCGGGAAGCTCACGCTGCTGCAAAACGTCCCCGTCGAAGGTGAAATCCCCCGCAACATCTGCCTCGACCCCACCGGCAAGTGGCTCATCGCCGCGCACCAGAACAGCGGCACGGCAGCCCTTTTCAAAGTCGATCCGGATAACGGCAAGCTCACCTTCACCGGGACCAAGGTGCAGGTTCCCGGCAGCATCTGCGTGCGGTTTCTGGGGCTTGATTAATGCACAGGCGAACCCGCCGCTGTGGCTCCTTGTGGAGCTTTACTCTCGTTTCGCGGTCGCGAGCCATTCACTGAGCTTGGCGACTGATTCGTGCTCGTGCGTGAGCAGGAAGAAATGTCCAGCGGCTGGAACGATGAAATGCTTCGCCGGGCCGACGAGGCGCTGAAACTGGCCGTTCTTCACGAAGAACTCATCTCCACCCGCGATGAAGTGCGCGTTCGTTTTGCCGTCCTGTTTGGAAAGCGGATGCGCGGCAATGCAGATCATGCCGGCGAAGCGGGTTGGAAGATCGCTGTAAAGGCGACCGGCACCGAATCCACCTGCGGAAAGACCCAACAGCCACGGTTTGGCCGCCAGACGTTTGCCAAGTCGCTTTTCGACTGCCGCGAGGCATTCGGTCAGGTATGTGGCGGGCATAATCGACGGCGTGATGCCGTAGGCCGGGCAGATGATTAAATGCTGCGGGAAATGCTGCGAGAGGTAGTGCTGATACCATAGAAAACTGCCGCCATAGCCGTGCAGAAAGACGATCACGGGGGTTTGCGGCCCAAATCCATCCGGCACATGGACCGTGGCGAGGCCATGATCTGGTTTGACCTGGCTGAAGCAGTAGCCGAGCGCTGAAGGAACAGGGCGATAGGTCTCCGAGGCAGCGAGGGTCTTGTAACGCTCCACCACGAGTGGTTGGAGTGTTTTGGCCTGGTCCGCAGTGAGACTGAGTAGCGCAGGTTGTGACAGCGCCAGCGCTACAATCATGCCTTCCGGCAGTTGTTGCAGCGCCACCCGAAACGCGGGCAAAAACTGCGCCGCCTGCCCCCCAACCGTCGGCGGGGGCGAGGCATGCTGTGTCGGCCAGGTGAGTTGCAACACCTCCGCCGCCCCTGTTTGGGCGACGCATAGGAGCCAAAATGCCAAAAGTGGTTTCATGCGTTTGTTATTAGTTGCTCGCCTGCGTCTTGGCGAGGTCCGATTGCCAGCTTGCGAAAGCCACAGCAGCCTCTACTCTGGCCGCCCCAAAAAACCCAAAAGAATATGACCCAGCTCGATCAACTGAAGCAGCACACCGTGGTAGTCGCCGACACCGGCGACTTTGAAGCCATGAAGGCCTACAAGCCCCAGGACGCCACGACGAACCCCTCCCTGATCCTTCAGGCGGCCTCGAAGCCGGAGTACAAAGCGATCTTCGACAAGGCCGTCACGGATGGCAAATCCGGCGGCGTGGATGCGGTAATGGACAAGCTCGTGGTCGCTTTCGGCCTTGAGATTTTGAAGATCGTTCCGGGTCGTGTTTCGACGGAAGTCGATGCCCGCCTCTCGTTCGACACGCAGGGTAACATCGAGAAGGCTCGTCAGATCATCGGGGCCTATGAGGCTGCGGGCATTGGCCGTGAGCGCATCCTGATCAAGATCGCCTCCACCTGGGAAGGCATCAAAGCGGCCGAAGTGCTGCAAAAGGAAGGCATCAACTGCAATCTCACGTTGCTCTTCAGCCTCGCCCAGGCCGTCGTTTGTGCCGAAGGCGGCATCAAGCTCATCTCGCCCTTCGTGGGTCGCATTCTTGACTGGCACAAGAAGAGCACCGGCAAGGATTTTGCTCCGACCGAAGATCCCGGCGTGATCTCCGTGACGCAGATCTACAACTACTACAAGCACTTCGGCTACACGACCGAGGTTATGGGTGCCAGCTTCCGCAACAAAGGTGAGATCACCGAGCTCACGGGCTGCGACCTGCTGACCATCAGCCCCGGCCTGCTCGGCGAACTCGCCGCAAGCGAAGACCCGATCACGCCGAAGCTCAACGCCGAGAACGCCAAGTCCCTTCAGATTGAGCGCATCGGCAGCGACGAAAAGACCTTCCGCTGGCTCTTCAACGAGGACGCCATGGCGACCGAAAAGACCGCCGAAGGCATCCGCAACTTCGCCAAGGACATCGTGAAGCTCGAAACGATGGTGAAAGCGGCTTTGGGCTGAGGCCCAAGCGTCAAGCAATGGTCAAGGAGTGGTCAAGAGGTCGAGACGACCACTTCTTGACGATTTCTTGACCTCTTGACCACTTTTTGACTGCTCCCCCCAGCATGCTGACCAAACGCATCATCCCCTGCCTTGACGTGAAGGAAGGCCGTGTCGTCAAAGGTACGAAATTCCTGCAACTTCGCGACGCCGGCGACCCGGTGGAGTGTGCGCAGGTTTACAATGCGCAGGGAGCCGATGAACTCGTCTTTCTCGACATCACGGCGAGCCATGAGGAGCGCAAAACGATGGTCGATGTCGTCGCCCGCACCGCAGCGAGCTGTTTCATGCCTTTGACCGTCGGTGGCGGCATCCGCACGGTCGCCGACATGCGGGAGATGCTCCTCGCCGGCGCGGACAAGGTCGGCATCAACACCGCTGCCGTCAACACTCCGCACGTCATCGACGAAGCCGCCAACGCCTTTGGCTGCCAGTGCCTCGTCGTCGCCATCGACGCGAAGCGCAATGACCGCGGCTCGTGGACGGTGTACACGCACGGTGGCCGCAACGCCACCGAACTCGACGCTGTCGAATGGGCCGCCGAAGTCTGCCGTCGCGGCGCGGGAGAGATCCTACTCACCAGCATGGACTCCGACGGCACGAAGGCCGGTTACGACATCGAACTGACCCGGGCTGTGAGCGAAGCGGTGACCATCCCCGTCATCGCCAGCGGTGGTGCGGGCAATATCGACCACATGGTCGAGGTTCTCCGTGATGGCAAGGCGGACGCCGTGCTCGCGGCCAGCATCTTCCATTTCGGCGAGTACACGGTGCGCGATGTGAAAAAATACCTCGGCCAGCATGGTGTCCCTGTGCGGGATGTCGTGGGGTGAGCGGTGTTTTTTGGGAAGGCCGTTGCAACTAGGATCAAACTCTGGCATGGCCTGTGCTTTGGTATAGATTCCCATGTCGTCACTTTTTAACGACTACCAACCAGGTAATTTTTTTGATGAGGTCTATTCCGCCGACATGGCGGGAAGGCCGCATTACAAGGCGCTGCTCGGCAGCATCGGGTCGCTCACCCCGAGTGACTATTCCGCTCTTCAGAAGACCGTGGACGCTGCCTTTCTGCGCCAAGGTGTGACCTTTACGGTCTATGGAGACAACAAGGGAACGGAGCGCATCTTCCCCTTCGATCTGATGCCGCGGGTCATACCGCAGCGGGAATGGGAGACCGTGGAGGCCGGGCTCATCCAGCGGATCACGGCGCTGAACCTTTTTCTCGACGACATCTACCACGGTCAGAAGATCCTGACCGACGGCGTGCTTCCTGCGGAGTTGGTGCTTTCGGCGTCTCACTACCGGCCGGAGTTCCGGGGCATCAAGGTGCCCCACGGCATCTACATTCACATCTGCGGCACCGATCTGGTGCGTGATGACAAGGGTGACTACTACGTGCTCGAAGACAACGGGCGCTGCCCCTCCGGCGCCTCGTACATGATGGAGAACCGCAACGCGATGAAGCGCGCCTTTCCGGAGATGCTGCATTCGTTGCCGGTCCGCCCGGTGGATGAGTACGGAGAAATGCTGCGAGAGACGCTGGCGCACCTGGCGCCGCCCGCTGTGATCGATCCGGTCATCGTGGTGCTGACTCCAGGCATCTACAACAGCGCCTACTTCGAGCACTGCTACCTCGCGAAGCAGATGGGCGTCCCGATCGTCGAAGGGCGTGATCTCATCGTCCGCAACGATCGTGTCTTCATGCGCACGACGAAGGGGCTGGAGCAGGTGCATGTGATCTACCGCCGCATCGACGACGACTTCCTCGATCCTCTGGTTTTTCGTGAAGATTCGCTTCTCGGCGTCCCTGGAATCATCAATGCCTATCGCAAGGGTCACGTCGCGCTAGCCAACTCCATCGGCACCGGTGTCGCTGATGACAAGGCCGTTTACGCGCTGGTGCCGAAGATGATCAAATACTACCTCGATCAGGACCCCATCCTGCCAAACGTGCCCACTCACCTCGGCATCGAGCCGAAAGAGTGCGAGTACATCCTCGAAAATCTCGAAAATCTCGTCGTGAAGGCTGTGAACGAGTCCGGCGGCTACGGGATGCTCATGGGGCCGAGCTCGACGAAAGAGGAGCGCTCCGAATTCACCCGGCGCATCAAGGCGAACCCGCGCAACTACGTCGCTCAGCCGGTGCTCCAACTCTCACGTCATCCCGTCTTCGTGGACGACCACTTTGAAGGGCGCCATGTGGACCTGCGCCCCTACGTCCTCTACGGCGACCGCGTGCGCGTCGTGCCTGGCGGCCTCACTCGTGTCGCCTTGAAAAAGGGATCACTGGTGGTGAACTCATCCCAAGGCGGCGGAAGCAAAGACACCTGGGTTCTCTGGGAGGACCGCCTCGATATGCCCGCCGAAACTCCGACCGTACCCTGATCCCCCGCCATGCTCAGCAGAGTCGCAGACAGTATTTATTGGATGGCACGCTACGTCGAGCGTGCGGAGAATTTCTCACGCTTGCTTCTCTCCACGCAGGATCTCCTGCTGGATGCCGGAGTCGATGGCGTGGACGAGGCGCAGTTCTGGCAGCCCATCCTCGCGACGACCGGTGATGACGAGGCCTACCACGCCCTGCATCAGCGAGTCACAGGGGACGATGTGACGGCTTTCCTGGCGCTGCGGGCCGACAATCCGAATTCGATCCTCAACTGCATCCGGGCCGCGCGCGAGAATGCGCGAACCGTCCGTGATCAGATCTCCAATGACATCTGGGAATGCCTGAACGGCCTGCGGCTGTTTGTAGAGTCTGATCAGGGGCAGGAGATGCACCGCACGCAGAGCGCCCGGTTCTACGAGCGGGTGCTGAGCCGCTCCTATGAGTTCCAGGGCATCGCAGATTCCACCACCCCCCGGGGTGACAGCTGGCACTTTCTGCGCCTGGGCACCTGCCTGGAGCGGGCGGACAAAATGTCCCGGCTGCTGGACACCTGTTCCGGCCTTTCCCTTGAGATGTCACCGCACCGCGACGCCCGCCCGCTGCGCTGGGCGGCGCTCCTGCGCTCCTGCTCCGCGCGGCACTCCTTCCAGGCGTATCATGGCAAGCCGGACCCGAAGAAAATCATCGACTACCTCTTGCTGGACGAGGCCCTGCCGCGCTCCGTCGCCAGTTGCGTCGCCGAGGTCCACTCGGCTCTCGTCGGGCTATGCGGTGCCGGCCTCGGGGACAAGATGAGCGAGCCCGTGCGGCATGCCGGGCGCCTGCATGCCGACCTGGTCTATACGACGGTGGAGGAAGTACTGGAGGTGGGCCTGCATGAATTCATTGACGATCTGCAGACGCGGCTGAACCAGATCGGCGATTCCATTTTCAAGACCTTCGTGCTGAATATCGAAGATCTGCCCGAGCTGGAAGTCAGCGAGGCGGAAAGCAGCTCCGGCCTGCCGCTCGGTGCGTATCACACCGACGTGAACGAAGAAGCCCAGCAGCAGCAACAACAGCAGTAGCAGTCCCCAAGACACTGCTGTACACCTCATGCGATTTCGAATCTTCCATCGCACGCAGTACCTTTATTGGACTCCCGTGCGGGACAGCTACAACGAGGTCCGCCTCCGGCCGGCGACGGACGACAAGTCCCGTCTTGAGTTCTTTCTGCTCAAGGTCAATCCGCCCGTGCGGCTTCAGCATTTTCGCGACAACTGGTTCAATTATGTCCACCACTTCGAACTCCCGGAGCCGCACTCGCAGTTGACCATCGAGGCGCAGTCCACCATCAACACCACGAACCCGTATCTGGGCGGAATGCCCGTCGGCGTGCCATTTGCATCGTTGAAGGCGGATCCTCATGAAATGGACCAGTCCTTCCTCGGAGACAGCCGCTACGTGGCGATTTCTCCCGAGGTCTGGCGGCTCGGCATCGACATCCGGGATGGCGGTGACGACGTCTTTGAGACCGCCAGGGGCGTCATGCATCACATCTATCGAAACTGGACCTACGCCCCGAACACCACCCATGCCGCCACGCACATGAACGAGGTCCTGGCGCTGAAGAGCGGGGTCTGCCAGGACTTCACCCACCTCATGATCGGCATCTGTCGGTCACTCGGCATTCCTGCCCGTTATGTCAGCGGCTACCTTTACAACGGCCCCGAAGCGCACCTGCGCGGCGCCCAGGCCTCTCACGCCTGGTGTGAGGTGCGCGTCCCCGGCCGCGGCTGGTTTGGTCTGGACCCCACCAATGACACCCTCGCCGACGAGCGGCACATCAAAATCGCCACCGGTCGCGATTATCACGATGCCGCGCCCGTTTCCGGCTACTTCGACGCTCCGCCCGGTGCCACCAGCGGCCTGAAAGTCGATCTGGAGGTCAGCCGCATCGGACGATGAAGGAGTCTTCAGCCGGCGCCACACCGTGCGTCGGCAAGGGTTCTGTGGAATCTTCCGTTGTCAGGACGGACGCACGGGGCTAGGGTACCCCAGCGGTTTGAACACCTGGGTTGGCGGCTCGTGAAGCGATCCTGGCGCGAGGGCCGGATCAATCCTTCTTTTGCATTGCATGGGCGCGTTCTCTCTTCCGACGGTGAAAATTGGACCGGTTTCAATGGATGGCACGGAACCCGTGTTCATCCTCGGTCCCTGCGTGATCGAGAGTGAGGAATTCATCTGGGATGTCGCGCACAAGCTCGGCGCGATGGCGCAGCAGCACGGCTGGCGCTGGATTTTCAAAGCCTCTTACGACAAGGCCAACCGCAGCGCCATCTCCTCCTACCGCGGGCTCGGCTGTGCTGCGGGGTGCAGACTGCTGGCCGAGATCGGCGCAAAGCTGGGCGTTCCCGTGACCACCGACATCCACACCGCCGAGGAGGCCCGGCTGGCGGCCGAGCACGTCGATCTGCTGCAGATCCCGGCCTTTCTCTGCCGTCAGACGGATCTGATCGTCGCCGCCGGTGAAACCGGGCGGGCCGTGAATGTGAAAAAGGGCCAGTTCCTCGCCCCTTGGGACGTCAAAAACATCGCCGACAAGCTGGTGAGCGTCGGCTGTGAAAACTTCATGTTCACGGAGCGCGGCACGACTTTCGGCTACAACAACCTCGTCGCCGACATGCGCTCTCTCTACTGGATGCGCGAACTCGGCTACCGGGTCGTGATGGACGCCACCCACAGCGTGCAGCGTCCCGGCGGGCTGGGCGCCACCACCGGTGGCGATGGCAGGCTGGCCCCCGTTCTGGCGCGTGCGGCGGTGGCCACCGGCTGCGACGGCGTCTTCATGGAAACCCACCCGGATCCCGCCAACGCGCTGTCCGACGGACCGAACCAAATCCCGCTTTCACAGATCACCGACGTGGTCGAAACCTTGAGGAAAATCCATGGCATCGTTCAAGACATCGCTTGAGGCCCTGCGCAGCCGCCGGTTCGGTCGGTCCATCGCGCTGGGCGTGGTGGCCGCCTTTGCCGTGTTCGCGGGTGCCCTGCCGGCTGCAGCGGCGGACGGGGGGCTGGCCTCCTTCATGAAAATGATTCCGCTGGGAGCCGAGAGTCGCGGAGCGGTGATCCCCTCCTTCGACGCAGAGGGGCGGCGCTCCTCCCTGATCACGGCGGACGTGATCCGGCGCATCGACGACGAGCGCATCTATGCCGAAGGACTGGTGGTGAGAATGATCAACGCCGACGCCGCCAAAGATCTCCGCATGGACCTCAGCACCGCCTTTTTCCAGATGGCCACCGGCGTGCTGCGCAGCACCGAACGCAGCCGCGTCAGCCGCGCGGACTTCCAGATCGAAGGCGACAATCTGGTTTTCGACACGAACAAAAACCAGGGGCGCATGACCGGAAACATCCGCATGGTCATCTTTGACAGCGGCACCCTCAGCGGCGACAAAAAGGCCTCCGCCAACCCTCCAGCCAGCAAGTGAAATGAAAACGTCCGTCATTCTCCTCTGCACCCTGCTTCTAGCTGGGACGGACGCATGGGCCCAGACCGCTCGTAAGCCCCTTTTTGATTTCAAGAAGAAGGGGGAAGATGAGAAGACCAAGGCGGTCGAGGCCGCCAAAAATCTCATCGAAGCCGTGCCCGACGAGGTCAAAAACCAGGCCAAGGAAATGATCACCTCCCCCGAGACGGAGGATCTGAGAAAAAAAGCGCTCCAGACCGCAGGCGCACTCATGCGCGAGAACTCTGCCACCACCACCACGGCCGCCGAGTCGGCCGCAGCGACCGCGCCACCGGCCATTCCGGCTCCTGCCAAGCCAGTCGTCGAGGAAGCGCCCCCGCCTCCCCCGACCGGTCCGCAGGCCCGGCCGCTCCAGCCGATGAATCTGGATGAAGCCCCCACCGCCACAAAGGGCCAGATCGTCGTCACCGCACAGAAAAGCGCCTTTTTTGACGCCGATCTCGGCTACGGCATCTACGTCGGCGACGTGCGCGTCCGCCATCCGCAGATGTACATCGAGTGTGAGGAGCTGGAGCTCCACATGGTCAAGGGTCAAGGCATGGCAGAGACCAAGCCGAAGCCCTCCGCCAAAGATTCGGACATTCTCGTCCAACCGAAAAAGGCCGAGCGCGACGGCCCGCCCATCGAAAAAGCGGACGCACGCGGTCCCATGGTCACGGTGGAGAAAATCTCCGAGGACGGAGAGTTGCAGGTCGGGCACTGCAAGCACCTCATTTACGACGGCAAGACCGGCAACACCACCCTCCTCATCTGGCCCCAGGTGCAGATCGGCAACAAGCTGCACAAATCCACCGAGCCCGGCTGCATCATGATCATCGATCCCAAGGGGAAACTTACCACCTCCGGGGGCAACGAAACCATCATCCTTCAAGGCGAGGACGCCACGCCGAAGAGCCGCTCTGGCGCGGCCCCCACAGGCTCCACGCCGCCCCAGCAATGACCATGGCCGCCCGCAGGAAAAAGCCCAAAACCCGGCTTGATGACGACAGTCGCGAGTCCACGCTCCCGCTAGGGGAGGCGATGTGCTCCGAGTCCCAGCCCGCGTCCGAACCCGCACCGGTCCGGGATGAAAACACCCTTTTGCACACCGGCGGCCTGCGCAAAGTCTATGACGGCCGCGCCGTCGTCAACGGCGTCGATATCGAGGTGAAAACCGGTGAAATCGTCGGTCTCCTGGGCCCCAACGGCGCCGGCAAGACCACGACCTTCTACATGATCGTCGGCCTCGTGCGCCCGAACGACGGCCAGGTCGTGTTCAATGGGAAGGACGTCACCACCGAGCCGATGTTCATGCGTGCCCGCTACGGCATGGGCTACCTGCCGCAGGAGGAGTCCATCTTCCGCCGGCTCACCGTCCGGGAAAACATCCTCGCCGTCATGGAGACGCAGCCCTTCACCAAGGCTGAGCGCCACGACCAGACCCAGTCTCTGATGGAAAAATTCGGCATTGACCACGTCGCCGACAATCTCGCCATCACCCTCTCCGGCGGTGAGAAACGCCGCCTCACCATCGCCCGTTCCCTCGTCACCTCGCCGAAGCTGCTGATGCTCGACGAGCCCTTCAGCGGCGTCGATCCCATCGCCGTCAGCGAGATTCAGGACATCATCCGCATGCTGCGCCAGGCCGGTCTGGCCATCCTCATCACCGACCACAACGTCCGTGAGACCTTGAACATCGTGGACCGCGCCTACCTCATCTTCGAAGGCCGCGTCCGCCGCCACGGCAGCAAGGACTTTCTCGTCAACGATCCCGAAGCCCGCCGCCTCTACCTCGGCGAGGATTTCACCATGTGATTCCCATTTCATTCTAACCCCCAACCAGGAGCAAACCACCATGCAAAAACACAACGTCAACCTGCCCATCATCGTCACCGCACGTCACATGGACGTCACGGACGCCATCCGCGAATACGCACATAAAAAGATCGAAAGCCTGCACCTGGACTACCCGCGCATCATCGAGGCCAAAGTGATCCTCGACGTGCAGAACCACCACCGTCACATCGCGGAAATCATCCTCTTCTGCGCCGACCACATCGTCATCGAAGTCAAATCCGTCACCGAGGACATCTACGCCTCCATCGACGAAAGCACCGCGAAGATCGCCCGGCGCATGCGGAAGTACAAGACCCGCCTCCTCAAGAATCATCGCCCCCGTGAAGGCGGCTCCATCCGCCACCTCGAAGAGCAGGTTTACCATCAGGAAGTGCTGCACACCGAAGATGAGCACATCGAGCCCGCCTACGTGCACAAGGAAAAATACTCCATCCGTCCGCTCTATGCTGACGAGGCCATCATGGACCTCGAAATTAGCGAGCGGCCCTTCGTGCTCTTCCACAATCAAAAGACGAACCGCCTCGCCATCCTCTTCCGCCGCAAAGACGGCGACTACGGCCTCATCGAGCCGGAGGACAAACTCGCCGCCGCGGCGAAGTAACGCGCCTCCCCCGTCATTCCCTCAACCCACTCGGCGGCCTCGAAAGAGGCCGCTTTTTTCTGGGCTCTTCACGCGGCCTTGAGCTTTCCGAATCCGCTTCATCAGCTCCAGCGCACAGGAACCGCCGCTTCCCATGCCTCAGCAGGGACCCTGCCTTCGAGCGCGAACGAAATGGAATCACCAAGGGTGCCCATCCCTGGAATGGCATGGACTGCGGAAGCCTGCTGCCGCTTTCGGCAGGCCAGCCTGCTGGCCGTCGAGCGTTTCAAAGCGATGCCAAGCCTCAGCGCTCCCGCGTTTGCGCCAGCGGAGCCGCATGCCGGGTGGTGTGGGAGGGGTGACGGGTGAAATCTTGTCACCTCCACACGATGTTCTGTCGGTCTTATGCGGCTGGTGTTCTGCTGAGGTGTTGTCATCGCTGAGATGTCGGAGCTTTAGTGAACGCCAGTCTCCAGAGTAAGGCCAGAAAGACAACGCCAGCCGCAGACTCGAAGTAAATGAAATTCAACCCACGTAACAGGTGCATATCTTCAGCAAAGTAATGTTCATGCTCTGCTCCTACGCGGTCCATCTCGCCCCAGACGTGGTCTGAGTAAACTATCCACGAACTGAGCTTCATCGTCTCGTGTGTGAGCCAGATCAGTGCAATCACAGCGAGTGTCGCTAGTACAAAGGTAAGAGCTCGAAGTTCTTTTGACATGGCGATAAGCGCTATTGGTTGACCAACGTCTCGGATCAGGCAACGGCGACCGGGAAGCGTCGATGACACGACAGATCCCATACGAGCAGTTGCTTGCATCCGGTTCGCCTTATCGACCAATTGGTTTGAGCTTGAAGGTGGTGACAATGAGGATGAACTCCGCAATGTCGGAGTCTTTTCGGATGTCAGCCCAGAAATTGGCCGGCGACTGCTGCATTTTCACAACGTCACCGATCGAAATGGCAATCCGCTGTCCATTGGCAATGGGCTCGATCCCGACCGAAGCGGGCAAGCCACCCACACGAATATTTCGGTAAAATGTGCACTTAGCCTTATTGCCGTCATGCATGTGAATGCCAGCCATCCCGCCAACATCAAAGTTGATGATGAACCCATCGGATATCCGGGTTAGTTTGCCCAAGACGGAATCAGTGACACCCTTCTCGAAGCCAAAATCCTCCGGTGCCTCGATGGTGCCAAGACCCACGTCGTGTGTGCCTGCATACATAGAGACGGCCAGGCAAAGTGTGACAACTGTGATGAGTGTTTTCATTGCTGGTCTGTGGAGAGGTGTTCTGAGTCGCCGAACTTCGAGCGCTAGCACCCGCTACCGGGAGCGCCACGCCACAAAGGGGCTAAGGGTTGTAGTGTTCGGGATCATTTCAACTCGGGGCGTATAGCGGGTGGTCCAGTCGCGCCTTGTCGGGCTGCCTGCGAGATCTCGGTCCGCATACCAGCAATCTGCTTGGTGAGATTTTCGAATTTAACCACTTTCAGGACGACTTCACATTGCTCCAACGCCCGATCAAACTCTTTGAGATTCTGAAAGCATTGGATTTTCCAATAGTGAGCACTTGCGACCTCGTAACTTTCTTGTGGCAACTCGCGAATGACACGGTCGTAGAGCTTGACCGCACGCCGCGGATTGCTGTTGTGAAGTGCATTGATGACTCCCATCAGAAGATCCGGTATTCGTAATGACGAGTCTGCGTCCTTTGCGATCATAAAAATGTCATCGATCGAAATGTTGCCAAGCGCATAAAGAGCTCCATACGCACTCTTCTGGACCTCTGGATCTCCCTGTTTCGTCGCCTCCTTCAAAACTGGTATCGCCCGCGCATCTCCAATCGATCCGAGCAGTGAAGCCAACACGGCCCCGTATTGATTCGTGATCATTTCACATCCGTTTTTTGAAGCGAATCCAAACTTCATGCGACTGCCATCGGCCTCCTTCATGAAAAAATTTTCTCGGACGAGATCAATGAACAGCGGCACTACGGCAGGTTCCTTCGATTTCTCCAGTATATAGGCGCACGATATCCAACCATCTTCCTTGTTTCTCACGATTTTCATCAGATCAGGCAGCGAGACCTCCTGATTCTTCAACAAATATTGCTCCGCTTCTTGATCGCGATTCCAGTCTGTTGACTTCTCATCCTGTATGATGGCAAGCGCCTCTTTAAAACTGGAAACCTCGCCTGCAGACGAAATTGAAACGCCAGCAAGTAAGACGGCCACTCCGAAAACTGATGATAGCATGGGCTTCATGAGAGTTTATTTTTCGGACGTTATTAGTCACAATTAACTGTGGACGAATCGGATTCGCCCACAGCTTTTTATGTCTTTTCAGAGGTGGATTGAGGTTAAAGGAGCTTCACAAATAAGAACGAAGGTTTTTAGGAATGCACCGATGGAAGCGAAAAAGGCGGACGAGGTCAAGCCTTGGGTGCGCTTGGTCGCCGACCGAGCGAAGAGCGGACGGGCGGCTGAGTGTCCAAGGGGGGGGCAAGACGGGAGGGAAGGCCCACGTCTTCCGCTATTGAGTTTCTGGCGCAGCGTTCCCATCTCAAAGTCTTTCGATCTCAAGTGCTCTGCCACCGCCGCCGGTTGAGAATCAGGGCTTGCGCACCAAAATTGCACCATCGGCTTCAAGGCAGCAGACCGCTGATCTCCCACAGATTCACGGAGGCCCAGAGATTATGTCTGATGGAAATCTGCTGGCCTCTATAAATCTGCGGGAGGAACAAGAAAGGGGCAGGAGTCGATGCGTGACAGCGAAAGCAGTCCGGTCTGCCGCCGCTTCTTGAAAACGTGCGTGCGGACAGCGGCAGGGTGGGCGCATCGGAGGACGGTAAACCGGGTGGACATTCGATGATCGCCCCGCATCGTCGGGGGCATGCGCATCCTGCTTCTCGAAGACCAGTCGAAGCTGCTATCCTTCGCCAAGAAGGGCCTGGAGGAGCAGGGGATCCAGGTGGATGCTGTGAGCGATGGTGACGTGGCCTGGGAAATGGCGACGACGGTTCCGTATGACGCGCTGGTGCTGGACATCATGGTGCCGGGGCGGGACGGATTGAGCATCTTGCGGGGCCTGCGGGAGAAACGGAACAGCGTGCCGGTCATTCTGCTGACCGCACGCTCCACGCTGCCGGAAAAAATCGAGGGCCTGAATCTCGGCGCGGACGACTACATGACGAAGCCGTTTTTCGTCGAAGAACTGGCCGCACGCCTGCGCACCGTGGTGCGCCGTCAGTCGGGGGAGGCGAGCCATCTGCTGCGGGTCGAAGACCTGTGCATGAACCTGCTGGAGCGAAAGGTCAGCCGGGGCGGCGTGAATGTGGATCTGAGTACGCGGGAGTTTGAACTGCTGGAGCATCTGATGCGGAGCCCGGGGCGCGTGTTTGGCCGCATGCAGATCTACGAACATGTCTGGGGCTACAACATGGACCCGGAGACCAATCTCGTGGAGGTCTATATCCAGCGCCTGCGATCCAAGATCGACAAGGAGCACGACAAGAAGCTCATCCGCACCGTGCGCGGCGTGGGTTATGCCCTTGGTGGCGGTTGAGCGCTTCAGCGCATCGGCATGAACAGCGGGCCCATCGGCATCACGGTGCGACCGTCTTCATCAACTCGGGCGGGTTCGACCGGGCTGGGCTGCTGGCTGACGCATGAGGCCATCCACATCGCGGAGAGAAGGCAGAAAATGATTTTCAGGGTGCGATGCATGGTGGCGAGGGGTTGGGATTCACTTTGGCAGGCGGGCGTTCAAATCATCGACGTATTGCCGGTCTTCCTCGCTCAGGCGCTCGAGCGGGATCTCCACGGGTTTTTGGTTCACGAGCAGTCGAATCCTGGCATCGCGGATGAGGGTGGGCTTTTCCGGCATCTTGGGAGCGGGCGCTTTTGCCACGGCTTCACGGGCGGCGGCTGCATTGGCAGCTTCGAATTCGATCACGGCGTCTTCAAAGATGATGATCGTGCCGAGAAGGGATCTGCCGTCCGTGCTTTTCCACTGTCGCGGTTCGCCGACGATGAAGTAGGAGGTGAGTTTGGTCTTGGTTGGCGACGCGGGCTTGGCCGTGGTGTTGATGCTGACCCCGTTGTTGCCGCCGCTGCCGTTGATGGTGCGGGTTTCGAATTTCTTGCCCGTGGCGGGATTCACCACCTGGGCGCAGAGCGGCAGAGCCGCCAGGAGCAGGAAGACCAGCGTTTTCATGCCGGGAGGCTATCACGCCGCACAGACGGAACACAATGCCGATTCTTGTCAGGCCAGCGCGGAGTAGTCGATGGTCGTCAGGCGGTCCTGCTTCGCGCCCATGCGCGGCACGCAGGCGAGGAGGGCCTTGGTGTAAGCGTGCTGCGGATTGCGCAGGATTTCATCCACCGGCCCGGTTTCGACGATTTCCCCACGAAACATGACCGCGACGCGATCCACGACGCTGCGGATGATCCCGAGATTGTGGGTGATGAGGATGATGCTCATGTCCAGATCCCGCCGCAGCTCGGCCAGCAGGTCCATGATCTGTTTTTGAATGGTGACGTCGAGTGCGGTGGTCGGCTCGTCGGCGATGAGCAACTTCGGCTGGCAGCAAAGGGCCATGGCGATCATGACGCGCTGCTGCATGCCGCCGCTGAGCTCGTGCGGGTAGGCGTGCAGGCGCTTGCGGGAATCGACGATGCCCACCTTGTCGAGCCACTTGACGATTTCGTCATCGCGATCGGCCTTCGGCACGTCGGGACGGTGCAGCGCCAGCGCTTCGGCGATCTGCGTGCGGATGGTGAGCACGGGATTGAGGGAGGTGGTCGGCTCCTGGAAGATGTAGGCGATCTCCTTGCCGCGAATCGTGCGCAGCTCGCGCTCGTTCATTTCGAGAATGTGATGCCCATTCAGCACCATCGCGTCAGCCGTGATGAGGGCGGGCGGTTCCGGCAGCAGCCGGGCGAATGACAGCGCCGTGGCGCTCTTGCCGCTGCCGCTTTCTCCCACGAGCGCGATGCATTCCCCCTGCTTCAATTCCAGGTCGATGCCCCGCACGGCCCGCATCGGGTCCGCACCGTGGCGGCGGAAGTCGATTTTCAAATCGCGGACCTGCAGCAGCGGTGCGGCGGGTTTGGGAGTGGAGGGTTCGGACATGGGACTCTCAGGTGGCACGGGGCTGGATGATGCGGCTGACTTGGATCAAACACAAGGAGGCAAGCGCGATGACGCCGCCCGCCTCCAGCACGGGCGAAGGATCGGTCAGCGCGGCTGCGGCACCGTGGGACGTGGAAATCGCGAGCGGGCGCAGCCAGCGGGCGAGCGGGGGGCTCAGTTCCTCCACCCATGCCGGACGAACGGCGCAGGCCACAGCGATCCAAATCAGGGCACGGGCGAGAGCGGCGCTGATCAACGCCACGAGAAATCGTGCCTGTGCCCGGGCCAGATGCCGCCACCAGATGCGCCAGGCGCTTCCGCCGATGACGCGCGCGGCCTCCAGCGGCAGGCGTTTTTCGATTTTCAGCCAGGTCCGGTGCCAGTCCGCGCTGCCGGCGAGCAGGACGGCGAACCAGATCACGAGCCAAGGCGGTGAACCTGGCATGGCGGCCATGCAGGCCAGTGCCCAGAGCAGCCACGGCTGCCAGGCCAAACCGCTCATCTTTCCGCCCGCTGGCAAGGCGCGGCCGAAAACGATCCGCGCAGCGCCCAGCAGCACCACCACCATGCCGCCGCCGCCGATCAGCCCTAGAATGACCGGGTGCCCTTCCGAGCCGCGCAGGGACTGCGCCATCCAGCCGCCCCAGCCCATGAAGCGCAGCACGTCCTCCACCACGATGAGATAAACCGGCGCGATCAGGCACAGCGCCCGCAGATGAACGCCTGCGACAGGCAGCAACTGCCGCAGCCGATGCCGCCAGACGATGAACGCTGTCGGAATGCCGCGCGCACGGAGCGCCAGGTCCAGCGCCGGTGTCATGGGAGCATCGCTGATGACTCCGTGGATCAGCTCCCCGGTGAGCGGAATGGCGAGCAGCAGCGCAGGCGCCAGGAACTCCCACAGCATGCGCGCCAGCCCCGTCTGCCACACGTTTTCAGCCAGCGGCAGTTCGACAGGCATCAGGGTCTCCACAGGCCCGCCGTGACGTCCGATCCACAGACCCACGAAACCCCACGCCAGTGCGGCCACGGGCGCACAGGCCAGCGCCCGGCCGCAGCAGGCCAGCAGACCCCGGCTGCGACTGCCGAGTCGGGATGACAGCAGCTCCGCGCTCAGCGCCAGGCACACGGAGAACGTCAGCGCGATCGTCAGGACGATGAGACTCGATCCGCAGCGTGTCCAAAAATGCGCCGAGGTGAACGTGGATCTGTCCCATCCGCCGATCTCCTGCGGTGACAGCGCCAGCACGGCGATCACGGCCAGCATGCAGCCGGATCCCAGCCGCAGCGTCAGCCAGCGGGGAGGTGGGGAAGGGGGAGGCTCACCGTTCATTCAGGGACTCGCAGTTTGAGTTGGATGGCGGGCGGAGGCTCCTGCCTGGCCGGGGAGGTCAGGGAACGCAGCGTCCAGCCCGCAGGCGGGTTGCCACCGGGCAGACCAGGCACGGCGGCTGCCTCCTCGTGGGTTGTGAAGAGGGTGAGCATGGGGTGCAGCGGCACGAGTTGCGCCTCCAGTTCACGCACGCGCACCGGCACGCGCTCCGGATCGGATTCCGCCGCCAGCGACTCCAGCAGCAGATCGATCTGCGGATTCATGATGCCGCAAAAATTCGTTCCGCCGGGCTCTGCCTGGCTGGAGTGCCACCACGGCAACTGATCCCAGGAAGCTTCGAAACGCTGGTCCACCAGCACGGCGTCAAAGCGCCGCTCCCGCAGCCGCCCCGCCAGCGCGTCCGCATCCGGCGCCAGCTCGACATCCACCAGGGCTCCGAGCGCCCGCCACTGTTCCGCCAGCAGTCTGGCGGTGCGGGCATGCAGCTCGTCGTGGCCAGGGGCCAGCAGCGTGAAGCGCAGTTCCCGGTCCGCCGAGCGCGCCACGCCTTTGACATCCTGCGGCCAGCCTTCGTCAGCCAGGATGCCCCACGCCTTTTCCAGATCGTGCGGCACGCGGGCCGCGTCCGAGCTGAACCACAGGTGTGGCGCAAAGAGGCTGGCGTCCGCGTGACCGAGCCTGCCGGGCGTCGCGCGGATCAGGGCTTCGACATCCGTCGCATGTGCCAGCGCGGCCCGCAGGTGTGCGTTTTCCAGGACTGGATTCCGGGTGTTCCAGAGCACCACGAGCCGCTGCCGGGCCGGGGTGGAGCGCAGTTGCGGGAGTCGGGTGCGGTCGGCTGTCTTCGCCGGCCAGATCAGGTCCACCGTGCCGGTTTGCACGCCGATCTGCGTCATCAGCGGGGATGCGGCGAAGCTGAACAACAATCGCGGCATGGCCCTGCCGGTCCCCGCTGGCAGCAGCACCAGGGAGCGCGAATCATGAGAGGCGATGCGGTGCCCGCCGGCGCCCGGCGGTAGGTCGCGCAGAAAATCGGACGGCTTGACCTCCGAATGGCTGCGCAGCCACGCCGCAGGTAGTACGGGCACATCCGCCAGCAGCGCCAAGGCCGGGCCGTAGCGCTTCCGAAAGGTCACCTGCAGTCGTGAGCCGTCGTTGTGAACATCGAGCGCTTGGACGTGCCGCAGCATGTCTCGCACGGGCAGGGGATAATCCGTCGTCTGCAGGTATTCGAGGGTGGCTTTGGCGTCTTCCGCCGTCACCGGGCGGCCGTCATGCCAGAACTGCCCCGGACGGATGTCGAGGTCGAGCACGGGCTCCACCAGCGCCGCCACCTCTCCCAGCAGGCTCATGGTGAGCGGGCCGTCTTTGCTGGAATCCAGCGTGGAGCGGATGTCGTCCAGCACGCCCTGTGAAGGCCCCGTGAGGATGATCTCGCAGGCCTCGTCACCGTCAAACCAGGCGCGCCGGATGCTTTGCGAGAGCTTGCCGCTGCTGATCTTGTGCTTCCATGAATCCTGCAGGGACCTGCCCTGCGTGATGCGCCAGAATGCGACGGGCTGCGGATTGAGGCCGGTGATGGCCTCCAGCGTGTCTCGCACCCCGGAGGCCGTATCGTCGCTAAAAGTCAGCAGCAGGGCGTTCCCCTCCGCGCGGGTCGAGATGAGACGCCATTCGGCCCAGCGGTTGCCATTTTCCACTTCGGCCTGGAGCTTCTCCCGGGCGCGCACCGCCGTTTCCGCATCGGCGAACCAGCAGGTCACGCGCTGCGACCAGCGCCACACGTCCGCCAGCGCCGGTTGCAGCCGCCCGTCGTCATCGATCCGCAGCAGCGGCTGATGCACGAGTTCCATGATCTGCCGTTCCGCCTCAGAAGCAGGCATGAAGGGATTCAGCCCGGGCGCCTTCTCCGCCAGCATGACCACGATCGCATCCTTCGGACGCTCGTGGCTGCGCTTCGCCGTCTCCGCCGCCCACCACGCCAGCGCCACGACGAGGGGCGGGAGGCCGAGGATGAGGATGCGGGCAGGAATCATGCGCCCGGGATGCTAAAGCGGGCGCCGGGCGTCGGCAAGGCATCGCTAGATGCCGCTGATCTCGCCGTCCTCGCTCACCTGGATGCGCTCCGCAGCGGGCACCTTCGGCAGGGCGGGCATGCGCATCATCGTGCCGGTCAGGGCCACGAGGAAACCGGCGCCGTTGCTGATCTCGAAGTCGCGCACGGTGATCGTGAAGCCGCTCGGGCGACCGCGTTTCTTCGCGTCGTCGGACAGCGAGTCCTGT
>CAMAZK010000041.1 GCA_945863205.1 Akkermansia muciniphila | reverse complement strand
AGGATCCCGTTCGTGTAGAGGTGCTCCTGGCGCGGATCGCCGTATTCGAGAAACACGGGCGCGGTCCAGGTGCGGAAGTCCTTGCTGGTGCAGGTCATGATGTCGCGCACGCCGTTGCGGCCCTTGCGATGGTAATCGACGTAAACGCCACGCAGCGGGTCGTAGAAGGCGAGGTTCTGCGAATCGAAGGCGCCATCGGTGATCGCGGCGTGATCCAGCAGTTCGCGCCAATGCACGCCGTCCGGCGAACCGAAAACGCCGAGTCCTTTGCCATGATGGGAGTAAGCCATCGCCTTGAAGCGCTCGTCGGCGGGCGCGGCGGGATTCGAGTCGAGGAAGGGCGTGAAGTTGTGCGCGCCGACGCCTTTCCAGATGATGTTGTTTTCCTTCGAGCCCTCGACCTCGAAGAGCCCGGCGTTCAGACGCTCGAAGTGGATGCCGTCCCGGCTTTCCGCCACGCAGCACACCTGGCCGGCGCTCCCCGGGCTGATCTGACCCCGGTAGTACATCAGCACCCGCGCACCATCCTGCACCATGGCGAAGTACGCAGAGGTTTCGCCTTCCCAGGGCTTGTCCAGCTTCAGCGCGACCTCCTGCGGCACCGGATGCTGAAGACGCCGCTCGATCACGCCGCTCTGACCGTCGATCAAGAAGTCATCGACGAACAACTCGCGCCGCGAGCCAATTTCATACGCCGCTTTGTCTCCCGGCTTCGCAGGCTCTAGGCCCGCTGAGCCAGGTTCGCCGCCGCCTTGCACGAGCAGCTCGGCGTCATCCGCATCAAACACGCCGACATCGCCCGAGTAGGCGTAGATCGACACCGTCACCTCCCAGACATCCGCCGGGGCGGTGTCCTGCACCTCCACGCGCTGCCACTCCGCCGCTGACCCCTTCGTGCGCTCAAAGCGGTTCGCGATGCGATGACCATACATGTCGTAGAAGTTCAAATAGACCCCGGGACGACATTTGTCCGTGGTGCGCAACCACGCCGCTGCCGTGTACTGACCCCCGGGCCGCGCAGGCACACGGCGGCATTCTAGAAACTGCCCGCCGGTCGCGCTGTCGTCGGTGAAGCGCATGAAGGCCTGCCCGGTGTGCCCGCCGCTGGTCACGCGCTCGATAGCGATGCCTTCCCTCGTGGTCCAGTCGTCCACCAACACGCCTTCCGCGTCGGCTTGTTCAAAGGAGGGGTTCAGCGCAAGGTTGGTCTCACCCCGAATGACGGAGAGAGAACTCAGGGCGAGCAGCAGGAGGGCGGACAGCTTCATGTGAGCACGAGAGGTTGCTGCTGAATTGGGAATGCGGCCTCAGCGGTAAATCTCTTCCTTCAGGACATCGACCGGTGTGTCGAGGATTTGGATCTGGTTGATCGTCTTGAACTGCGCGTGATCGGCGAAGGACCAGACGAGCTTCTTGTCCGGCGTGACTTCATAGATCTGCGGGTTCTCGCCGATGTGGCCGTGGCCGAGGTAGTTGCAGAGGATCGTGTTGCCGTTGGGAAGGCGCTGCGCACCGGCCATGAGTCGCAGCGGATGGCCGGGGAGATCGTTTTCGCCGAGCGACCACGCCGTTTCTCCGGCCGGGTTTACCTCGACGACTTGATGCCCATCACCACAGGTCACGAGCCAGTTGCCGTTCTTGAGCGCGATGGCCTCGTGCGGGTCGCCTGGCACCTTCTGCTCGCGCAGGATTTTGCCGTCTGCGTCGAGTTCGACGACTTTGCCTTCGCCTTTGAAGACGACGAGGTAGTGGCCGTTCGGCAGCTTGCGGGCGCCGCGGTATTGATTGTGCAGTTTGACCTCCGGCTTGGTGACGAGCGGGATTTCCTTGGCGATCTTGCCTTCGCGATCCACCTCGATCAGGCGGCTGGTGCCGCACTCGACGATGAGCACGTTGCCATTGGCCAAAGGCTGCGCGGCATGGCATTCGACGCCTTTTTCAGGCGCCTTGTATTCCCAGGCGACTTCTTGGCCGGGCGTCACCTCTTTGGCTCCGCCGACGTAGGCGAAGAGGACGTTTCCATTTGGCAGCAGCCAGCAGTCCTGCGGACGCCGTGCTTCGACCTGCCACTCGATCTTCCCTTCGGCACTGACGATGCAGACCTTGTCACCGCTGTAGTCGCAGCAGAGGAAACGGTGCTGAATATCCGCGCCGATGGCGTGGGAAGCGAGGGTGAGGGTGCAGAGGAGGGAAGACAGCAGGCGGGGCATCCGGATCAAACGTGCGGCGAATCGAGTTGTACCGTGAGTGGTCAAGTTTTGCACATCTCCTCTCAACTCCGGGCCGGGAGCGGCCGAGTCCACACCGGCTGGCGGGGAGGTCAGCGTCGTCCAGCAGCGGTCACGGAAGCTTCACCTGCGCGGAGTAGATCGCGGTCTTGCCTTCGTGACTGGAGTAGTAGGTGACGTGGAGGAGGTCGTCGTGCCAGACGAGTCCTGGGTGGCTGCAGTCACCGGCGCTGGGGAGCTCCAGCAGCGGGGTGAGGCCGTTGGCCGTGAGGGTGAAGAGCACCATGTGCGCACCGGGCGTGGCGCCGAAGCCGCGAGAGCCGGCGATGAGCCTGCCGTCCGGCAGCTCGATGAAATTCGGAGCGCCGAGAGGCACGCCGGCGCTGACCCAGGTCCAGTCGCGATACGGCGCCGTGGCGCTGCCGATCACTCCTTTGCGATCACCCGCCTGCCGGGCGACGAGGGCGAGGGCGCGACCGTCTTTGAGGAAGCGGATCGTCGTCTCGGAAGGCTGGCCGGGCACCTGCATGATGGAGGAGAGCTGCCAGACCGCACCGTCGGTGCTGGCGTAGGTCTTCAAGGACCACTCCTGTTCTGGAGCGGGGCCGCCGGAGTTCGGGTGGATGTTGAAACTGGCGCCGTAGAAGCGGTTGTCGGCGGGATTGATGCTCGTGCGCCAGAGCCAGTCGCCTTTGTTGAGGAGCTTCTGCAGCGGCGTCCAGACCTTGCCGTCGGTGGAGGTGGCGTAGCGCGGCTGGCGTCCGAGAGCGGCGGACTGGCCGCCGCAGAGCAGGTAGAGACGCTTCCCATCGGGCGTGACGGTGAGCTTCGGATCACGCAGGTCGGTGCCGGGCTCGGCGAGTGTGCCCTGATCGACCCAGGTCTTGCCGGTGGACGAAAGCAGGATGCGGATGGTGCCCTCACCCGCAGCGGAGTCGGCCTCGCGCAGGCAGCAGTAAAAGAGGTTCTGAAAGCGGGTGACGTCCGGCGTGGAGTTGTGCCCGGCCTTGTCCCAGATTTTTCCCCCGGAAACGATCTGACCCTGCGGGGCCTGGGCATGAAGCAGGACGACGGAGAGCAGAAGGAAGCCGAGGGCGGCCGGAGCGGAGCGTGGGTTCATGAGCGGTGGTAACGTGGGCGGCGAGCGCGTTTCTTACTTCGTCATCTCCTCCTGCATGATCTTCATGACCTGCGGCATGATGGCCTGCGTCTTCGCCTGAGTCATCTGCATCACGCTGGCCACCATGCCGGCCTGCTTGGAGACGATCATCTGCCCGACGGGCGTCTCCATGTGGGCGATGACGTCCTTGGCCTCCTGCTCGGAGAAGGTCTTGCCGTACACCTCGACGAGATCCGGCTTCATCTTCTCCCAGCTCATCATTTCCAGCAGCACGGCCTTCACCTTGACGATGGCGTTGTTGAACTTGTCCTGCTGCTCCTGGGGCAGCGACTTGATCTGTTCCGAGCTGCCACCGAGGCCAGCCTCAAAGCCAGCGACGAGGGAGGCCTCGAACTGCTTCTGCACCTGCATGACGGACATGAGTTTTTCGATCGCCGCCTGATGCGAGGCGGCGAGTTCCGCGCGTGCGGAGGCGAGGGTGAAAACGAGGGTGGCGAGGACGATGAGGTTTTTCATGGTTAACCGCTGGTGTAGCGCATCCGGCTGTGATCGTGAAGACCAAAGCTGTCGGCAACGAAAGTTTCACCGTTTCTTTGGCCGGGTGGCGAAGAAGAGGGCGATGCCGAGGCAGGCGACGAGGAAGGTGCCGAAGGTCATCACCGTGAGCACGAGATCGCGCAGGTCCTTGTTCGGGATGAAGCCGAGCTTGTGGAAGTTCGTGAAGATGGCGGCCTCGAACTGGCGCTGCTTGTCGGTGTGACGGGTGACGCTGCCGGTGGTGGTGGAGACATAAACGCGCGTTTCCAGCGCATCGCCGGTGTCGAAGCGATACACGGGCAGGATGCGGAAGATGTTGAGGTACTCGGTGTTGAAGGCGGTGAGGAAGTCGGTCTTTTTCACCTCCGCTCCGGCCAGGAATTTCTTCGCGATCTCGGCGGCGTAGGCCTCGTCCATGGCGGGATCGAATTTGCCATCGACAGCGCTGACGTACTGCGGTGTGCGGGAAGCTTGGGTGTAAACCTGATACCAGGGCTGGCCGCCGATGCCGCGCAGGTTCACGGCCTGCACCTCGGGATTGGTTTCGGTCAATTTGGAGACGGCCTCGGCCACGGTGAGCTTGATGGCGTTCACGTCCATGCCGCCGCCCGACGGTTTCGCCTGCGGAGGCGGGGCCTGCGTGCGGGTCATGACGTTGTGAATGACTCCGCTGCCGGAGGCGATGAGAACGGAGAGGCTGAAGGCGAGGCCGAGCCAGCGGTGGAGTTTGCGGATGAGCTTGGAGGACATGAGCGGAGGGAGGAGGGCTGAAGAATAGACGACTGAGTAGAAAAAGGAGAGCGCAGGGCGGATCGGGACTCTAGGCCCTCCGCTCTCCGCGTCGCGAAGCGACTACCACTTGAATTCGACGCCGCCGTAGAAGGCGCGGCCGTCACCGGGAAGGAAGACGGCGCCCGCACCCGGAGCGAGGGCGTTTTGCACGACGCCAGTGGTGGGGGAATAAGTCTCGTCGGTGAGGTTGCGGGCCTCGACGAAGAAGGAGAGGCCCTTCTTGGTGCGATAGCCGAATTTCACGCCGAGCAGGGCGTAGGGATCGGCAAAGGTGGTGCGGGCGAGGTCCACGGCGTAGCTGTTCGGCGACCATTCGACATTGGGACCGCCGTAGAAGCCGGAGGGGTGCTCATACAGCATCTCGGCGCGGTAGTAGAGCGGCGCGAAGCCGGGCATCAGGCGGTCACCGAAGGTCGGATTCCCGCTGAAGCGGAAGTCGTTCCAGAGGAAGTTCTGGCGGAGGACGAGGCGGTCGTAGCTCTCTTCGGAAGAGGTGAAAAGATTGCGCCAGAGATCGAGATTGAGCGCGAACTCCACGCCCTGATGCGTGGTGGGGCCTGCATTCGTCGTGGTGGTGGCACCGATGCCAGGCACGCCGAGGGCCAGCAGCTCCCGCTCCACCCAGGCGTAGTAATAGCTGAAGTCCCAAGCGACGCGGCCGCGCTCGCCGCGCGTGCCGATTTCCAGCGTGGTGGCGGTCTGCGGCTTGAGCGGCAGGATGCCGGCGGTGCCGACGGGCGTGGCTTCGCCGAAGGTGGGCGGTTCAAAGCTGCGGCTGGCATTGAAGTAGATCTGCGTCGTCGGATCGACCTCGTAGAGCAGGCCGAGCTTCGGACTGAAGCCCCAGGCTTCGAAGCGGTCGCTGTTGTCGGCCAGATTCGGCAGGAAGGCACCGAGTCCGCCGAAGAGCGTCTCTTCATTCAAGTCACGCGAGAAGTAGGAAACCTGAGCGCCGAAGACGAAGGACAGGGCATCCGTGAGGTGGAGTTGATCCTGAAAGTAGAAGTTCAGGTTCGTCGCCTGCAGCGCGTAGTCCGCCACCTTGGCGCCACGATTCCCGCCGAGGTTCTGATAGCGGGCGTCCTGCGTGAGGCCGTACATGTAGCCGACGCCGACGGTGAGGTCGTTGTCGAGCCCGAGGAGCTTGTTGCGACCGTCGTAGCGGAGATCGAAGCCGATGTCGTTGCTGAGCTGGTCGATGACCTGGAAGATCGGATGATCGAGGTCCTTCCACGACCAGAAGGCGGACAGGGTCAGGGTGTTGTCCCCGTCGGAATACGTCAGCTTGTCCGCGAGGCGCAGGAGCTGGTAGTCGCGACGCTGGCGGCCGGCGATGCCGGCGGCGTTCGCCTGCTGCGGGTTGGCTTCCATCTGTGCCTTGGTGATGCTGCCGGGAAGCTGTGACTTGCTGTCCACCCAAGTGACGTAAAAGCGGTTCTCGAGGTTCGGGCTGAGCTTTGTGCCGAGATTCCCGAACACACGCAGGCTCTCCTGCTGGCTGTAGTCACGGAAGCCCGCCGACTGGGAGGCGGTGATGCTGAGATAGCCGTCCGTGTCACCGCTGACGAAACCGGACGAAACCTGCGCCCGCCGCGTGTCGAAGCTGCCGAGCTCAAAGCGCGACTGGAAGGGACTGGCCGTGTGCCCGGTGTTCGAGATAAAGTTGATCGCCCCGCCCAGCGTGGCGGCGCCGTATTGCAGCGCGTTCGCACCGCGAAAGACCTCGATGTGGTTCGCGCTCAGCGGCTCGATGGCCTGCATGTCGAATCCGCCGTCCGCCAGGTTCAGCGGCATGCCGTCCTGCATCAGCCAGAGGCCGCGTCCGTGGAAAGTGCGCTGGATGCCGCTGCCGCGGATGGACAGGCGGGATTCCTCCGCGCCAAAGCGCGATTGAATGAGGACGCCGGGGGCGAAGTCGAGCGCGTCCTTCAGCGTGGTGGCGCGGCCGCGCTTGTATTCCTCGGCATCGACGACGCCCACACCGCCGGGGACGGTCTTGGCGAGCTGTTCCTTCTTTTCCTCAAGGCTGGGAACCGTGAGGGAGGGAGATTTCTTGGCGGTGACGACGACTTCATTGAGCGCCGTCGCGGGGGTGGAGGTCTGCGCGAGCGCAACACCGGTGAATGAGAGTAAAAAGAGAGTATGGAATGGTTTCATGAGATGAGAGCTGGGAATGAGGCAGCCGCGTGAATGGCGACATGCGCATGAGAGATGAGCCGGACTCAAAAAGCCCGGCGGTTAAGCGGATCGAACCCGAAGGTCCGACATGCATTCAAACCAGCACGCGTCGTGGCGGCGGCATTTCCGGTCTCTCGTTGCGGCTCACACTTTGTTCGCGAAGCACCGCGAAGTTCAGCTCTTCCGCCGCAGGCGCGATCAGTTTGACGACTGCCACCAGCACCGCGTCCAGCTTCTTCAAAGACTGGCCGGCCTGCTGGGGCTGCTTTTCATCCGAATCACGGCCTTCCTTCACCTTCAAGCACAACGCACAAGCGTGCTGACCATCGAAGGTCTTTTCCACCGCCTCGATCATCGCTCCCTCGCGTGCGAATGAGATCAACATCCCCGTCCACGCGATGCCTTGCAGCAGCGCCCAGTGCATGCCGAGCGAGAGGCACACGAGCAGCACGACCCCACGCTGCGCGAGTCGCAGGGAGGCATGGGCGGGCGCGTTGGGTGTCATGAACGGGCGGCGAGTATGGGAAGCGGGAGTTTCAGTGTCAACACAAGCGCCGGGCTACTCCGCCTTCGCCAGTTTCAAGCTGCGCACATCGTACATTTTGGCCTGTTCGCCGAGGGCCTTCACGCAGTCTTCGCGGGTGATTTTGGCGCTGGTGGCGGTGATTTCGAGGCGCGGCAGGCCGCCGTCCTTGGCGGCCAGCACGGTGACGTTTTTCACGCCGGGGATCTTTTCCAGTGCGGTTTGCACATGGTTGCTGCACGCGCTGCACATGACGCCTGCGACCTCGCCTTGATAGGTGAAGGTCACGAGTTCCCCGGCGATGCAGGGCACGATGGTGAAGAGACTGAGAAGGAGGGGAAGGATGTGTTTCATGGTGGGTTGATGCGTTTATTGTTCGGGATGGTCGAGGAGGCGCTGCACGTCGCGACCGAGTTGTTCAGTCATGAGTTCGGCGATCTCCGGTTGAGGGTGGAAGACTGAGTAGTAGCCGCGCACGCGGCCCTGGCGGTCGATGAGGACGATGCGGAGATCATGCTCGTAAAAGTCGAGCGGATTGACCCGCTTCTCCTCGGGAATGGCCTGCGGGGCCTGCAACCGCAGTTCATAGGTCATGTAGTCCCAGATCTTCTGCTGTTCGCCGGTGACGAACCACCAGGGATCGCCGGGCTTCGCGCCGACGCCTTCCGCGTAGGCCTTGAGAAAGCCGGGCGTGTCGCGCTCCGGGGCGACGGCGAGCGAGACGAGGTGAAAGTCACTCCGCGTGCGATGCTCGGCGTTGAGCTTCTGCATCTGCGCCACGACGGCGGCACAGCCATGCGGGCATACGGTGTAAAGACAGGCCATGACCGTGACCTTCCCGCGCAGGGCGGAAAGCTTCACGGTCTCTCCGCTGCGTTCGGTCACTTCGAGGTCGCCGCTGATCTGCGCCACCAAGGGCAGCGGCTTTTGCGGCAGCGCCTGATTGACCACCCGCCCGAAAAAGAGACTGCCTGCGATGGCGAGGCCGATGCCGAGCGTGATGCGCACCCAGGTGCCGGTGCCGACGCGAAGGTCGGCACCGGCAGAGTCGTAATGAACCCTCGGCCCGGTGGAGTCTGGTGGGAGATCGCTCATGGGGTCATTCGACGGGGATTTTTTGCAGCTCGGCCTCGGTCCACATGGCGGAACGTCCTTTTTCCGCTTCACGGATGGCCGCGACCTGCTCAGGCGTGACGGCGGAGGCCTTGTTGCCATAGGCGTCGCGCACGTAGGTCAGCACGTCGGCGATCTGTGTGTCGCTGAGCGCCGGGCCCTGCGGCGGCATGAGCGGAGCGGGCGTGGCAAAGGGCTTGGCGTTGATGGTGACGGGACCGGTGAGTCCGTGCAGGACCATGCGGATCATGCGGTCAGGCTTTTTTGCCGCCACCCAGTCGGAGTCGGCCAGCGGCGGAAACATGCCGGGCAGACCCAGTCCGGTGGGCTGGTGGCAGGCGAAGCAGACCTGCATGTAAACCGTCTGGCCGCGAGAAAGCGCATCCTGGGCCTGAATGGAGGAGGTGAACAGCAATGACGCCAGAAGCGTCGGGAATCGAAGAAATGAGGAAAGGGAAGACATGAGAACGGATGAAGGCTGAAGAGAATGAATGAGGGCAGGTCGTGCAGGGCACGAGGCAGCCGTTTTTGGGCATGCGCGAGGCCGGCGCACAGGCGACAGACGCACCGGCATCGACATGCCGGAGGGTTTATGGACGCACGATGCGCCCGCAGTGCCACGACCAAGGAGAGGTTCAGACCATGCCGCGTCGTGGCGGCGGGAAGGGCGGGCGGTGTGGGAGCTGAGGAGCGGTCTCCTCCACGTCGTTCCTGGTCAAACGGGGTGCCGGTGGTGAAAGTCGAATGCTGGACGCGGCCAGCAGCGTGAGGTCGATCTTCTTTTTCTGATCCACCTGTCTGGTGTCGTTTTTCTCGGACTGGGTGCCTTTTTTGACAGCGCAGCAAAGCGGGCAGGGGTGCTCGTTGTCGAAAGTCTGGCTGATGCCGGTCAGCAGCGAGCCCTGCTGAACGGAATAGGTGATGAGCATGCCCGCCCAAGCGGCGGACTGCAGCACGACCCAGTGCAGCCCGATGGAGAAAACCAGGGCGGCGATGAGCAGGGTGCGTGCGAGGCGGCGGAGCATGAGCGGGAGCCTCCGGCGATTCCGCGCATGCTGCACAGAACCGCCAGAGAGCGGTGAGCAGATTATTTGCCCTTGTGCGGGTCGTGGCAGGCCTTGCAGTTCAGGGCCTTTTTCAGGTCACTGAGGCCGGAGGCCTCCTTCGCCTGGATCTTCTTCACAGCGCCGACGAGCGCCGAGGTTTTCTTCTCCCAGGAGGCGGCGTTGCCCTCCGCGGGCTGCGCCTTGGTCAGAGCCTCGAAGCACTTGAGCAGCTCGGCCAGTTCGGCGTCGCTCGCCTCGCCTTTGCCGGCTTTCTTGGCCAGGGCGTCTTCCGGCTTGAAGTACTTTTTCATGGCGCTCTTGACGGTGTCGTCCGCGCTGGCGGTGGCAATGCCTGCGGCGATGCACAGGAGGGTGAGTACGGTTTTCTTCATGCGTGGTGTTTGCGGTGTGGTGTTTGTCTTGGTGCTTCCGATCCGCAGGTGATGCGGCTCGGAAATTGTCGCCCCCGTCCGGAAAACGGCCGGACGGAGGCGTCTGGGGAAAACACGGTTTGACCCGTGTCACTCTGCTCTCCAGAAAGGGCCTCCACGGCAGTCACGCGTGAAATGCATGCAGGCCCGTCTGCCTGCCGCGCGATGTGCTGCCGTTGTAAGGAGGTGGGCCGGACGCGAAATCAGCGCACATGCCCCAGCTGAGGCAGCGCCGTTCGAGTCTCAGGCCAAGTGCCGTCGAGGCGGCGGCGTGTCCGGCGTGTGGCTCAACACATGCGGCCGTGCTTCGGCGCGGACCGGAAAATCGGGAGGCGGTGGTGCACCGAAGACGATGGCCGTCGAAGCCTCAGCGATGAGGTGCAGTTTGAGATCGTGCTCCGCTTTGGGCGCCTGCTTGTCATCGGCCGGCGTGCTTTCCGTCTTCTTCGCCAGCTTGCAAAGAGCGCAGGGGTGCTCGCCGTCGAAAGTCTCGCTCACAGCCTGGACCACCGAGCCCTTCTCCATGCTGTAAGACACCAACATTCCCGCCCAGGCGGCGGACTGGATGACGACGGTGTGCAGCCCGATGGAAACCATCAGGCCCAGCACCATCATCCAGCGTGCGGCAGCGAGCATGGGGTGAACTCAAGCTGCAAACCGCTATTGCACAACGAGAATCTTCCGTGCCTGCAGCGAGCAGGCTCAAAGCCCCCGCTCACCGGCTCTCCGCAGCCGCAGCCGCCAAAAACCACTGGTGTTCCCCGAGCACCGTTTTCATCGTCGCCTACTTTTCCAGACGCCACAGTTGCGCATCCTCGCCAAAGGCCTGCGTGCCCCGGTGCGACCCGCGTCTCAGAAACGGATCACGCACACGCCGTAGTCCAGCAGCGGGCGGCCTGTGTCAGTCGTCTGGCGGAATCGGGCGGGGATCTGGTAATACTGCGCACGGCCATCCGGATTCTCCGGGCGCACGAGCTGCACGGCTCCACGCGCCTTCAGCAGCCGCATGTGCTTCGCCATGTTGTCGTGGGAGGCCTGCACTTTCTTCGCCAGCTCCAGCGGCGTCAGATACAGCCCCGTGGCCAGCGCACGCAGCGCCTCATAGCGCACCGGGTCGGCGATCGCCTCCAGAAGGCGCACCGGATTCGGAAACTCCGCCACCGGAACCGGCGGCGCGGGGTCGGGAGGAGGCAAGTCGGGCATGGCAGGGGCAAAAGGCAGGTCTCAGGGTGGTAAGAGCTCGCGCTCGGCTGGAACGTCGAGCCCTCGCCGATTAATAACGCACCCCAGAGGCTTCTATTAGCCGTTTCAGGCTTGGAAGCCGAACTGCTCCAGCTTGCATTCGAAGCTCCAAGCCCCGAATTCGTCCCACCGAGTTCGCTATCGGCCCCTCCAAGCTCCGAAACCGAACTGAGCGATTCGCTATTTAGCCGTCCAGGAACGCCGTTGGATGCTCAAAGCACTCGTATGCCCGTTCCAGGCCTCCATTTTCATCCCTACGGAACATTTACCGTTTTCTACGGTTCGGCAATTCACCCGAAACCCACCGAATTCGTCCCAGCGAGTGAGGAAAAAGTCCCTCCGACCGCCGGTTTCATTCCGTCGAGTGCGCTATCTGAGGCTCAAAGACCCATAAACGCCTCTGGAGTTCGACAACTCGGTCTTCCGTTCCGCAAAAGGTTGATCATCACCGAGCAATCCATTTCGAAGCTCATCTCTGCGGTTATCCCAACTCTGCGGTGTTACCTTTTCTGGGAGCCTTGGCTCAGCGCCGTCATCCTCCCGCCATGGCGAGGGCATCCACTTTGGCTTTGAGTGCGTTTGTCTGACAGTTGCATCTTGACGTCATTTTCCCTGGCATCATTTTTCTTCGGTTGCCATCAAGGGGAGGCATGTCAGCATCTTTTATATGGCAGACTTTGTTCGCAAAAAGCTCCAAGTTTTTGTTTCATCGACCTACACTGATTTGATTGCCGAAAGGCAGGCAGCGGTTTCGGCCATCTTGTCGGCAGGACATATTCCGGCAGGCATGGAACTCTTCACTGCCGGTGACGAATCTCAGATGGATGTGATCAAGCAGTGGATCGATGAGTCCGACGTCTTCATGTTGATTCTAGGAGGGCGTTATGGGTCGTTGGAACTTACATCTGGCAAAAGCTATACCCAATTAGAGTACGAGTATGCTCTAGCGACGAACAAACCTCTGTTTGCATGTGTGATAAATGAAGCGGCGATCGATATGCGAGTGAAAGCCGGAGGAAAAGACTTCATTGAGACTATGCATGGTGATAAACTCGCTGACTTTAAGAATCTTGTGCTGAGCAAGCTGTGCAAGTTTTGGGATGATTCTAAAGACATCAAAATTGCTGTGACCGAAACTCTCGCACACATCGCTCGTCGCGAGGAACTCGTCGGCTGGGTTCGTGCAACTGAGCAAACAGATCTGGCAGCCTTGTTGAACGAGATGACTCGTCTTAGCAATGAGAACGCTAGGCTGCGTGCAGACGCAGGCCGGACTAATGAACTGCATCAAATTAATGGCCTTTATTTTCCAGAACTTAAGGCCCTTCTGGAAAAAAGCGGAGTGATTAAGTGTCTGCTTGGCCATCGAACTAGCTTGGCCAGACAGTCGTCCGGTATGACAGGCAAAGATCGTGATGAATTGATTCAGCGAGGTCTAATAGAGCGCACAGGGCCAATGACTTGCGGATTGACCGAGGAAGGGAGAAAATTTCTAAACAGATATGATTATGAGGTCCTGAAAACGCCTACAACATAACCGGCAATACTGCTCCTCGACGCCTGAACCTTGCCGTATTGACAATGCTCACCCAAATAAACTCATCTGCCCTGCGTCCTCATCGCTGCGCGGCTTCTTCCGGGTCTTCGCGGGCACGCTGGTCGCCACGGGCACCTCTTTGACGCTTTCGGCGGGTTGGTGGCCGGATTCGAGTTGTTGGAGGACTTCCTTGGCGCGGGCGATGACGTTTTCGGGGAGGCCGGCGAGGCGCGCTACCTGGATGCCATCGCTTTTTTCGGCGGAGCCGGGCGCTGGAGACATGGCCTTCATGCTTGGATGATGGACATCAAACCGGCCAATTCATTGTAATGGGAATCTTGGCAGTAAAGCGGCAGGCCATGGCTTTTGGCGGTGGCGGCGATCCAGAGGTCGTTTTCCGGGATGGGCTTTCCTTTAAGCGCGAGAGACTGCTTGAGCTCGGCATACGCGGCGGCGGTGGCGTCATCGGGGAGGAGTAGAATGACATCCCGTGAAAATCGCTCCCATTGCTCGACGGCGCGGCGGCTGTTGCCAGCACGTTGAAGACCGAAGCGCATTTCACCCAACGCGGTGAGCGGGAGATAAAGCTCCGTGGCCGCCTTGAGCATGGCGGCAATCGCAGGATCAGCCGTGCGCATGTGCCGGACGATGACGCTGCTGTCGAGGGCGAGGCTACCAGGCGTTTTCATCGATCGTGCTGCACTCAGCCAGGGCGGCCTCCAAGGCTTCGCCTTCACCACCCGCGAGGCTGCCTGAGGTTTCATCAATCATGCGCTCTCGGCGCACACGCCGCTCTTCAAGAAGGGTCTGAATGTAATCCGCCGCTTCCTCCAGCCGGTCGGCAGGCATTTGGCGCAATTCATCCATGAAGGGCAAGGAAGTCGTCGTCATGCCCCGAGGTTACAAGCATTGGCAGGGGTTGTCGAGATGCTTCAAAAGGCGGGCTGTTGACCGGATTCGAGTTGTTGGAGGACCTCCGTGGCGCGGCCGACGACGCTTTCGGCCCGAGGCATCACGCTTGGCGGTGATCGCGGCGTTTGGGATGGTTTGCGTTTTGCACCGTCACTGGCGGGAGGAGGTCTCAAACCATGCGAGGAGGTCGAGGATCTGGTCGGCTTTGAGGGTGTTGAGCAGGCCGGCGGGCATGGGGGAGATTTCGGAGATGCTGCGCTGTTGGATCATCGACTTGCCGATTTCTGCGGTCTCGGGGGCGAGGGGGTTGGGCTTGAGGACGAGGCGCTCGTCGTCCTCGCTCTCCAGGCTGCCGCTGATGGTTTTGCCGTCGGTCGTGGTGACGGTGACGAGGCGGAATTTCTCGTCGATGAACTTGGAGGGATTCAGAATGTGATCCAGCAGGTCCCGGCGACCGAAGCGGGCGGAGACCTGGGTGAGATCGGGGCCGAAGACCCCGGCCGGCAGCGCGGGATCGCTGCTGACGCGGTGACAGAAGACGCACTGCGTGCGGATGAGCGCGTCCCGGGCGCTGTCGCGGTTGCGGGTCTTTGCGTCCATCTTTGCCAGCAGGGGTTCGAGGTCCGCCATCGTCCAGTTTTTGAAGGTGTGGCCGGGCAGGGCGTGCGGCGAGAGCGGGGCGGGTTTTTGCGGATGGATGACGGCGGCGAGCTGCTGCGCCTCCTGCGGTTTCATGGCGGCGGCGAGCTCGCTGCGGGTGTCGGCGATGGCTTTGAAGAAGGTGGACGCGCCGTTCATCTTCTCCGCCTTGTTCAGCGCTTCGAAGACGACACGGCGCTGCTGCAGCGTCCAGCCGTCATCGAGATGGCGAAGGATGAAGGGGTAAAACAGCAGGTCCTCCGAGCTGGTGGCCGCCTGGAGCAGCGGCATGGTCTTTTCAATGACGGTCGGCGATTTGAGATAAACGAGCAGGCGGCAGAGCTCGCGATCGAGGAAGGTTTCATTGGCTGGATAGGCGGCCCAAGCGCGAAGCGCGTCCTTTTGAGCGGGTTCGCCGTGCCGTGAAATCGCGACGGAGATGACGCGCAGAGCATCGAGCGTGGGTTTCGGTGCGGCTTTCATCACCGCGTCGAGAATCGGCTGAAGGTCGGCTTTTTCTCCGACCCGGGCGAGAGCGAGCAGCTCGTGCATCTGGCCGGAGCGGAGCGCCGCCGCACGCCATTCAGTGACCGGGCGGCTTTCCAGCGCTAGCCGCTCGGCGTGGCGCTCGAATCGTGCTGCGTTCTGGTGACTGGAGTCAGACGTGTCAGATAGGTCGTTCCGGTCTGACACGAAAGTCACCCGATAAAGCCCGCTCTGCGTGCCACGCCCGCCAGTGATGAACCACATCGCGCCATCGGGACCGATGCAGCCGTCGGTGACGTTGAGAGGTCTTCCGGTCACGAAATCCTCCTGATCCGCTGCGTAGGTCGCGCCTGTCCGCCGCAAATGCACGGCGATGATGCGTCCGTAGCTCCAATCCAGGATGTAGAGGGCGTCTTGATACCACTTTGGAAATGCCGCGCCATAACCGAAATAGATGCCGGTGGGCGAAGAGAGGCCGATGTCGATCACACTCGGCAGCGTGTCCCCATACCACGCGGGAAAACGACCTGTGCCGCGCCGCCAGCCGAAATCGGCGCCGGGGACGACGTGCAGCACGCGGGTGGGCATGTACCAGGGCGTGCCGACGTCACGCTCCATATCCGCATCAAAGGTGAATAGATCGCCGTCGCGATTGAAGGCGATGTCGAGCGGGTTGCGCAGGCCGCCGGCGAGCAGGGTGATCTTTGAGCCGTCGGGCTTCACGCGCAGGATGTGCCCGGCGGGCAGCTCGACATTGCCGTCGAACATGCTGCCGTCCCATGGATTCGGGATGAGCTGGTCGTTGGCGTAGTTTTTCAGCGGAGAGTCGGGCGCGATGTTTTCCGGAAGGAGCACGTTGTTGCCATGCGCCACGTAGATGTCGCCATCCGGGCCGAGTTTGATGTGATTGCGGCCATGACCGTTGCCGCCACCGCTGCGCATGAGTTCCTTGCGCTCATCGAAGGTGCCGTCGCCGTCCTTGTCGGTGAGCCGGAAGAGCGTCTTGGACACGTTCGCATTCGCGAAAAGGGAGCCGTGGGCATAGAGCAGCCCGCGGCATTCGAGGAGCTCGTCGTCGATGACTTCCACCTTCTGATCGCCGCTGCCGCTGATCGTCAGGCGCAGCAGGCCTTTCTTCTCTTTGCCAAGCGTGATGCGGCCCTGCGGATCGAAGGCCATGGAGACCCAGGAGTCTTCACCCGGCTGCGCGGAGCGGATCAGCTCCGCTTTGAAGCCGGGAGGAAGCGTGAGCGTCGCGGGATCGGTGGCCCGGTTTTGCGCCCCGGGTTTGGCGAGCTGCCAGGAGTTGTAGGCGTCGAAGGTCTTCTTCAAATCGAAGGGGTTGGTGGCAGGATCGGCATCCGTGGGAGTCCCAACCACGGCCTGCTGCCATGAGGCATCCGTCACGATCCAGCGCACCGCCGCGAGATCGCCGTTGAGTTCGAGCAACGCCGCCGTTTTGGCCCTCCCGGCGACACGCAGCGCGAGCTGATGCGGTCGGCCGTCGCCGAGCACGGGTGTGAGATCGGTTCCCGTGGCGGTCCCGGACGCCGGGATCGTCGCGTGGAGTTTTTCATCGATCAAGACATCCACTGCGGCATCACTCGCTGTCAGCAGCACGGCTTTGAGGAGTTTGCCCTGATGCTGGACCGCCTGGGTGAAGGTGGTTCCACCTTCCGGCGAAAGCAGCCACATCGGCGCGGGCGGACGGTTCGCGAGCTGGGCGCCGAGGTGCAGCGGGATGAGCAGGAGCAACAGGCGGATCGTCATGCGAGATGGAACGCATCCAGCGGCGGGAGGCTGTCGTTCGCAGGGGAGGATCGGCAAAATTGTGCTGGTCGGCGTTGCGGTTGTCCGCTTTGCTCCGGGGTGCTGATCGTAATTCCATGAAAAAGCAGAGCCAACGAAAGGACAAGCGGCCGCCGCAGGACCCGCCAGGCAACCGGCTGGGGATGACTCTGGACGAACTGCGTGAGCTGGAGGAAAAAGCCGCGCGGCTGGAGGAGGCGGCGCGTGTCCTGCTGAACACGCCACAGCAGGCGTTTTATCTTTTCGACCATCGGGCGGGTGAGTTCGTGCTGGGGCATGAGGCCGTCTCGGCGCTCTACGGCTACAAGGCGGGCGAGATCGAGAAGCGCAAAGGCGGCTGGTTCGGCATCGTGCACCCTGATGACGCGGCGGGCTTTCGGGAGCTGCACCGGGAGTTCACGTCCAGCACCGCAGACGGCGTCCACACCATGCGGATGCGGGTCCGGCGGAAGAAGGGCGGTTTCGAATGGGTACATGCGCACATCCGCGCCCTGGAGCGTGATGAAAAGGGCAGGCTGCTCGTCGAGGCGGGCATGGTCTTCATCATCACGCCGCTGGTCGCCACCGAGGAAACCCTGCGGGAGACGGAGACGCGCTACCACCACCTCTTTGAGCACAACACCGCCGGAGTGGTCGTCTTTGACGCCAAGTTCCAGATCGTGGAGGCGAACCCGACCCTGTGCCGCATGCTCGGCTACAATCGGGAGCAGATGCTGAAGCTGGGCGTCCTGGACATCACGGCGCCCGGTGCAAGGCCCGGCATGCACAAGCTGCTGCGCACTCTGAAAAGCGGGGCGGACGCCGCCGCAACGCTGGATTCCACGCTCGAACACCGCGGTGGAAAACGCGTGGAGGTGATGATGGCGCCCACCCGCCTGCATGACGCGGAGGGCCGTTTTCATCAGGGCATGCTCATCCTTTCTGATATCTCCGACCGCAAGGCCACGGAGGCGGCGCTGCGGCGCGAGTCGGACCTGAACCGCATCCTCATCGACAACGCGCCGATCGCGACCGGGCTGCTGTCCGCCGACGGCAAGATCCTGCACATGAACGCCACCACCGAGAAGCTCTTCGGATTCAAGCTGCGGGAAGTGAAGGGCCGCGAGGTGTGGAGCCTGCCGATCATGAGCAAAAACGAAAGCCAGGCGTCGCGGCAGCGCTTCAGGCTGCTCGCCGAGGGAGATGTGCCGAGTGTTTCAGCCACCATCTGCATGCGCACCCGCAGCGGCCAGGCCCTCCACATGGAGACCTCCACCACGGTCGTGAAGAAGGCGGACGGCAGCGTGGATTTTTTTGTGACCACCGGCAGGGACGTCACGGAAAAGCGCATGCTGGAGACGGAGGTCATCCGTGTGGCGGAGCAGGAGCACATCCGCATCGGCCACGATCTGCACGACGGCATCGGGCAGACGCTCACAGGCATCGCCGCGATGGTCGAGGCGCTCCAGGACCGGCTGGACGGGCCCGCCAAGGCGGAGGCCAGCCGCATTCACGAACTGGTGCAGTCCGCGATCGTGGAGACCCGCCGCCTCTCCCACGGCCTCTCACCCGCAGCGGTGCAGAATCGGGGTGTCAGCGGCGGGCTGGTGCTCATCGCGGAGACGGTGCGGGAGAACTTCCGCCGTGCCTGCGAATGCCACATCGAGGAGCCGCCGCTGGCTGTGGATCAGGAGGCCGAGATCCACCTCTTCCGCATCGCGCAGGAAGCGGTGAACAATGCCATCCGCCATGGCGCGGCCACGAAGATTCGCCTCTCGCTGCGGCGGCGGTCCTCCACCCAGGGGATGCTGGAGATTCGGGACAATGGCCGGGGCCTTCCTGCCAAAAAAGCCAAACAGGCGGCCGAAGGCATCGGCATGCGGGTCATGGAGCATCGTGCCAGCCTCATCGGCGGCGAACTGACGGTGAAATCTCAGAAAGGCAGCGGGGTGCGCGTGGTTTGCCTGTTTCCGCTCGTGCATTCTTAAGAACGTGTTCTTGACATTCTTTTGATAATGAGTCTCCTAGGAGAACTGTGAAAAGCAAAATCTATATTCTCGACGACCACCCCATCGTTATCGAAGGGCTTAAGAAGCTGATTGACCAGCAAGAAGACCTTCAAGTCGTAGGCAGCTCTGAAGATGCCAATCAGGCACTCCAGGAGCTCGCCAAAATCAAGCCATCCGTCATCGTCCTCGACATCACGTTGAAGGACCGTAGCGGCGTGGACCTCATCAAGAAGCTGCGCGCCAGCTATCCGGAGACGCAGATCCTCGTGTACTCCATGCACGATGAAAACGTGTATGCCGAGCGCTGCCTCCGCGCCGGAGCCATGGGCTACGTCATGAAAGGCGAGCCCAGCGCCCGCATCCTCCAGGGGCTCCGCCAGGTGGCTGCCGGTTCGTTCTTCTTCAGCGCCGCACTGCTCGGCAGCATCGTTTCCGGTGGCGGCCCGCGTGGCGGCTCCCGCGGCGAGCCCGCCCGCATGCTCAGCGACCGCCAGCTCGAAATCTTCGAAATGGTCGGACGCGGCTTCGACTCCCACAGCATCGCCGAAAAGCTCGGTCTCAGCGCCAAGACGGTGGACGCCCACAAGGCGAACATCCGTCAGAAGCTCGGCCTCGCCTCCGCACGCGAGCTTCTCATGGAAGCCGTGCGCTGGGTGGAAAAATAAGCGCCACACTCCCCAAACCTTCACCTCAAACCAGGACGGGCGGCATTCGTGCCGCCCGTTTTGCGTTCCGACAGCACCAAGCCCTGCGAGATCACGGACCCCCGCCCCCGAAACACCAAAAAGGCACGACCTCGCGGCCGTGCCTTTCGATTTTCGAACTCGGCGCTGAAGCCGCTTACGGCTTCGGCTTCGTCAGCATCTCGAAGTCGTCGCTGCGGAAGGGCGTCACGGGCAGGCCGTCGGTGGTGAGGAGGTTGCAAACGGGATTGTCCGACCAGGCGTAGCGCACGGCGATGGGCTTGGCGACGCCCTTGGCGCTGACTTCGAGCTTGTCCTTGCCGATGATCTTGGCCTCGGCCCAGGCCCACTTTTTGTCCTCGCCGCAGATGACGAAGCCCTTCACCTCGCTGACATCGACGGTGCGCAGCGTGCCGCCGAAGGTGTCGAGCGTGACGACGGCCTTGCCGCCGGTGAACTCGGCGGATTTGAACTCGGGGCTGCGATACGGGAGCTTCATGCCGTAGTCCTTGGCCAGCGCCCAGCGGGCGAGGCGCTCCGCTACGTCACGCTTGTTCTTCGGATGGATGTCGTTCGCCTCACCGAGGTCGATGATCACGGCCTGGCCGCCGTTCTTGATGGCGTTCTGCGTTTTGGTCTGGCTTTCACGCAGTTCGGCCCACTGGCTGGCGGTGGCCTGCTCCGCGTCGGTTTTTTCGGCCATGAAATCGGCGAGCTGCACCCAGTAAAAGGGGAAATCGCCCTGCTGCCACTCAGTGCGCCAGTTCTGGATCATGAAGGGGAAGAGGCTGGCGTATTCGTAGGCGCGGCCGGCGTTGCTCTCGCCCTGGTACCAGATCGCGCCCTTGATGCCGTAGCCGATGGTCGGCAGGAGGACGCCATTGTAAATGTTGCCCGGGCGGGCGTTGCCGCTCAGCCAGGAGTCAGGGGAGCGAGGGGCGCGTTCGTTGAAGGGCTTGCCGGCCTTCTGGGCTTCTTCCTGGCGCTTTTTCCACGCGGCGCTGTCATCCGCGAACTTCTTCTTCGCGGCCTCGGAGGTGAGGGAGGCCTCATTGTTCTTCGTGTTTTCCATCAGCAGCTTGAAGCGGGGGTCTTTTTGCAGCTCACCCCGATTCACCCACGCTTCGGCGGCGCTGCCGCCCCAGGCGTTGTTGATGAGGCCCACGGGCACGTCGAGCATGCGGTGCAGCACGCGACCGTAGAAAAAGCCGACGGCGCTGAAACCGCCGACCGTTTCCGGCGAGCACTCTTTCCATGAGCCGTTGAAATCCTTCTGCGGCTCCTGCGTGCCGACCTGCGGCACGGAGATGAGGCGGATGTTCGGATACTTCGCCGTGGCGATTTCCAAATCGGCGTCCCACGAGGAGCCGACGTTCCACTGCATGTTCGACTGGCCGGAGCAGATCCACACCTCGCCGACGAGCACGTTTTGGAGTTCCTTCGCGCTGCTGCCCTTGATGGAAATCGTCGCAGGTTTCGCGTTCGCGGGCACGGGATCGAGCTTCACCGTCCACTTGCCATCCGCACCGGCCTTCGCGGTCTTCGTTTGACCGGCGAATTTCACCGTCACTTCGGTGCCGGGTGTGTCCCAGCCCCAGAGCGGGTTGGTCTGCTTCTGCTGCAGCACCATGTGGTCGCCGATGATGGCGGGGAGTTTCAGTTCAGCGCGGGCGGTGAGCGCCAGCGCGGCGAGGAGGGTGGTCAGGGTCGTGAGTTTCATGGTCGGGAAGACGGAGCGTGAACAAACGCAGCCCGGAACCGCATTTCGATCAAACTTTCGCGTTCGTGGGGCACACGTTGGGAAACACGGTTAGCGACCGAGGGGCCAAGAAACAGAGGGCGCGGCGTTTTTGAGCAGCATGCATCTCTGCAACCTCTGCTCCTCTGCCTCTCTGCGATGCAATCGAGTGGGAGAAATGTGCTCGAGTGGGCGACGAGTCGTTTCTTGCGCACGTCCGAGTGGCGGAAGCCTGAAGGGCTTCAGGGATGAGCGAGGCACGAGCGATTCCCTGGGTTCTGGTGCGCAGCACCACCCGTGCAAACTCAAAACTGCGCAGGCACCCACAACCAGCTAGCAGCACTGCTCCCAGTCGCTGCTGGTGGCTCCTGGGCTCCGTTGACATGCTCGCTTTGCTTTCCCATGCGGCTTGTCAACTGACCCAGGGAATCGCTCGCCAAGCCGCGCTCATAGCGCTCATCCCTGGGCTGTAATCCAGCAGCCCTTCAGGCTGCGGTAGAACTGCGTCTTCGCGACGCGTCGTTCCTTGCCAGCGCCGGAAAAAGGTGATCTCTGATCCTTCCTCCCACCCGATGCCTGAAACCCAACCGACCGAGCCAGTCCCGCTGATCCCGAAGATCGTCAGCAAGCCGCTGCGATCCGGCCATGGCATCAAGATCGGCATCTTCGCCGGCATTCATGGCGATGAGGAGGCGGGCACGCTGGCTGCGCAGGAGCTCATCCGCTGGGCGGCTGAGCAGCCGGCGGCGCGGCACGACTACGAGCTGCATTTCTACCCCGTCTGCAATCCCACCGGCCTCGCCCTCGGCACGCGGCACAGCCACAGCGGGCTCGATCTGAACCGCGAGTTCTGGCACGGCTCCACCGAGCCCGAAATCGTCTATCTGGAGGGCGAACTGACCCGCGAGCACTACGACGGCATCGTCTCCCTGCACTCCGACGACACCTCGGACGGCTGCTACGGCTTCGTCAGCGGTGCCCTGCTCAGCGAGCATCTGCTGGAGCCCGCGCTGCAAGCCTCGAGCGAGTTCCTGCCGCGCAACGAAGCGCCCGTCATCGACGGCTTCCCCGCCTCACGCGGCATCATCAAGGAAGGCTACCTCGGCATTCTCAGCGCCCCGCCGGAACAGCGACCGCATGCGCTGGAGATCGTCTTCGAAACACCCGCCCTCGCGCCGATGGACGCGCAGGTCAAAGCGACCGTCGCCGCCGTGAAACGCATCCTGGCGGAATACCGCGAGCTGCAGGCGTATGCGGCCAACTTGTAATCAAACCTTCGGATTCCTTCGCCGCGCCGCTCACACATGTCCCGGCGGCGGATGTCTGCCGAGAAGGCTCTCAAAGGAACGGATGATCTGATGCTCCGGGCTGTTGAGCGCCAGCGCTTCTAGCGTTGCCCGGCCGGTGGCGGTGATGCCCACCAGTTCGTTGCCAGCCCAGCGGAAATGATGATTCCACTGCTGCTCGCGTGGATGCAACAAGCGCACGGTCCGACCCGTCTTGGGATCGGGCGCCACTTGTCGCGCTCCCTTTCTCAGCGAGCAGTGGATGCAGGCCAGCGCGAGATTGTCCAACACCGTCGCACCTCCGGCAACGACGGGCACGACATGATCCAGATGAAAGGTCGCCGCCTGTCCGAGCTGTGAGAGGCCACAGTATTCGCCGCGTTGCTTCGCACGCGCCGTCACGCGGCGGCGGAGACTGGCTGGCACGGCCATGGCGCTACGCCTTGCGGGCCTTCACTTGCGCTCCCAGTTTTAGGATGGACAGCGTGCTCGCCATCTGCGCCAGACCCTCGGCCTCCTTGCGTTCGGCGGTCGTCAGCCGGCCTTTGCGCCCCTGCTCATCCAGCAGGTGATGCAGCCGGTCATCCAGCGCCTTCGGAAAACGCAGCTTCGCCAGCTTGGCGGGCATCGGCACGGTGAGTTGAACAGTCTGGCTCATGGTGAAGCGAGGCTAGCCCATCGCCTACAGGGCGGCAAGAAGTTCATGGCAGCCGCTCACGGCTGACGGATCACCGCTCCTCGGCGATCAAGCTCGGCCTCTTTGGCGGCGTTCATGGCAAGGCATCATCAAGGAAGGCTACCTCGGCATTCTCAGCGCGCCGCCGGAGCAGCGACCGCATGCGCTGGAGATCGTCTTCGAAACCCCCGCGCTCGCGCCGATGGACGCGCAGGTCAAAGCGACCGTCGCCGCCGTGAAACGCATCCTGGCGGAATACCGCGAGCTGCAGGCCTACGCCGCGAACTTGTAGCCACCAGCACTGACGCATCCTCAGCAGCCGTGAAGGCTTGAAGGCTTGACGCCCTGGCCAGACGGCCCGCCAAAAGAGCGCCCCGGCCCGCATCCGAAGGGGGAGGGATCGCAATCCAAGCGACTTAGGTCGCATCCGAAGGGGCTGGGATCGTGATCGAAGCGACTTGGATCGCATCCGAAGGGGCTGGGATCGCGATCGAAGCGACTTAGATCGCATCCGAAGGGGCTGGTATCGTGAGCGAAGCGACTTAGATCGCACCCGAAGGAGCTGGGATCGTGATCGAAGCGACTTAGAACGCATCCGAAGGGGCTGGGATCGCGATCCAAGCGGCAAAGAACGCATCCCAAATCGGTCATTTTTGAGAAAAAAGCGAAGAAAAAGGGCGATTCGGCAAGCCTCCAGCCTTTCTAGCGAAAGGAGAGAGCTTGTTTCCGCTCTGGCACGCCTTTTCCGCCCTCAGGGCTGCGCATGGCCGGAGATGGAGCGCATTGACTCCCAGCAGGCGACCCGCCTCCAAGGACATGAAGACCAACCGTTGGAAGTGGGGCGAGACCGGTCATCCATGGCTTCCCCGCCTCACGCGGCATCATCAAGGAAGGCTACCTCGGCATCCTCAGCGCCCCGCCGGAACAGCGACCGCACGCGCTGGAGATCGTCTTCGAGACTCCCGCGCTCGCGCCGATGGATGCGCAGGTCAAAGCGACCGTCGCCGCCGTGAAACGCATCCTGGCGGAATACCGCGAGCTGCAGGCGTATGCGGCGAACTTGTAGCGATTATTGCCGTATCCTAATCCAGGCGAATTCTTCCAAGAATCTAGTCTCGCTTCGACTCCCTGCATATTCAGCAATTCATTTTCGCACGTAGCTGCGGTTAGCCCGACTACTTCTTGTGAGATCTGTAATGATCATTCAGACATCCACCGCTAGATTATCTCGGGTGAGCCTGTAGCTTTTGTTAGCACACTGAGGTTGGAAGAAATACTGTGCTGATTGCAGACATGCTTGACCCTTCACTTTACGTTCAAAACATTCCCGGGTTGGATGAGGCCTTGCCCCTGGACGTTTACGCCGAGCTTACGAACCATGATCCCGGAACTCTAGTCGAGTGGATCAGATCCCGAGATTTGTTGGGAACTTTACACAAAGGTAGTTGGTATGTTGAAGCGCCCCCATTTGGGGAGGATAAGCTGCGCAAGAT
>CAMAZK010000040.1 GCA_945863205.1 Akkermansia muciniphila | reverse complement strand
TCTACTTGAAGGTGAAGGATCACCGGCTTCCGGGGGGCAGCATGCCCTACCTGGCCGTGTGGCTGCTCGGTGCAGTGCTCATGAGCCAGCTTCTGGTGCTGCCTCTACAGAGCGGTGCCAGTGGTCCCGTGGTGAAGGAAGTTGCTGAGGCGCAGGCCATCGTCGCTCCGCTGCTGCGCAATGTTTACCGCGCCTTTGACCATCACGTCGAGTCCGAGGTCTATGACGTGCTGGCCCGCAGTGTGGAAGGGGAGCTGCTGCGCAAGCTCTACCTCGAAACCATCCAGGCGCTGACGCTCGATGGTCGTGAGGGCACCCGCGTGACCATTGCGGAGTTCTCCGCGAATGTGGACAAGGTGGAAGCCGCCCCCGAAGGCGACGGATTCGTAGCCGATTGCAACTGGATGGCACGCGGCATCGTCGGTCACTGGGGTCACAGCCATCCCCGCGTGAACATCTACAACGCGCGTGTGACCATCAGGCCCGACAAAGGCGAGTGGAAGCTCACCGGCCTGGAAGTGCAGGAAGTGCGGCGTTTGTAGTTCGGGCTTTAGCCCGCCCGCATGCAAGCTGCGCACCAGCTCGTCGCGTATGACTCCCATCATGCGCCGCCTGTTCTTCCTTCTCGCCGTTCCTGTCCTCGCCGCCGACCTGCCTCCGGACAAGGGCGACGCCATTCCCGAAAGCGGTAAGCGCCCGGTCGTTTTGACCGGCAAGGCGTCGCAGGCTTTGCCAAAGCACGACTTGCCTCCCGGCTACACGCTGGAACTCGCCGCCGCTGCACCGCTCGTCACGCATCCGATCATGGGCTGCCTCGATGACAGGGGGCGCATGTTCGTCGGCGATGGCGTGGGCGTGAACTGGAACAAGGCGCAGCTCGAAGCGAATCCGCCGAACCGCGTTCTCATGCTCGAAGACACCGACAAGGACGGCGTCTTCGACAAAAGCACCGTCTTCGCCGACAAGATGACCTTTCCGCAGGGCGCGTGCTGGTTGAACGGCAGCCTCTACATCTGCTCGCCTCCCGGATTGTGGAAGCTCACGGACAGCGACAACGACGGCGTTGCTGACAAGCGTGAGATGATCGTCGGCGGCTTCGACTACACCGGGAACGCCGCTGACGTGCATGGCCCCTTCTTGCATCCCAACGGCCGCCTCTACTGGTGCCATGGTCGCAAAGGCCACAAGGTCGTGCAGAAGGACGGCACCCTCGTCGATGAATCCCTCGCCTGCGGCATCTGGAGCTGCCAACCGGATGGCAGCGATGTCGCCTGGCACTCGCTCGGCTGCGGCGACAATCCTGTCGAAGTCGATTTCACGCGTAGCGGTGACATCATCGGCGTGCAGAACCTCTACTACAGCCAGCCGCGCGGCGACACCCTCGTCCACTGGCTCTACGGCGGCGTCTATGAGCGCCCCGACCAGCTCAAGGCCATCGCCCACCTCCCGCGCACGCTCGAAACCATGCCAGTCATGTACAATTTCGGCCACGTCGCCGTCAGCGGCAGCTGCTTTTGGCGCAGCTATCCCACCGCGAACCGCGAACCGCGAGCCGAGAACTTCATGGTGACTCACTTCAACACCCAGCGTCTCGTGCGCATGGAACTCACGCCAGAGGGCAGCACCTACAAAGCCGTCGAAAACGAATTCCTCAAACTCCACGATCCCGACATCCACCTCACCGATGTCATGGAAGACCCACGCGACGGCTCCCTCCTCCTCATCGACACCGGCGGCTGGTTTCGCATCGGCTGCCCGAGCAGCTTGATGGCGAAGTCGGATTTGCTGGGTGCTGTGTATCGGATCAGGCCGGAGAAGCCTCATGCCGCACCGCTGGCATTGACGAGCGCGGCCCCCCATGTCGCCATCGGAGACAGTGCTGTATTCATTGAAGGTCTTAAATCGAAGGATCCACACAAACGCCGTCATACGCTGGAAAAAATGGCTGCCAAAGACTGGGAGTTACAATCGCGTGGCAGTTTACCCCAGGAACTTGTTACTGAGTTGAAACGATTGATGGCGTCTGATTCGGATCGCGCCTTTGAACACAGCCTCATTCAAGCCGCCCAAAGAATGGGGTTGCTGGTAGTGACTCTCGACGATCTGAGACGCGAATCTGACCCGCTCGCGTTACGTCGCATGCTTGCGGCATTCATGCCGGATGATGTTGCCGCGATGAACCTTGCTATGGGCGTGGCTGCCAAGCATCTGGACTCCGAGGATGAAGCTTTGGCGAAGGTGGCCCTTCACATGGTGTCGTCTCATCCGGATGCCGATGAGTGGGTGGCGCCTGATCTTGCGAAGTGGCTAAGCGGCGAGGCATTGAGTCCTGCCCGGATCAAGGCTCTTACGGGTTTCTGCACAGCCCTGATTGCGAAGCCTGAGACGCAGAAGCTGATCACCCAAATGCTCGGACACGATTCCGCCGAGGTGCGAACATCGGCGCTGAGCATCCTGGCGGCCCAATCCTCAGGCGTCAGCAACGACGCATGGATCAAGGCGCTCGACAGCATGCTGGCCACATGGAGTGACGGCTTCCAGCCGTCAGCGCCGAATGACGGCAAGATGCCGTCACTCCTTGTTTTTGATGCCATCAAGAAACTCAAGTCTCCGAACTTCGATGCCGTTCTGCAAACCATTGCCAGCGACACGAAGCGGCCACTCTCCATCCGCCTGAAAGCGCTCGATTCCGCGAAGTCGATCAAACTCACCGGCGAGACCTTCGACATGGTGAAGAACGTCCTCGCCGATGCTGGATCGAGCGCCGCCGCGAAGATTCAGGCCGCCGGCATGCTGGCGTCCGCTCCCATGACAAAGGAGCAGTTGCCGCTCGTGGCGCCGTTGTTTGCCATTGTGGGGCCGGTCGAGCTAAAGGCTCTGCTGCCCATTCTGCGCAAGCACAAGGATGCCGACAGTGCCAGGATGCTCGCGAGCGAGATCGCCAAGAATCCGGCCATCGCCAGCCAGCAGGAGAGCCATTACCGAACCGCGCTGGCCGATCTGCCGCCGGAGATCTTTGAGACGATCATCCTGCCTGCCTACAACGCCGCCGTGGCCGCCACAGAGGCCAAAAAACGCCAACTCGGCCCCTTGTCGGACAAGGTCATCGCGAGCGGCGACGCGGCGAAGGGCGAGCAGCTTTTCAAGGCCGGGAAGGGAACCTGCATGGCCTGTCACAAGATCGGCGAGACAGGACGTGCCATCGGCCCCGACCTCTCCCACATCGGCGCCATCCGCACCGAGCGTGATTTGCTCGAAAGCATCCTCTTCCCATCGAACACGCTCGCCCGCGACTACGAGGCCCACATCATTGAAACCAGCGACGGTCTGCAGACGCTGGGTGTCATCAAGTCCCACACAGCGGAGGGGCTGCTGGTCATCGACGTTGCAGGGCAGGAAAAGACCATCGCGCATCAAAAGATCACGGGCGACACGACGCTGCCGACGAGCCTGATGCCGATGGGGCTCGATCAAACGATGCCGGAGGGCGAATTGCTCGATCTCGTGGCCTGGCTGCGAAGTCTGAAGTGATTGCTGCGGTCAGTTCAGCGGCTTCAACTCGGGCAGGACGAATTTCCCGTCCTTGCGAATGAGCTGGCCATCGAAACGGATCTCGCCGCCACCGTATTCGGGACGCTGGATGCAGACAAGATCCCAGTGCACCTGGCTGCGGTTGCCGTTGTCGGCGATGCCTTCGTAGGCCTGGCCCGGGGTGAAGTGGAAGCTGCCGGCGATCTTTTCATCGAAGAGGATGTCGCGCATCGGCTCGCGGATCTCACGATTGAAGCCGATGGCGAATTCGCCGATGTAGCGCGAGCCCTTGTCGCTGTCGAAGATTTTGTTGATGGCCTCGGTGTTGTTGGCGGTGGCCTTGACGATCTTGCCCTTGCTGAACTCGAGCTTCACACTGTCAAAGGCGATGCCCTGGTAGATGGTGGGAGCATTGTAGGAGATGACGCCCTCGACGCTGTCCTTCACCGGTGCGCTGAAGCACTCGCCATCAGGGATGTTGTGATTGCCGCCGCAGGCGATGGCTTTCAGGCCTTTGAGGCTGAAGCGAAGATCGGTGCCGGGGCCGGTGATGTGGACGTTCTGAGCCTTGTCCATGAGCTTCTTGAGCGCATTCATGGCGGGCAGCAGCGCTTCGTAGTCGAGCAGGCAGACGCGGAAGAAGAAGTCCTCGAAGGCCTGGGTGCTCATGCCGGCCTGCTGGGCCATGGACGAGGTGGGCCAGCGCAGGACGACCCAGCGCGTGTGGGCGACGCGCTGGTTCTGCACCGGGCGCAGCTTCTTCATGACCATTTTCATTTTCTCCGGCGGCACGTCGGCGGACTCGGTGATGTTGTTGCTGCCACGCACGGCGATGTAGCACTGCGTCTGCTTCATCAGGGCCAGGGTGTTCTTTGCGATGAGGTCGTACTGCTTCTCGTCGGCGTGGATCATCTGCTCGCGGGTGATGATGGCGTCGTTGATGCGGACCATGGGCGTGCCGCCGGCGGCGGCGACTTCCCGGATCAGACTCTGGCCGATGGCGTTCGGAACGTCGAAGAGGTCAATCCAAACGAAGTCTCCCTTTTTGACCTTGGTGGAGTAGCGGACGAGTTGGCGGGCGAGGGCGTCGATTCTTGAGTCGTGCATGGTGTTCAAAGTGTGGCGGCAAAGACACGGGCTGGCAAAAGGGAAAATCGGAGGAATGCTTCGCGCATGATCCGACTGCTTGCTGTCATCCCCCTCTTTCTCGCCTCCGCCAAGGGGGCGGGCCTGGCTCCTGCATGGGTGAAGGATCTGACAACGGCACCATTGGGGCCGTATTTGACCGTGCCTCCATGTGAGGTGACGTATGAACTCGGCTGGAACCATCTGCTGACCGCAGGAAAGGCGTCTCTGAGCGTGAAGGAAGCTGGCGGCTTCTGGCGGGCCGATGCCACGGCATCCAGCACGGGGCTGGCGCGGGGGCTTTGGAAATACGACTGCGAGATGACCTCGATCATTGACCGCCAGACACTACAGCCGCGCTTCCTCAGCCATAGCGAGACGGATCGGGAGGAAACGTGCCGCTATCGCGTGGCCTTTGAACCGCTGCGGGTGCTGACTGAAACGACGATCATTCCGAAGAAAGGCGCGAGTAGCAAGGGCACGGTGATCTGTCCCTACGGGCCTGTCGAGGATCTGCTGTCGGTGATTCTCTACGTGCGCAGCCAGGCGCTGACAACCGGCCAGAAGATCACCCGAGTGGTGCAGCCCTGGGACAAGCCGTACCTGACCACGTTCGAGGTGCAGGGGCGCGAGTCACTGGACATCGCAGGGAAAAAGCGGCCCTGCATCAAGGTCGGCGTGAAGATCCGAAAGATCGACCGGACGACTCTGGAACTGAGCAGCTACAAGAAGATGAAAACCTCGACGATCTGGATCTCTGACGATGCGCTGAGGCTGCCTCTGGAAATGCACGCCGAGATCTTTGTCGGCTACATGTTCGCCCGGATGACCGGTTTGAAAATGCTCGAGGGCGAGGGCGCAAAGGCCGCGGTTCCCGCCAGAATGGATGTCAAACCACCCGGTCCATGACGAGCCCCAGTGTTCTTATTGGGCAGGGACTTCGATCGAAATCTGGATGTCGTCGAAGTAAACGGGCTCACCGGAAAATGGGGTCGCCCAGATGGCGCATTTCCCCTGGCCTTTGAGCCCGGAGTCTTCGTGCTTGAGGAGTGGTTCGGCGGGCTCGGGCGTATCAGGTGTCCATGCCTTCCCGGTGATCGTCCACGCGTCGCCCCCGCTCCTTTTTGCCTCAAGCTTCAAGATTAGCCAGGCGTCGCTGGTCCAGGTGAAAGGCGTGGATGCAATGGTGGCGTCCCCTTTGACGAGTTCGAGCATCTTTTTCGCCGGAGTGACCAGGAGGCGGTAGCCGCTCATGCCATGGACGCTGATGCCGAAGCGCGGGGTGCTGCGCGCACGCTTGATGGCGAGGACCCGGGCGGTGATGGAAGCGTTTCCGGCGGCTGATTCGGCGAGCTGGGCACTGGCGTCAGTGACCGGAACAGGGTCGATGACGATGGCCTTGTTACCGTCCCGGGCGGCGATTTTGATGGTGCCATCGACCACGAACACCTCCTTCGGCGGTTCGCCCTCCGCCCAGTCGTCCGCTTTGATTTCGAAAGTTTTGACCTGTTGCGCGTGAAGCGAGGCGGCCAAGGCGCACAAGATGGCGGGTATCAGTCGATTCATGGTCATGGCGCTAGGCGAAACAGGGTTAGCTCAGGGATTCTTTCATCAAGGCGAGTGCTTCGAGGGCCGACGCGTCGTTGTGCACGACGGCGGCGAGGCTGCGCGCAATCGCCGCAGGATTGTCGTGCTGCCAGACGTTGCGGCCGATGGCGATGCCTGCAGCGCCGGCGTCCATGGCGTTTTCGACCATCTTCAGCAGGCCCGCATCGTCACCCATGGCTGCGCCGCCGAGGATGATGACTGGGACAAAGCTCTGCCCCACGATGCGGCGGAAGTCTTCCACCGTTCCATTCGTCGGGTAGGGCGTCTTGACCACATCCGCGCCCAGTTCAGCTGCGAGCCGGACGGCGAAACTGACATTCTCGACAGTGTATTTTTCAGGAGCGCCGAGTGCAAAGGGAAGGGACTCCAAGATCACAGGAATGTCAGTGTCGAGGCTCAGGCGAATGAGATCGGCGCACTCCTGGAAATTGGCCTTCTCGTAGGCCGATCCGGGGTAGAGCATGTTCATCACGGCGTTGGCGCCGACCATCTCAGCCTCCTCCACGCCATAGACGCCGATGCTTCCGGCGCCTTCACCCGTCGTCCGGGTGTTGTAAACATCGGTTCGGAGAATGATGCCTTTTCCGGCCAGATTGTCCGCCGCACGGAGGGCGATGCCGAGGTTCAGAACGTAGCCATCCACGAACTCGTTGACCTGATCGATGATCTCAAAAGGGTTTTCGAGGCCGGGAACAGGAATGGCGCATCCGTGATCGATGGGGAGAATGACGGTCTTGCCGTTTTTGAAGAGGGCTTCGAGGTTGTCCTGGCGGTTCATGGGAGTAGAAAAGGGTGGGGTTTTTCATCGCCCCGCATGCACCATGGCGCAATGCGAAATCCCTTCCTCCGCGAATTGTGCGCCTCACTGGCCGCGGCTGATGCTCTGCGGCTTGCTTCGCACCTTGTCGATCTCCCGCACGGAGCTCTCGATCTCCCGTTCAAAACGTGTCTTGTCCCGCTTGAACTCCCGCACGAGGTCGATGGTCCAGAAGGCCCCGCTCAGGCTGCTGGCCAGCAGCAGGATGAAGAGGATGTAGCAGGCGACGGACATCTGGCTCTCCTGAATCCGACGTTCCTCACGGTCGGAGTCCACGTCGAGAACCCCCAGCATATCCATCCACCAGAGCCGCCAGAGCCGCGGGTCACGAGCGATGTTCAACGCCCAGAAGCTGATGAAAAGCGCTAGAATCGATGCAATAGCGAGACCGATTGGCATGATGATTGGTTCGCAGCTTGAGGGGGGAGAAAGTTTTCGACGGGCATCTTCACCAACGACTCCCCGAGGCTCTCATCTGGCGTGACTACCTGCGACTACTTCCAGTTGGTGATCCACTTTTGGGAGGCCTGGGCCGCCTCGAGCGATTCGACCGACGTTTTGTTGATGTTCACATCATCCTCGGCGTAAGACCACAGATCGTAGGTTGAATTGATCGTCGTGGCCTGTGTGTCGTCGCCTCCAGCACCGCCCGGGGTGGTGGAAGGAACAGCGGCCTTGATGTATTGAAAAGGACGCCCAAACGCATCGATCAGGAAGAAGGTGCTGCCGCGCCTGCTCCACATGGTGTCCGGCAGTTCCTTGAAGATCATGTTGGCAATCTCTTCACCCTCAACCTTGCCATCAGATGCCGCGCTGGCCTCGCTTCCACCCGAAGAGGTTGCCCCGGCGATCTGATCGAAGCCGTCACCGCGAAGTGCCTGATAGAGGCAGGCCGCTCCCCCGATGTCATACGTCTTTCCAGGCAGGATTTCCGTGTTGGTGCCTGGATTGGCGGGTTCCGGGTACTCGCCAAACTGCGTCTGGTAGTCATCGAGTGCCGCTGCGATGGCTGTCATCGAGCCAATGGTCGTCCTGCGCTTCGAGTCGCGCATGGCGAAGGTGTAAGCGCCGAGAGTCAGCGATGCGAGGACGGCGATGATGGCGACGACCACAAGCAACTCCACCAAGGTGAAGGCGCTGGTGCGATGGGAGCCCGGGTAGATTTTCATGGGTAGAGAGGAGGATTGTCAGCAATTCTGGGACTACTGGCCGCCACCACCGCTGAGATTCTTGATGACCTCGATGAGTGGCAGGAAGAGCGCCATGACGATCACGCCGACGACGAGCGCCAGCATGACGATCATGAGGGGTTCCAACATGGAAGTCAGCGCCGATACGGAGTTATCAACTTCATCCTCGTAAACGTCGGCGATTTTCAAAAGCATCTCGGGCAACTGGCCGGTTTCCTCGCCGACGTCCACCATCGAAATGACCATCGGCGGGAAGACGCCGCTGGATTCGAGGGGGGCGACCATGGATTCACCTTCCTTGACGGCGTCGTGGACTTTGTTGATGGCGTCGGAGACGATGGTGTTGCCGGCTGTTTCGCGGGTGATGTTCAGCGCTTGAAGAATCGGCACGCCGGACGTCACGAGGGTGCCGAGGGTGCGGGTGAAGCGCGAAATGGCCGTTTTGCGCTGCACGTCGCCAAAAAGCGGCAGTTTCAGTTTTGCACGGTCAATGGCCCGTCGTCCGCCAGCGGTGGCGGCAAGGACACGCCAGCCGAAGACAATGAGGGCGATGGCGGCCAGGAGGTACCACTTATAGTCAAACATGTACTGACTGAAGTTGATGACCGCCTTGGTCAGCCCCGGGAGCTTCTCCTTTCCGCCTGGAATCATGTCATCGAAGATTTCCTCGAATCGGGGCACGATCACCAGCATGAGGAAGACAACGATCGCGGCGGCAATGCACATCACGATCATCGGGTAAACCATGGCGGCGACGATCTTGTTTTTGAGCTTCTGCGCCTTTTCCTGGTATTCAGCGAGGCGGTTGAGCACGAGTTCGAGCACACCACCGAGCTCGCCAGCCTTCACCATGTTGACGTAGAGCTTGTTGAAGATTCTCGGGTACTGCTGAAGGCTTTCGGAGAACGTGCTGCCAGTCTGCACGTTTTCGGCCAGGGTGTTGATCGTTCCCTTCATCACGGGATGCGGCTCCTGCCGACCGAGCACTGTCAGTCCGCGCAGCAGTGGAAGGCCGGAATCGATGAGCGTGGCGAGCTGCCGCGTGAAGATCATCAGAGTCTTGCTGGCGACTTTCGCGTTGGCGCCGACTTTGACGACCTTCGCCTTGCCCTTGGTGGTGGTCTTGGCGCGCTTTTTGATGGCTGCTGCCTGTCCCTGTCCTTCGGCGGCGACGCTGGTCGGGTAGAGGCCCGACTGCCGCAGCTGGTTCACTGCCTCTGATTCTGAGGCGGCGTCAAGATCGCCGGTGGTTTCCTGACCATTTTGATCCAGGGCAATGTAATGAAACTTGGGCATGGGAGCTAGTCTGGGATGCGTTGGTTTTGAAAGGATTTCAGATTACCGGGACGGCGGGTGTTCTGTCCAACAAATAATGACGGAGATGCCGATTCGATTGGTTAGAGGCCCGGGAACGGCGGGGATCAGGTGTATTTGAGGACTTCTTCGATGGTGGTTTCCCCGTCGTAGATGCTGCGCAGACCATCTTCTCTCAAGGTGGCCATGCCGAGCTCGATGGCCTTTTGCCGGAGGACGAGGCTCGGGGCGCGGCCAGTGATCAGATCGCGGATGGGATCGGTGACGTCCAACAATTCGTAGATGCCTTTGCGGCCCTTGTATCCGCTGCCGCCGCAGGTGCTGCAGCCTGCGCCGGTGTAGAACTGCTTGCCGCCCAGATCTTCCTGCGTCAGGCCGAGCTGGTTGAGGATGTGCAAGGTCGGGTCGTAAGGAGATCGGCAGCCTTTGCAGATGGTGCGCAGCAGTCGCTGGGCGAGCACGCCTTCGAGCGTCGCAGCGACCATGAAGGGCTCGACGCCCATATCGACGAGTCGGGTAACGGCGCCTGCGGAGTCATTGGTGTGAAGCGTGCTGAGTACCAAGTGTCCTGTTAGAGACGCCTGGATGGCGATCTGCGCGGTTTCGAGGTCACGCATTTCTCCCACCATGATGCGGTCGGGGTCCTGACGGAGGAATGCGCGGAGAGCTTTGGCGAAGGTCAGTCCGACGGCGTCATTGACCGGCACCTGCATGACTCCGTCCAGCTCATACTCGACTGGATCTTCGGCCGTCAGCAGCTTGGCGTCGATGGTGTTGATCTTGCGGAGGCAGGCATACAGCGTGGTGGTCTTACCCGCACCGGTGGGACCCGTCACGATGAAGATGCCATTCGGCTTGTGGATGGTTTCGACGATGTAGTCGAAAAGGAAGGGTCTCATGCCGAGGACCTCGAGGTCGAGGTTCACCGAGGAGCGGTCGAGCACGCGAAGCACGACGGATTCACCATGCTGGGTGGGCAGGGAGTTGACACGCATGTCCACCGGCCTTCCTGCCAGGGCTGTCATGATGCGTCCGTCCTGCGGGATGCGGCGCTCGGCGATGTTCATGTTCGCCATGACCTTCACGCGGGAAATGATGGAAGTGGCGAGATGAACCGGCGGCGGAGCCATTTCATAGAGGGAGCCGTCCACGCGGTAACGAATTTTAAACTCCTTCTCGAACGGTTCGAAGTGAATGTCGCTGGCGCGTTCCTTGATCGCCTGCTGAAGAACAAGATCGACGAATTTTACAATGGGGGCCGAGTTGGCCTCAGCTTCGGGGGAGTTGTCAGTCGTGTTTTTGCCGAGCTGTCCAAAAATGTCATCGATGCTCGGCGCACCGGCACCGTAGTGCTTCTCGATGAGGGCCTGCACCTGGCTGCGGCGGGCGACGACGGGTACGATCGTCTTTTCGAGCCCGAAACGAAGGTCCTCGACGAGCTGCGGGTTCAGTGGGTCGGTGAAGGCTACATGCAGTCCCTGTCCATCGAGCGTGATCGGAAACGCGCCGTAGAGACGAGCCATGCCGGAGGGGATGAGTGCGACGACGGAGGGCGGGGGCTCGAAATTCTCCAGGTCGAAATGGTCGGCCCCCAGCTCCTCGGCCACTTGGGCCCAGAACTCGTCTTCGGTGTTGTAAATGGAGTAGTCGAGCAGGACCTGGATGATGTCCTTTCCGTTCTGCACGCTGTCCTGCTCGATGTCGTAGGCGAGACCTTTGTCGATCACTCCCCGGCTCTCAAGCATGTCAATCACGTTCTGTGCGGTCATAGTCGTCGGATGAAGTTGGAATTGTTTGTCGGAAATGAAGGAGCTTCAAAAAAAGGATCAATCGGCGTCCGACATGGTGGCTTCGATGACTTCTTCGGCCGTGGTGAGACCGGCGAGAACTTTGCGGATGCCGTCCTCGCGCAGGGTTCGCATGCCCAGTTCGCGAGCGCGTTTGCGGAGCTGCGGCGTTGTGAGTTGTTGATTGACCATGTTGCGCACCTCGTCGTCGATCGTGAAGATTTCGACAAGGGACATGCGGCCACGGTAGCCGCCCTGGCGGCACTTGGAGCAGCCGCCCGGTCCCTTGATGACGGCTTCGGATACCTGGGAAATCTCCAGCCCCAAGGCGCGAAGCTCGCGATCGTTGAGCGTGGAAGGCGTCTTGCAGTCTGGGCACAGCTTGCGGACGAGGCGCTGGGCCTGGATGGCACGAACGGCGGAGGCGATGAGGAAGGGCTTCACGCCGATGTCGCTCAAACGTGCCACGGCGCTGGGGGCGTCATTGGTGTGCAGGGTGGAGAAGACCAAGTGACCGGTCAGGGATGCCTGGATGGCGATGGATGCGGTCTCAAGGTCTCGAATTTCCCCGAGCATGATGATGTTCGGCGCCTGACGCAGCATGGCGCGGAGCGCGGCGGCGAAGGTCATCCCGACATCTTCCTTCACCATGACCTGATTGATTCCAGCGAGTTCATACTCGACCGGGTCTTCAACGGTGATGATCTTGCGGTCAGGGCGGTTGATGAAGTTCAGGCAGGCGTAAAGCGTCGTCGTCTTGCCTGAGCCTGTAGGACCCGTGACCAGGATGATTCCGTCCGGGAGCGTGATCAGGCGCTCAAACGCGGCTTGGTCATCACTCAGGAAGCCGAGATCCACGAGGCCGAGGCGCAGGCTGCTCTTGTCGAGAACGCGCATGACGACGCTTTCACCGTTATTCGTGGGGATGATCGAGACGCGCATGTCGATCTCCTTGTCGTTGAAGGACATCTGAATTCGACCGTCCTGCGGGACGCGTTTCTCGTCCAACTGCATCGAGCCGGTCATGATCTTGATACGACCGATGATGGCGGAGTGCAGGCGCTTCGGGTGGTGCTCGACATCGACCAGCACGCCGTCCATGCGGTAGCGGATGCGGATGTCCTTCTCGAGGGGCTCGATGTGAATGTCCGAAGCCTTACTCTTGAAGGCTTCCATCAGCATGTTGGTGACGAGCTTGATGATGGGAGCATCATCGTCGCTGGAGGATTCACCGATCTGACCGGGCGTTTTGAAAACCCCACGGCCCATGACGGCTTCGTTGCCATAGAGATTGGCCTGGAGCGTCTTGATCAGCGCCGGAGTGGAACAGTAAAATTCCAGATCCGGCTGTAGCACGTGAGGGAGGGCGTCTAGGGTCTCAAAATCGTAGGGATCGGCCACGACGACCTGCAATGCCGTGCCGTTGGTGCCGAGCGGGGCGATCTTGTACTTGAGCGCCACCTCGAGGCTGACGAGTCCTTTCAGTCCGCCGTGAGGCTCGAAGCCATGCAGGTCCACGTACTCCATCCCGGAACTCACGGCGATGGACTGCGCGATCTGCTCGTCAGTGACGACGCCCGACTTGATGAGTTCAGCTACGGCGCTTTCGCCGGGTTTCAGGCCGGTCTTGGCCTTCTGAACGTCGTGATCGGACAGCAATCCGGCTTCTTGGAGCTGTTCGAGGAGGTAAGCTTCATTTGAGTACATGAATTCGGGAAATCGTGCGGTTCGGGAGTGATTCTGATTTTTCGATATTGCTCAGCCTACTACCTTAAGAACGAAAGTGTCAACGCCGTGGAGCCGCAGCAGCAAAAAATTGCGGGGCTCCGATGACAAATCCGCCCCGGTTTCCGCGTTCGACTTGCCCTTCCGGCATATTCGCCGATTCACAACCATGCATCCTCTCCTTCGCTCCTCCGTCTTTATCGCCTGCCTGCTTGCTGCCCCCCTGTCACTTCCAGCACATGAGGCGGGACGCCAGATGGCGGCTATCGCGAAGGTGTTCCTTGCTTCCCTGGACGATGGAAAGAGGGCTGCTGCCTCCTTTGAGTTTGGCGGTGATGAGCGCGAAAACTGGCATTTTATCCCGAGGGAACGCAAAGGCGTTGCGATGAAGGATCTTTCCCCCCAGCAGGGGCTGCTGGCGCATGCCCTTCTCAATACGGGTTTGGGGTTCCGCGGGTCCGCCAAGGCGGTGACCATCATGAGTTTGGAGGAAGTCTTGTTCCAAATGGAGGGTGCGGATGAGTCGAAGCGCGCGGCGACTCGTGAAAAGCGCGATCCTGAAAAGTACTTCATCTCGATCTTCGGAGAGCCTGCGGACAAAGGAACATGGGGGTGGAGGATTGAGGGGCATCATTTGTCCCTGAACTTCACCATCAAGGACGGAGACCTGCTCAGTGCGACCCCCTGCTTCATGGGATCGAATCCCGGCGAAATCCGCGAGGGCTCTCTTCAGGGGTTGCGAGTGCTTGCTGTGGAGGAGGAACTCGGTCGGGAGCTGGTGAAGTCCCTCAGCGCAGAGCAGTTCAAAACGGCGTTCGTCGCCGAGGTCGCGCCGAAGGAAATGCTCACCGCTGCGGAGCGCAAAGTCAGCCCCTTGGAGCCATCTGGACTCGCGGATGCCGATATGGATGCCAAGCAGAAAGAAATGCTCGCGCGTTTGATCGACGAGTACCTCGGGCGTCAGCGCCCTGATGTGGCCGCCGAAGTCCGCAAGGAAATTCATAGCGATGGTCCGATTCATTTCGCCTGGGCGGGCGGACTCGAACGCGGGGAGCCCCACTACTACCGCGTGCAGGGCAAGACCTTCCTGATCGAGTACGACAACACGCAGAATGGAGCCAACCATGTGCACAGCGTGTGGCGCAGCTTTGATGGCGACTTCGGTCGTGATCTTCTGGGCGAACATCTCAAGAAGGATCATTGAGAAGGACGGCCTGAGTGCGCAGCCATGAACGATGTTTTTTGAGCGCAGGAACCGTGCCTGAGCAGTGGTTCGCGGAGTTGTTCGCATGCTGTTAACAGGATGTTCGCGGCGTTCTGCGAACATCTCCGTCGCGTGCATCATTTCATTTCATTGCGAGCACAAAAACTTCAAAAAATATATCGAAGTAGAGCTTGTGGTTTGTGTCGGTTTCGTCATACAAAGCGGCGTCACTTTTTGAAAATCAATTGAGCTCTCTCGGGGTCTTCTCTGTGTATTTTTGAAAAGAATCCCAAAACCATTTTCGACCCTATTTTTTCCGGAGAATCACACATGGCGCGCAGCGAAGAAAGCATCATCGGATCGGCAACCATCCCCACAAGCCCGCAGGTTCGCGAAGAAGTGCTGGCTCTCCAGCCCACGGTTTGGAGCCAGGTCTGCCAGATCCTTGAGGCGCGTTTGGGCGGTGACAATTTCCTGCGTTGCTTCAGTGGCACGTCGGCCTCGCTCCAAGATGATGGGCACTTCGTCATCACAGTGCCCAATCCAATTCATCAACTGTGGATCGAGAGCAATCATTCGGGTGCTGTGGCTGATGCAGTGGCGGAAGTAACGGGTGTTCCGGCTGTCATTGAGTTCCGGGTGGCTTCGGAGCCTGCAGCGCCTTCGAACGGGGTGGCGTTTGCGCCGCTTCCAGAAATGAAGGCGGCTCGCGCCAATGGAGCGGACCAGCCCATCCGTTTCTTCAGCGAGGCTGGACTGAATGCGAAGTTCAACTTCGACAGCTACGTCACCGGCACAAACAGCAGCTACTCCGTGGCGGTGGCGCGTGCCGTGGCCGAGAAGCCCGGGCGCATTTACAATCCGCTGTTCTTCTACGGCCCCACGGGGCTCGGAAAAACACATCTCATGCAGGCCATCGGCCAGGAGGTCCTGGCCCGCAAACCGCGCGCCAACGTCCGCTATGTCACCTCCGAGCAGTTCACCAACGAGTTCGTGGAGGCGATCAAGAAGCAGACCTTCACACAGTTCCGTCAGAAGTATCGGAAGGTGGACGTGTTGTTGATTGATGACGTCCACTTCTTTGAGGGGAAGGACAGCACCCAGGAGGAGTTCTTCCACACGTTCAACGAGCTCTTCAACAACGCGAAGCAGATCGTCCTCGCCAGCGACCGTCCGCCGAGCGAGATCAAGAAGCTTGAGAGCCGTCTCGTTTCCCGATTTGAGTGGGGCCTGGCCACGCAGATCCAGGTTCCGGATTTTGAAACCCGTATCGCCATCCTGCGGCGCAAGCAGAGCGACTTCAACGTCGCGCTAGACTCTTGGATCATCGAGTTCATGGCCCATCGGATTCGCGCCAATGTGCGCAAACTGGAGGGGGCGCTGATGCGTGTCGCCGCCCACGTCTCCCTAGAAGGGCCGGTCACGACCGAATCGGCTCTGGCTACGCTATTGCATGACGTCATCGACGACGACCAGTCGAAGACGATCACCGTGGACCGCGTGCAGCGTGTCGTTGCCACATTCTATGACTTGCGTGTCAGTGATCTCACCGGGCCTCGCCGCCCGAAGACGATCGCCGAAGCGCGGCAGGTGGCGATGTACCTGACCCGCACGCTCACGAAGCTTCCGCTCATCCAGATCGGCGATGAGTTCGGTGGCCGTGATCACGGCACCGTCATTCACGCCTGCAAGGTCATCAACAACCTGATCAACGGTTCCAGTGACTTCAAGCGTCGTCTGGACAACCTCGCAGTGAAAATCCGGGAGTCTTGATCCGCTAGCGGCGGGGACTGGCTGGTCAGTTCAGATGCTTCAGCGTATCCAGCAGCTTCAGGCATTCGGACACGGGCTTCAATCCGAGGGAGGGGGTCGGATCAGTGAGACTCATCGCGGCGGTGCACACGGCTAGCTTTAGGCGGTCCGCGATGCTCCACTCCTCGTGCGTGCCGTGCAGGTAGCCGGCGGCAAAGGCATCCCCCGCGCCTGTCGCACCTGCGATGAATCCGTCCGGGAGGTGCAAGGAGGCTTGATGGTGCACCGCCCCGGCCTTTTCTGCGACGACAGCTCCGGCCTCAAAGTGGATGATGACCTCGCGACGCACGCCGAGCGCCAGCAGCGAACGCGCCGCGTCCTGCATGCGCTGAATGTCGTCATGGGAAGATTGCAGGTTATCGCCGATCACCAGGCCTACCTCGATTTCATTGACGATGAGGTGGTCCGTGAACGGCAGGGAGGATGTTACGATGGTTCGAAAGTCCGGATGGTCGGCGCTGACGAGGTCCACGCTGGTTGCGAGTCCGGCGGCCCGTGCGGCTTCGAGAACGATGCTGGCCACGCTGCGCCCGTCTTCGCGGATGCGGTCCATCTCGCTTAAAAGCATGAGGTAGCCGAGGTGAAAAATCTTGGCCCGCGTTCGGGTGAAATCAAAGTGTCCGGCGCCGAGCACCGCATTGGCGCCGAGGTGGTGGAAAAAAGTGCGCCGACCGGTGCCACAGACGGTCATGGCATCGGTGTAGCTCGTCGGAGCATCGCGGGTTTGATGGAGTTGGCTGACGTCGATGCCGGCCGCCTGGCAATCGCGCAGAATCCAGTCGCCATTGGGATCGTGGCCGACGAGGCCTGCGGCTTCGAGCGGATAGCCGACCTGCATCGCTGCAAGATCCTTGAGAACGTTGTAGGGGCCGCCGCCGTTCGATGACGACTCGCCGCGGATGAGGGCGAGCATGTCCTGATCGGGGTAGCGGTCGATGAGCTTGACGTGATCGATGATGAAGTTTCCTCCGGCGAGGATTCCTGTGCGATTCATGAGGTGGTCGGGGATTGGTCGATTCTTCGAAGCCGCAGGAGTCCACTCTGTGATCGTGGTGTCCTCCTTATCGGGCGGAGGTCACAGAGCTTCCAGCAGCCGCAGTGCATAACGCTCTCCCCGCCGCGTGAGCTTTACCGGGGCGCCGTAGATGGCGCTGAGATTGGCGCTGGTCAGGGTTCGCCGTTTGGGACCTCCGGCGTGAATGCGACCGTCGCATAGCATGAGGATGTGGGTGATGCAGGGCAGAATCTCCTCCACATGATGCGTCACCATGATGAGGGAAGGGGAGTGTGGTTGACCGGCGAGGCTCTGCATCCATTGCAGGAAGTGTTCGCGGGCTACGGGGTCGAGTCCGGCGCAGGGTTCGTCGAGAATGAGGACCTCGAACTCGGCCATAAGCGCCCGGCAAATGAGAACCTTCTGCTTCTCGCCCTGTGAAAGCGGTCCCCAGAGGGCTTCCTGCAGATACTCGCAGCCGACGCGAGACAGCAGTTGCTCTGCTTCGCGCCTCCATGCGGCGGGCGGGGCCTCGATCAGATTCAGTTTGGCCTCGCGACCGCTTGCGATGACGTCGAGCACCGGTTCGCCGCTCTCCAGATAGGTCGTCAACGTGTTCGTGACGAGTCCGACGCGCCGCCGCACCTCGCGCCAGTCATCGTCGCCGAAAATGCTGCTGCCGATGCGCAGGGTGCCGTCCGTCGCGCTATCGTATCCGGTGATCAGATTGATGAGCGATGTCTTGCCGCAGCCGTTCGGGCCGAGGATGCACCAGTGCTGGCCGGCATCGACGCGCCAGGAGATGCCACTGAGAATGGGGCGGCCGCGGCGGAAAGTGAGATCATTGACTTCGAGAACGGGGTCTGACATGACCAGCAGTTTCCAACGCTGGATCCCGAATGTCGAACGGGGAGTTTTCCGAATTGGTCGTGGGGAGCCGGTCGCCGTGGCAGGAGGGGGGGGGCACGGGATGCGGGGATTTTTTTCTTTGGACCTTTTCTCCCGTGACAAAAATGACCATCCTGCTAGTCTCGGCCTCCCAATTGGAAAAAATGCCGTTTGCCGCTTTCCAGCCACCCAGCGCTCCGAACTTTGAAGCCAAGCACGATTCAGTGCTTGCATCCCGGGGCCTTTTTTTTGTATTCATGTCCGCCGTGGAACGAAACCTGCCAGCCCTGAAATTGTCCCTGTGTGCCGCATTGCTGCTGATCGGCACTCCTGCATTCGCACAGGCGCCGCCGCCCGCTCCGGGGGCTCCTGCCGCTGCGCCGGCGCTGAACATCCAGGCGGAGACCGAAGCTCTGATCGAGGCGGCTGGCGCCCTTTTTGCAGAGGCCAAGTATCAGGAAGCCTTGTCGAAGGTGAATCAGGCCAAAGAGAAGCTCAATAACAAGCCTTTTGAGGGCATCATGTTCATCGAGGGGGCCTGCTACTACAACATGGGGGACTACGCCAAAGCTATCGAGACTCTCGAGGCCTTCGTGGAAAAGTACCCGCAGGGCGGTGCCATCACGGATGTTCGCATGGCGCTAGGTCGCTCCTACATCGCCAGCAAGCAGGAAGATAAAGGGGTCGAGGTGCTGACGGACGTCGTGCGCAATTCGCCCGACAAGAAGGCTGAAGCCGGACTCCTCATCGCCGACGCACTCACCAAGAAGGATGACAAGGCCAAGGCGCTGGAAATTCTGACATCGGTGCTCGCTGACGGCATCCGCAGCGCGGAGTCCATCCAGGCGGCGATCATGGCCGCCAACCTATACGTCGCCGACGGGAAGCTGGAGGAAGCCGGCGCCCTGATGGAGAAGGTGCGCAATTTCGCGTCAGGCGGTGACAACATCGCCCAGATGAACAACATCTACCTTAAGCTCGGGGATCAGATGATGGAGAAGAAGGCGTACAAAGAGGCGTTGGGAGCCTACCAGCTGGTGCGCCGGAAGAATGAAATCTCCCGGATTCAAACCGAGCAACTGGCCAAACTCGAAGGGCAGTTGAAGACGGCCACGGGTGTGCGGAAAGAAGAACTGGAGACCAAGCTCAAGGCGAATCAAGAGATCATGGCGGAGATTGAGAAGCGCACGGATTACGACGCCTCCCTCTTTTATCGGCTTGGCCGCTGCTACTACGAGATGGGCGCTCCGAAGGAAGATGGCACGGCCGGGGATCCCTCCCGCCTCTGGCAGTCGATTCTGGCATTTGAGGTGATCGTGACTGAGTTCAAGGAGTTCCCCCAACGGGACAAGTGCCTCTACGGCCTGATCATGGTGAACGGGGCTCTCAAGCGCATCTCCGTGGCGCGTGAATTGTGTGAGAGCTTCATTGAGGACTTTCCGGACAGCGAGCAGGTCGGCCAGGTCTCCGAGCTCTTCGGCATGCTTGCCTATCAGAACAAGCAGCTCAAGGAGGCGGTCGATGCCTTTGCGAAGGCCGAGACTTTCCCGAAAGCGGACAAGGAGCGCCTGCGCTTCCTTCGCGGCAGCGTGCTTTTTGAGATGCAGCAGTTCGATGAGGCTCGCATGGCCTTCGAGCTGCTGGTGCAGGACTTTCCTGAGACCGTTTACAAGGATGATGCGCTCTACCGCGTGGCGCTGAGCTACTTCTACCAGAACGATTACAAGAGCGTCATGAAGGCGTTCACCACCTACATCAAAGAGAACCCCAAGGGGCAGTACGTGGTGGATGCCCGTTATCGCATCGCCTTCATCAATTTCCAAGGCGGCGAAAGGGATGACGCTGAGGCCGAACTCAAGAGCATCATCGCAGACGCGCCAAACGACCAGAACATCGGTCAAGTACACGCGCTCCTCGGTGACATTTACAATCAAAGGCAGGAGTATGAGGGGGCCATGGAGCAGTTTGCCATGGCAGTGGACAAGGCCAAGACGCCTGATGTCCTGAAGTACGCGATGGACAACGTCACGGATCTCTATGTCGGCTTCAACAACTGGTCGGCGCTGTCCGAAATGTGGCAGAAGTACTACAACACGAACAAGGAGAACGACGAACTTTCCTTGAAGGCGATTCTTTGGATCAGCCGGGCTAAGATCAAGGAGGAAAAGCTTGATGACGCCAAGAAGTTGCTCTCCGAGCACATCAAGACCCGAATCTCCAACGCCGCCAATCAGCAGGTGGAAGGTCTGATCCAGCAGCTTGTGAGCATCAGTGCGCCGAAGCGCCGCCGCGCGACGGCCCCCTCGGCTTCACCGGACGGCGCACCGTCGCCCGCAGAGCCGGAAGTCACCTTTGAGGATGTTGAGAAGCAGTTGGAGGAGAATCTGACCCCGCCGCAGGCTGCGATGAACGGCGCCGCTCAGATGCGCATTCTTTTCGCCAAGACATGGCTCGCAAAAGTGATGAAGCTGCCGGAGAAGGCGGAGAAGTACTTCAACATCATCATTGAAGTGGCAAAGCCGGATGACCTCAGCCCGATGCTGCTGGCCACTGTGGGTGACAGTGCGCGCAACAAGGGGGAGTTGGACAAGGCCAACGCTTGTTACGTCCGTTTGCGTGACTATTTCCCGGAGAGCGAGTATGCGGACGGTGCTCCGGTTGGCCTGGCTGAGATTGCTTATGATCAGGGCAAGTACGACGAGTCGCTCGAACTCTTTAAGGCGGCATCCAACTTCCCCGGCAGTTCCCGCCTGCTGGAAGCCACGCAGGGCATCGCAAAGAGCCAGTTCAAACTCAAGAAGTATGACGACGCGAAGGCACTTTTCGAGCAGATCGCCAACACCAAGGAATGGCGGGGTTACGCCACGGCCAACGCCCTCCGCATGCTCGGTGAGATCGAGGCAGCCAACGGCAAGCATGAAGCGGCGATTGCTTACTTCCAGCGTGTTTTCATCGCTCACCAGAAGTGGAAAGATGAGATGGCCAAGTCCTATCTCCTTTGCGCCAAATCGTTTCTGACTCTCGGTAAACGTGAAGAGGCAAAGATGCACCTCCAGGAGATGACCGCCCGGAAAGATCTGGAGGATCAGCCGGAGATGAAGGAAGCCCGGCAACTCGTCGCCACGCTCTGAACCGAACCCCGACTTTCAGCCATGCGTCTTTTTACTCTCATCGCTTCTCTGCTCGTCTTCTCCGGTTTCGCCCCGGCCTTCGGCCAGGCCATCGTTTTGAAGGGCGGGGACCGCATCTTTTCTTCCGAGTTCACCATTGAGGACGGCAAGAAGATCGTCAGGACCATCAAGATTGGCGAGCAGACCGCCACTAGCGTCATCGACAAACGCAACATCGAACTGCTGGAGTGGCCCTATCCGGCGGAACTGACCGAATCTTCCGACCTCCTCGCCAAAGGAAAGTCCGAAGAAGCCATCGCCATCTTGAAAAAGGGCCGTGATTTCTTCGAACTGTTCCAGGACATCGAGGGCAACTGGTATGTGGACATCTACTTTGCCTACGTCGAGGCGCTCAATCAGGCGGGCAAGTTTGATGACGTCGTCAAGGCGCTCCCCACCCTGCGTACCTTGAAGCTGACCGACGCCCAGAAGATGCGGCTGCGCATCATCCAGCTCGATATCGAGCGTCAGACGACGTCGGACTACGTGGCGATTATTCTCGAGGCCCAGAATATCATGAAGGAGACGGACGACTCCGCCATCGGCGCATCGCTCTGGGCGATCATTGCCGATGTCCACAGCCGGAAGAAGGAGTGGGAGAAGGCGCTCCTGGCCTATCTGCGCATCCCGGTGTTCTACGGCACGCAAATGCAGCGGGTGCCTGAGGCGGAGATGAACGCCGCGAAGACTTTGATCAAGATGAAGCGCTACGAGGACGCAAACGCATTTCTGGCGCGAATCATCGAGGCCTATCCAGGCTCGCAGATCGCCGATGCGGCCACCCGGGAAAAAGCGGCCATCAATGGCATGAAGAACGTTGACGAAGCCGTCGTGACGGATGGCGCCTCCGATGGTGAAAATGCCAAGGATGGCGAATCCGCCAAGAGCACCGAGACACCGCCGAAAGCCTGATATCATCTTCCACCCATGCAATCCAACATCCCCACTACCATGACCAAATCCATGTTCCACGGTTCCGACCGAGTGTTCGCACCACTTCTGCTGGCTCTCGGTGCGATTTCGCCCATCTCGACGTTCGCCCAGGATGCGGTGGAAGGCGGAGCGGAAGAAGGTGCCCACACCGAAACCTTTGTCGATCTCTTCCTTGAGGGAGGCTGGGTGATGTGGCCCCTGTTGATCTGCTCGGTCGTGCTGGTTTGGCTGACTGTTGATCTATGGCTGCGCACGGGCGTCGGTAAGATGGCGCCACGCCCTCATGTCAGCCAGGTTCAGGATCTTTTTCGGGCTGGCGACTACGTCGGCGCTTACCAGTTCTGCAAAGGCAATCTGTCACCCTTTTGTGATGTGACTCGCGTGACTCTCAGCTTTGTCGGCGATGGTGAAGAAGCTGTGGACACGGCCATGTTTGCCGAACTCAACAAGGTGAACTCCACCATCCAGACGCGTATCAATTACCTCTCGGTGCTCGGTGTTTGCACCCCGATGATCGGGCTGATCGGGACCGTCAGCGGGATGAAAGGCGCCTTCGCCTCGCTGGGGAAGAGCGGTGCGCAGGACGTGGGCGCACTTTCTGGCCACATCGGGGAGGTGCTCGTGGCTACCGCCACCGGCCTCATCGTCGCAGTGCCGGCTTTCCTGTTCTTCTACTTCCTCCGCAACCGTCTCCAGGGCGGACTGACCGCGTTGCAGGACGTGACCACGGCTCTTTTCCGCAAAATGCCTTACGAGCACCTCAAAGGCGCCCATGTCGGCGAAGAGGAGTTCTTCGCGGCCATTCCAAACTGGGTCGAGGGTGGCGCCGAAGAAGCGACGCCTGTCGTTTCGGCGGCGTAGTCGCCGTTTTCTCGAATCTTCACATCAATCCCTAATTTTCTAAGACTATGGGCGGAGGAGGCGGCGGATCAGAAAGTGGCGAACCGGAGTTTCAAATCGCTCCGATGATCGATGTGTTGCTCGTGTTGCTCATCTTTTTCATGAGCATCACCACCTCTCAGGTGGCGAAGATCGACAAGGAGATCAACCTGCCGATCGCGGGGGATGCCAAAAAGAAGGAAAAGAACCTGGCCAACGAGGCGATCATCAACGTCCGCTGGAGCAGTGCGAAGCAGGAGTCGTTGGTGATGTTCCAGGATCGACCCTACCCTCAAACCGAGCCGCTGGTCGATATCCTCAGCGGCAGCAAGGCGCAGAACCCGGCGTTCCGAGTCGTCATCCGCGGTGACAAGGCGCTGCCGGCCATCGAGGTCCAGAAGGTCATGGCCATCATCGCTCAGGCCGGCATTGATGATATCTCGTTCTCGGCACTCAACCAATAACCGTCATGTCATCAAAGAAAGAGAGAAAGATCGAGGCCGACAATGTCAATCTGGGGTTCCAGATCGCCCCCATGATTGACGTGGTTTTCGTCATCATGCTGTTCTTCATGGTGATGGCGGGGGCCGTGAAGAAGGAGATGGAACTCAAGAGCCAGCTGCCGGGGATGGCGCCTGCGAGTCTGGATGCCCCGCAGGAGATGCCGGATGAGATCATCGTGGGAGTCGAAGAAGCGGGTTATGTCACGCTGAACGAGGAGGAGTTCGACAGCCCGACGGACAAGAAGCTGCCGAATTTCACCGCTACGCTCATGCGCCTGAAGCAGGAGGCGGACAACCGCAACGCCAAGGTCATCGTCACCATCGAGGCCGAGGAGCAGGCCACCTATGAGCGCGTCATTGACGTGCTGAATGCCCTGACGGTCGCGAAGGTGTCGAATGTGACTTTTTCTGTCGGTGGCGATGCCGGCTTCTAGTTCGGATCTCGGTCCGCAGGTTTTTGCAATTGCCCCAAGTTAATCTGAATTGAGAGTGCCATGAATCCGCCGCCGTCGAACACGCCGCAGCCCGATCCGGGAGCCACGCAGCCGCTGCCTACGGGCTATGTGACACCTCCCGGCTATCCACAAGGCTATCCGCCGCATATGCCCGGCTACCCGCAAGGCTATCCGCCGCAGATGCCCGGTTACCCGCAAGGCTATCCGCCGCAGATGCCGCCGGGCTATCCACCCGGCTACGCGATGCCTCCGGGTTATCCGCCGCAAATGCCGGCAGGCTATCCGCCGGGTTACCCGCCGCAGATGCCCGGTTACCCGCCGGGCTATCCGATGCCTACAGGCATGCCGATGCCCGCAGTGCCGCCGCCGCCTACCGGAGTGGCGTCAGTTCCTGTGACCGCGGTTCCTGCGCCTGCGCTCGTGGCGCCAGCTCCCTCCAGTGCGCCTACCGTAGCCGCCGCAGTCGTCGCTGAGCCGCCCGCAGATGCCGGTGTCGGCGTCCCGGTGATGGCCCATGTGGAAGGAGCGGTCTTTCATCCTCCGGCCTTGACCCACATCGAGGGGGGGAAGGAACCGAACAATTTTGTCAAGATGTGGCGAAAGGTGGGCGGCAGCGCCTTGCTCATGAGCATCCTGATTCATGTGGGACTCGGCGTGCTGGCGCTCTTCGTGGTGTTCCAGAGCGGAGTGCTCGACAAGGAGGTGGACTTCCTGCCGGGAGGCGGAACCGCGCAGGGGCAGGCGGCCAGTCAGGATCTGCAGCACAAGGTTCAGCAGAAGAAGCGCAGCTCGATCAGCAAGACGATGCCGATGAAGAAGCTGGTGACCACGAGCATGAATTCCTCGATCACGCTGCCGGAAGCACCGCCGGACGCCCTGGACATGCCGGACGTCAGCGCGATGCTGGGCGGCGGAGCGCTGGGTGCGAGCGGAGGATTCGGCATGGCGGGTGCGGGCGGAGGATTTGGCAAGGGGATCGGGACGGGCGGGATGGCCGGTTTTGTGACGCTGCCGCCGTCGATGCGGAGCCGGTGTTCATCGCAGGAGCGGTTGGAAAAGCTGAGGCAGACAGGTGGCACGCC
>CAMAZK010000039.1 GCA_945863205.1 Akkermansia muciniphila | reverse complement strand
CCGCGCAGGGTCGCTGCGCGGCTTTCGAGATTGTAGCCTTGTTCCTGTGGAACAAGGCATGTCCCGGTTCCGCAGGAACCGGGCAACTTTGGACTACTTCGCGGCCTTCTTGAGCGCCTCGGCCTTGTTCGTCTGTTCCCAGGTGATGTCGGGATCGTCGATCTTGCCGAAGTGACCGTAGTTGGTGGTCTTGGAGTAGATCGGGCGCAGGAGGTTGAGCTGCTTGACGATGTCGGCAGGCTTGAAGGAGAAGACCTTGAGCACGGCGGCGAGGATTTTGTCATCGCTGATGGCGCCAGTGCCGAAGGTGTCGATGTGAACGCTCACAGGAAGCGGGTGACCGATGGCGTAGGCGAACTGCACTTCGCACTTCGCGGCGAGGCCGGCTGCGACGACGTTCTTGGCGACCCAGCGGCCCATGTAAGCGGCGCTGCGGTCCACTTTGGACGGATCTTTGCCGGAGAAGGCGCCACCGCCGTGACGGCCCATGCCGCCGTAGGTATCGACGATGATTTTGCGTCCGGTCAGGCCGCTGTCGCCCTGAGGACCGCCGACGACGAACTTGCCGGTCGGGTTGATGAGGTATTCGGTGTCCTTCGTGAGCATGTTCTTCGGCAGGACCTTCTTGATGACCTGCTCGATGCAGAATTTTTCGATCTCGGCGTGGCTCACGTCGGCGGCGTGCTGCGTGGAGATGACGACGTTCACGATGCGGGTTGGCTTGCCATCAACGTATTCGACGGAGACCTGGCTCTTGGCGTCCGGGCGGAGCCACTTGGCCACTTTGCCGGCCTTGCGGATCTTTGTGAGTTCACGGCCGAGGCGGTGGGCGAACATGATCGGCGCGGGCATGAGCTCGGGCGTTTCGTCGCAGGCGTAGCCAAACATGATGCCCTGGTCGCCGGCGCCCTGCTCACCGTGCTTCTTGCCTTCGGCTTCAGCGGCGTCCACGCCCTGAGCGATGTCGGGGCTCTGGATGGTGAGGTAGTTGTTGATGAAGATCTGGTCGGCGTGGAAGACGTCGTCCGCGTTCGTGTAGCCGATACCGCGGACGGCATCACGGATGACCTGGCCGACGTTGATGACTTCGTCGATGGGCTTGGTGGTGCCGAGCTTCTTGTTCTGAAGCTTCGGGATGGTGATCTCACCGCCGACGACGACGATGTTGCTCTTCACGAAGGTCTCGCAGGCGACGCGGCTCTTGGAGTCGATCTTGAGGCAGGCATCGAGGATGGCGTCGGAGATGGTATCGGAAACTTTGTCGGGATGGCCTTCGCCGACGGACTCGGACGAGAAGATGTAACTACGTGACATGGTGATGGGCGTGTGGGTTAAACATATGGACGAATCATGATTTGATGATGTGTCCGTGAGGCCGGGAGAGTATTCCCCAAAACGGGGGCGTCAACGGGGTTTTCGGGTGCCGCAAGAGATGCCGAGGCACGGAAGCCATCGCCTGCTCCCCGGCTCGAGCTCGTTGCGTGTTTGAAAAAGGCCGGGAACTGCGGGAGGTTGCCCGATGCGCCCATTCTCTCTTTTCCTCGCGATTGCCGTTTCAACGCTCGGATTTGTGAATTCTCAGGCCGCAGGACCGCCCCCGAACATCGTCTGGATCATCGCCGACGACATGTCACCGGACACGGGCGCCTACGGACTGAAGGACGTGGACACGCCGAATCTCGACCGCATGGCGGCGGAAGGCCGGAGATTTGCCCGGGCCTACGCGAGTGCGCCGGTGTGCAGTGCCTCGCGCTCCGCCTTCATTCTGGGCTGCTACCAGACGACCACGGGGCTGCACCCGCACGATGCGGAGAATCCGCAGCCGCTGCCCGCGCCTTACGTGCCGCTACCCACGCTGCTACGCGAGGCGGGCTGGTTCGTGACAAATGCGGCCGCGCCGGGCGCGGTGCGCAGCGGGAAGGCCATCAAGAAGGGAAAAACGCACTACAATTTCAAACACGACTCGGCCGAGATGTTCGATGGCGACGACTGGCGGAAGCGGAAGCCTGGGCAGCCGTTCTTTGCGCAGTTTCAGATCGCGGAGCCGCATCGTCCGTTTCCCATTCCTGAGAGCTACGATGAGGAGAAACTGAAGGCGATCCAAATCCCGGCGAACTATCCGGATCACCCGCTCGTCCGCCGTGACTGGTATGCCTATCATCGCAGTGTCGAGATGGTCGATCAACGCGTGGGCGTGATCCTCGACCAGCTCAAAGAGGAAGGCGTGCTCGACAGCACGATCGTCATGTTCTTCGCCGATCATGGCCGTCCGATGCCGTGGGGGAAGCAATGGCTGAGCGTTGAGGGCATCCAGGTCCCGCTGATCATGCGCGGCCCGGGAGTCGCGGCCGGCGGCGTCGAGGAGCGTCTGGTGAGCCTCATCGATCTGGCACCGACCATCCTCTCCCATGTCGGCCTGCCGGTTCCGTCGTGGATGGAGGGCCAGCCGCTGCTCGACGGCGATTTTCCTGAGCGCGATCACCTTTTCGCCGCCAGGGATCGCTGCGGAGACGCCATGGACCGCATCCGCGCCGTGATCAGCCGTGACGCGTGGCTCATTCAGAACTTCAATCCGGATCTCTCCCGGCTGAACTGGTCCGGCTACAAAGAGGCGAGCTATCCCGGCATGCCTCTGCTACGCGTGCTGAACGCCTCCGGCGGGCTCGACACCTTTCAGGCGCAGTGGCTCGCGCCGACCCGGCCCGGCATCGAGTTTTACGACCTCAAAACCGACGCCCAGGGGCTGCACGATGTCTCCCGCCATCCGGAGCAGGCGTCTTCGATCGCGAAGATGCGTGAGACTCTGGGCGACTGGATCAAAACCAGCGGAGACAAGGGTGCCGCTGGCGATCCAGCCACCGAGCCGCCGATGACAGACATTCAGAAGTCGAAGCGCGGCGACTACCAGCGCACCTGGCAGAAGCGCCTGCAAAAACCCGAGCCGACCGACGCCGAGCGCGTGGACTGGTGGATGAAGAGCTACGGCCTGGAATGACCGCAGGAGGACCGGCGTGGCACCCGGCGCAGATTCTGCCGTGCAGGCTTTACTCGGCCACAAACTCCACGCCGCAGAGCACGGGCTTGGCTTTCGAGCCCGGCGCGGACTTCAGCGTGAGGCGCAGGTTCGGCCCGATGACGACGCCATTGAATTCGCGCACGACACTGCCGCCTTCTTTCGCAGGGTCGAAGTTCTCCAAAACAGTTTCCCCCTGTAGCATGACATTGAAGACGCGGTCGCCGGGAGGCAGCTGATCCGGCTCGTTGAAGTGCAGACGCACGGTGTGCTTCAGCGGCGGGTAGTCGATCTTCAGCAGCGGCTCTTGCGCGACTGTGTCCTCATCGGGCTTTTTGCCGGGTTTCACGAGCAAAGGCCGCCGAAGCGAGGGCGTGATGACGATCTCGCCTTCGCCGATCAAGCCGGACGCGGCGATCCAGGGTTGGCTTGCGCCACTTGTCGTGACTTGGGAACTGTGGCGGCGGAACCACTTCACGTCCTTGCCGATGCCTTCGACGCCGAGCTGCGGCGCGTTGCCATCGCCGACGTGCGGATGCTCCAGCCAGAGCGTGCCGTCGGCATCGCGACGGTTGCCGGGTGCACCTAAATTGATGCCAGCGCGGCGGATACGGTCGCCCTGCTTCGCATCGAGGCCGAACTGGCTGTAGCTCCACATTTCCATCTCCGGCATGTGAATGAGCGCCAGCGAGGTCTGGTTCTGGTAGGCGCAGGAGCAGGTGCGCGTGTAGTCGGGCGCGTTGAGCACGCCATTGGCGACGACGAGGTTCGAAGTGCAGCCAGATTTGAAACCGCCGAGGCTGGAGGTCCCGCTCATGCTGTCGAGGTCGTAAAAGCCCGCCGCGCCGCTGCGGTAGGTGAGCAGGTGTTCGCTAGCGATGATGGTGTTGCAGCCGTAGGTGCGATTGAGGCGCCACGGTTCCATGGCGCCCGTGAGCGGGTTTTTCACGAGGTGCGGCTCGCCGGTTAACAGGCTGAAGGCGCCGCCGGAGCTGCTGTAAGAGTTGGCACCGGTGAGGATGAGTTCGTTGTGCAGGATGCAGGGACCGGTGTAAACGCGCTTCAGATCCTGCCAGCGCACGCGCCCGCTTTTGCCTTCGTAGGCGATCATGCCGTCACCGACTTCCGTGGCGAGACGGTCGCCCGCTTTCGCACCGGCCTGTAGCAGGACGTCGTGCTCCTTCGAGTAACCGAGCCAGGTGCCAAAGATGTCCTTTTCCTGCTGCCACAGCACTTCGCCTGTCCGGGCATCGAGGGCGATGACGCGGTAATCCTTCGGCAGATCGTGGCCGCGACGCTCCAGCAGGTTTTCCGCATGGGAGGTGAGCTTGTCGAGGCAGTAGATGCGGCCGTTACCCGCGACGATGCCGTTGTGCAGGAAGCTGTGCCGCGCCTTTACGCGCCAGAGCACTCGACCGCTGTGCCGGTCAAAGACGGCAAGGCCGGCGCTGGCGGAATAGTCCTCGATCGGCGCGGCGGCGCGGCTCTTGGCGGCGCCGGTCTTCAGGCTGAAATGCGCGAAGTCATCTCCGCCGATGAGCAGATCGTCCAAAACGCCGATGAAGGCCCATTGCGCGGAATCATTGGCCTCTTGGCGCAGCTTGATCGTCTTCCGCCGTTCCCCAGTGCGTGAGTCGAGCATCTGGCATTCTCCTTTGAGCGCCACATAAACCACGTCCTCCGTGGCGATGTAGTTCGTGCCGCGGCCGTTGGCACCGGGGATGTGCTTCTGGTTGTAAGCCGTGCTCAGCGGCGTGTCCTCGTAGGTTTCATTGTAGTAGATGCCAAAGGTGCCGAGGTCTTTGAAGTCGTGCTTCCAGAGGATGCGGCCGGTGTACACATCGCGTGCGCTGACGCTGTGCATCCCTTCGATGAAAAGCCGCCCGCCCACCACCTGCTCGGGCGGTCCGTGGCCGTGACGTGGAAGGACGTCCATGTTCGAGCTGCCGCCGAACCACAGCATGCCGAGCGGCGCCCGCACGCGGTCGTCGTCGGACTTCACCGTGTTGCCGATGTCGCCATACTGATGCGTCCAGTCCGCCGCACCGGGCAGGGCGCCCTCACGAATGATGAGGTGGTCAGCGCCGAGCTTTTCGACCTTCGCATTCTCCAGCCCGCCCGCATCCACCGGAACACGGCAGAACAAGACCCCGCCGTAGGGACGCACGGACGCGTAGGCGGTGGAAAGGTGCGCGTTAGGCGTGATGACGAGATTCGCGAAGTAGGGCGGAGCCTGAAACGACAGCGCGTCCCCGGCGTGAAAGGTGATGCGCGTGCCATAAACGCCCCACGCATCGTATTCGCGTCGCAGGTCACCGACTTTCTCCATGTCGGGCTCCACCACGGTGATCTGCATCTTCGACTGGAGCAGCAGTGCATCGATCAAGGCGCGATCTTCCGCGCCAAAGACCAGCGCATGGCCGCCAGGATCTCCTGCCTTGTCGAGCAATGTCTGCGCAAGCTTCAGCGCTGCGGGCGTCGGTGCCGTGAGCTCTTGCGGCTTCGTTTCGAGGCGTCCGCTTTTCTCGCCAGCGCCATAAACTTGAATGCGGCCATCCATGGTCACCGCGATCAGCTTGCCGTTCGCGGCGAGCAGTCGGCGCACCTCGCCCTTCACCGCCAGGCTCCAGGCGATGGCCGGCTTCCCGGTCAGGGTGATCGCGCTGAGGCTGTTTTTGCCGGCGGCGTAGAGATGATCGCCCGCCTTGATGAGATCGCCTGAGCCGTCGGCCTGCACCTCCCACAGCACCTTCTCGCTGGTGCCCAGTTCACGCACGACGGAGGCATCCGAATCGAAAAGCCGACTGCCGTCGATGACAGGCTCGTTCATCGTGGATTTGCCAGCGACGCCGGTCTTCAGATCATAGACACGCACGCCGCGTTCCCGCGTGTGGACATAGAAATGCCTGTCGCCCGAGGCCACGAAGGTGCCGCCGTTGCCTTTGCCACCGTCGTTGAGATGGAAGTACTTCAGAGCGCCCATCGCCAGATCGAATCCCGCCGGCACGGAGCGTCCGCCCGGCACCAGCAGCGTGTCCGCCGTGGCCACCAGCGCACCCTGCGGCGCCACACCGGCGAAGGCCGACGCGCTGTGCGGCTGCTTGATGAAATCCGCGCCCGTGCCGTCGTTCACCCACACGACCTCGCCAGTTTCCGCGTCGAGCGAATACAGAAACGTGCCCATGAACGGCCAGATGCTTGCCGCAAAGAACACCTTCCCGTCACGGATCACCGGTCCGCCACGCGCCGGCCACGCGGAGATGAGGCGACTGTTTCCCAGCGCCTTCCGTTCCGAGGGCGCACCGCTGAAGGACCACAGCTTCTCACCATTCTCGGCGTTCACGCAGTAGAGATGACCGTCATCGCTGGTGATGTAAACTTTGCCCTCCCAGCACACCGGCGGCAGACGCACCGGCCCGCCGGTGAAAAAGCTCCACAGCTCCGCACCCGTGTTCAAATCCAGCGCCACCACCTTGTCGGCATCGTTGAAGCCGATGAACATCCTGTTCCCGAGCACGACGGGCTCGAAGACACGGTCGTAAGCCATGAGATCGTGATTCAGCGGATCGTCCCACACCTGCTCGCGCGGCGAGTATGCCCGCTCCCATTCGAGCTGGATCTTTGCGGGCAGTTGCTCCGCGGAAGCCGCCGTTCGTCCGGCATCAAACCGCCACATCGGCCAGTCGGCGGCTGCGGATGCAGTGATGAACAGAAGAAAAAAGGTGGTGTGGTGCATGGTGCGCATCGTAGCGGGCGGATGATTGATCATCACCATAAGGGCTGGGCTTTGCGGAAATTGCGAACGATCCCCCGAAGCAGCGAGTTACACGTCGCGTCCCGGGCGGCTTGGAATCTCATATTCTGATTCGCCGTGGGCGTGGTGACCCGCGTTGGTTGATTCAGGCCTCACCTACTGACGCTGACCGTGCCCTCGTGAATTCCGGCATCCAGCTTCACAGGAGTGTCGGTATGATTGTGGATCACGGCATCGCCTTTGAAGACGACGCCGGTACCGCATTCCACCGGGCCATGCACCAGCAGGCTGCGGCAGTGGAGGAGGCTGGGCGTGTGCGGGAAGTTCTGCTCCAGCCCGTCCACGAGTTTGCAGAGTTTTTGATCGAGATGGAGGTGCGGTGGCTGGCCGTTGCGGCTGGGATGCAGGCGCAGGCGGAAGTCGTCGGTGAGTTCATACGCGTCCGAACGCACGGCAAGCAGATCGCTGGTGGTTTTCACCGGTGCGAAACGCAGGCGTGAGACTTCGATAGCGCCCGCGCCTTCAAAACATTCGATGGCAGCGCCCATGGCCGTCTCCAACTGAATGACCGCCGGAGAGCTGGCATCACGTGGATCCAGCGTCTTCTTGTTCATGATCGGTGGCAGCGGAATGAGGCCGTCATTGGCCTCCAGCGCGGCCTTGAGCGCCTGCAGGTCGATCCAGAGGTTGTTCGTGTTGAAGTAGCGGTGCGTGTCGATGCTTTGGAAATGCTGCTCGTCCGCTTTCAGGCATTGAGCGGACTCCCGCAGGAGAAAACGGCCATCGCGCAGGCGCACGGCGAGGTGGCCGCCCTTTTTGTCCGACTCCGTGCGGCGGGTGACTTCCATGGCGAACGGCATGCCGCTGTCGGCAAACCACTCGAGGATGGCCGGATCGAGCGTGGCGCCGAGGTTGTCGGAGTTCGACACAAAAGCATAGCGCACGCCGCTGCCAAGCAGGCGGTCCAGCCAGCCGGAACCGGCGAGACAGGCGTAGATGTCGCCATGGCCGGGCGGGCACCATTCTTGTTCGGGATTCGCCGCCCAGGTCGCTGGCTCCAGCGAGCTTGCGAGCACCTTGGGCACCTTGTTTTGCATCAACTCCCACGTCTCGCGACCGCCGAGCTGCGGAAACCGTGCGTCCAGATGCGCCGCCGTGTCGGCCGAGGTGCTGAAGCTGTTCATCAGCATGAACTGCGGCACCTCGCCACCGGTCTGGGCACGCAGCCGAAGCACCTGCTTGGCGATCAAATCCAGAAACGTGTCCTCGCCCCGCACCGGCAGCAGGGATTTCGCCTTTTCCAATCCCATGCCCGTACCGAGTCCGCCGTTGAGTTTGATGAGCACGGTTTGCTTCAGCAGCTCTGACGCACGTCCCGCGTCGGGTGGTGTGAGCGCGTCGGCCAGCGGCAGTTCCTCCGCGGGCTTGATCGTGTCCTCGGGAATCATGCCGGTCTCGCCCGCGAGCAGCGCGGCGTAACTCCCGCGAAAGGCACGGATGGCGGACTCGCTCAGTCCAGCGGCCTGCATTCGCTCACGGAATGGGGCAAAGGATGTTTCGATGCTTGCGGAACCGGGTTGGGGATCACTCATGGGGTGGCAACGCTAGGAGGTCCAAGTGCCGTGGCAAATGGTGATTCGCTAATATGTGAGCGCGAACATGCGGCAACAGCATGGTGGCCAACTTGCGGCAGAGATTTTCGAACACTACCTAATTGGGCAAAGCATTCATCAAAGCCGTTGCGATCGCTTCCATGCCGCGATCTCCCGGATGATTCGCCACCCCTGCGTGTTTGAACGGGCGCTCGGAGCGGCCGAAGTTCTTCTCGTCTTTTCCGAGGGCGCTGATGTCAACGTAGATGCCACCCACGGCGTCGCAGGCTCCCAGCAGCGCCTCGTCCTTGGCCGCGTTGGCCCAGAAACAACTGCGCACGAGGAACGTGGGCTTGCGATCTCCCTTCAGCGTGGTCAGCAGCTTCGTCACAGCCTCCTGGAGCTTCGCTTTGTCCTCGGGCGTCTTCAAACCAGGGACGTTTTCGCCGATGGCGAGGATGATCAGGTCGGCATGAAAATCGACAGCCTCTTTCTGCTTCGCGGCGAAGTCGTAGCCCGCATACGCCCGTTCGAAGTCGGCGATGTTTTTCACCATCACCTCGGGTGCGGCACCGGACTTGTCCGAGAGTGCCCTGGTGACGAGATGCACGTAATCTTTCGACTCCGCACTCGCCGCCATGCCCCAGTTTCCCGACCAGTCGATGTCGGCCTTCGGGCCGTGCTTGGTGATGCTGTTGCCGAGAAACAAGACTCGCCGAAATGCGAGTGAACGATTGACCACCCAGTCCCAGCGTTCACCAGCCTGCTTGAGCTGGGGTTCGAGATCGTCCTCGCTCAAGAAGCGCTGGGTGATGAGCTTTTGCAGCACGTCCTTCACCTTCGCCAGATAGTCTTCCTTTGACGCATAACGTGATTCCAGCGAGGGGCGCGGCTCATCGGAGCCCGCATGCGTCGCAAAGGGAACCCAGGCGCCGCGCAGCAGCACCGGCTCATGCGGCGAACCCTGCAACTTCGATCGAAACACCCAGCCCGTGGCGGTGCCCAGCGGCACGGCGACATCAGGCAGGCGGATGCCGGCGATGTCATTGCCATCCGCATCCACCTGCGGCACGAGCAGCGGCAGTTCTGCGCCCTCGCCCGCACCATCCGGCCACTGTGGATTGCGCACGCGTCCTCCGGCCTTCAGCGTCGAGGGATCGCCCATGCGGGGAATCTTGGGGAAACGAATGTCGGCAGCGGGAATGAGGGTGCCGTCGCCGAGTTTCGGATATGCGCTTGGCGGCGGCGCGGCGTTTTCGCTCACCCAGCGATACATCGCCAGACGCAGCGCGGTGACAACGGCGTTGGCATTCACCGGATTCGCCAGCGGTGCGTCCTTGGCCTGCGCCGTTGGCGGAAAGCTCGACGGGCCATGCTGAGTGCCCGCGAAAAAGTAGGACCTCACATTCTCCGGAAAGGCGATGTCCTGCGTGCCGTCCGGCGTGGTGTGTGTCAGCGCCGCGCCGCGACCTGCGCCCCAGTATTCGGCGGCTGTGTTGGTGTAAAAAACCTTCGGAGCATGCTTCGCGCGTGCGTTTTCCAGAATGCCTTCCGAATGTCCGCTCACCGCATCCGCCTGCGCTGTGTCCGCGAACGGATAGGACGCCGTGTAAAAGCCCGCCAGCCCGCGCGGCGTGGACCAGCGCTGATTCAGCACCAGCCGCCCGGCACCCGCGACATGCGCCATCACGCCGTCGAGCGCCATGCGGTCCTGCTCATCCGTGTTGAAGCCAAGATACATGAAGTCGCGCAGGAAGCGCCCGCACTGCGACGAGCCGAAGGCATACGCATGCTTCACAGGTGCGAGCGAGTCTTTGCCATGCTTCAGCCAAGCCACCGCATCGCGAATAGCAGCGTAGCCGAGTCCGGCCACCGGCGGTGCCTCGGCCAGATAGAAAATCTCGTACGTCTTCCCCAGTTCAAACCCACCCTTCATCCGAATGCGGTTGTCCTTCAAACTCCACGACTCCCTCGGCACCTCGACACCGCCCGGATAGGCCATGCGGTCCCGCACGATGAGGCGGCTGTCGGGTCCCTTCAGGTCCACCGGCGGGTAATCGGTCAGATCGGTGAGAAGCTTCCCGTCCTCCGCTTTGTCCAGCGTGAAAACCGCGCTCACCACGCCGCGAATCGCGCTGCCGTCAGCATTCCGTGCCGCTGGCACCTCGATCCGCAGCTTGTCCGCAGGCACGTCGAACTCCCAGCCCACGTTCAGCACGGTGAACCCATGCTTCACCACCCAGTCGCTCGCCGAGGCCTTGCCGCCGCGGTTTGGAATCTCAACCCAGGCCGCGCCATTGCTGCAGGCGTCGTCCTTCGGCTTCAAAACGCGCAAATCGGAGGAAAAACTCACCTTTCCCGCCGCATTCACCGGCGCCAGCCCGACATCCGCGATCACCGCATTGCCAGGCAGTTTCGGATCGATCTCGAAATGCATTTTGCCGACGATCTGCTCGTAATCCGTCTTCGCGACATCGGATCGCTCCAAAACCTCCACCCGCACCACGGCGGCATGAGCATGGGACAGGCAAAGGCCGAACAGGATGAGGCGTGAGATAAAAGGCATCGTGCTATTACGCGAACTACCGCCGCGTTTCACACGACTGTGATCCCCCTCTCGTGGGGCATCTGTTGTGAATGGATCAGCGATCGTGAGCGATGTCCTGGATGAGAGGTCTCGTCACTTCAGTTCCGCAAACAGCGCCTCCAGGCCCGCGACGATCTTCGTGGAGGCATCGACTTCGAGGCAACTGGAGCGTGCGCGCCACGTCTCGTAGCCGCCGAGCGCGTGATGTTCCGGCGTGGGCAGGTAGCCGTGGTAGGCATTGGCGAGCGAGACGGTGAAAGTGGGCGAATGGCGTTTTTTCAGCTCCAGGCCGATTTCAACGAAGACTTCGGCGGGAATCGCGGAGACGTGCAGATCACCGATTTTCATGATTTGGAGCGGTGCGGAGATTTTGGCGGGAAACTCGGCCAGCAGCACGGTTTCACGCGCATAGACCTGCTCCATCGTTTCCATGCGCGGAAAGAGTTTGGAGCCCTTCATCACTTCGCTGGCCTTCTCGACCTCATCCTTGGTCGGGATTCGCAAACCAAGCTCGATCTCCTTCTGCGCGACGGCGAGCGGGACGGAATCGGCGTGCTTCAGCTGTTTCACCGCCACCGCGACGGCCTGCGCGACATCATTCGCGACGATCTGAATGCGGCCATACGGCGGCTGCTTCTCCTGGCCGCCGCGGAAGTCGATGTTGTTGATGTCGCCGCTGGTGCCATTCGACATGATGCCGACGAATTCCGGCCCCGCGCCGAGCAACTGGCCGATCTTCACCGCAAACGCGCCGAAGTAATCCGCCGAGATGTGACCGGGACCGACACCGCCGACGTAGTGCAGCGAGTAGTTCGCCAGTAAGGCGAGCGGTTTGCCGTCTGCCGACTGCACACTGATAAAACCCACTTCGGGATCGGTGGGGCCAGCGGGTTCGACGAGGTTCGGGTTGTTGATGCCCGGGTTCGTCTTCACCTGATCGGTGGTGACGCCGTGCGGTGTTGGCGGGATCGTCCCGGGTTTCATTTTCCAGCGTCGATTGAAGACCTGCTGCGGCACCGAGGCGCTGCCGTGGCCGATTTTGGCAGGCGCGAGGTTGTTCAGGGCACGTCGCACACCATCGGCGATGCGCCTGGCGACGAAGCGCTGATAAATCGGGTTCGGTTCACTCTGGCCGACGGCTTGAAGCGTGCCGCAGGAGTGCGAGTGCGTGGCAGACATCATCATGTTCTCCATCGGCAAGCTGGTGGCCTCGTTCACCATCTTCTTCGCCTCGTCAAAGATGCCGCGTCCGATCACACAACTGTCCACGACAACGAACACGAGCTTTGTTTTGCCGTCATCAAGTGCGAGGCAGCGGGCGTTGAGTTCATCATGAATGACGAGCGCTTTGCCGTCCTGGAAGCCACCGTTGATCGAACTGCCGAGTTCCGGCGTGATGTTGCTGGTTGCGGCACCGGCGCGGAATTCAGCAGCGTGAAGTGAGACAGCGAAAAGCAGTGCGACAATGAAGCGGAGTTTCATGCGAGTCTTACGGCATGAAACACCTGAACTTGATCAAATCAGCTCGCGGATGGGCAGCGCGCCGTTTTCGACGAGGTAATGCGGGCGGCCTTTGGTGTCGGTGACCGTGGTGGTGGCCACGTCGATGCCGAGATTTCGATACAGGGTGGCGAACACTTCGGGGAAAGTGACCGGACGGCTGTCGGCCTCGCCCCCGAGGCGATCCGTGGAGCCGATGACCTGACCCATGGGCATGCCGCCACCGGCGAGCAGCGCCATCGCCACGCGCGGCCAATGATCGCGGCCGACCTGCTTGCTGATGATCGGCGTGCGGCCGAATTCACCCCACACGAGCACGGTGACATCTTTGTCGAGCCCGCGCTGATGCAGATCATCGACGAGTGCGGTGATTCCTTTGTCGAAGACGGGGAAGTCCTCGCGTTCGCGTGAGAAGATGTCGTTACCCGCTCCGCCGTGCCAGTCCCACTTGCTGTAGTTCACGGTGACGACACGCGCACCGGCCTCGACGAGTCTGCGAGCGGCGAGGAAGCTCTGCGGCACGCGCGGCGCGCCATTTTGGTCGATGCGCTTCACGGGATCACCGGTGCCGTAGCGTTCGACGAGGCGCGGGTCTTCTTTGGAAAGGTCGAGCGCGTCTGCGAGCTTCGACGAGGTGAGCACGCCCATGGCCTGCTGCGTGAAGGTGTCCATCGCGTCCATCCTGCCGCTCGAATCGACATCACGACGGAAGTTGTCGAAGCTCTTCAGCAACGTCGCGCGGTCCGAGAGCCGGTCATAGGTGATGCCTTGCAGCGTGAGGTCGCCACGGCTCGGCCCCGTGTGGCGGAAAGCATCATTGGCAGCACCGAGCATGCCGGGGCCGGGTTCATTGTAAGGTCCGTGCGTGCACTCGTAGCACATGCTGACGAAAGGCGGCACCGAGGGATCAAACGCGCCCTGCAACTTGCCGACCACGCTGCCGAACTGCGGCCAGCCGCCGGGCGGGACGGTGCCCGCACGATTGGGAAAACCGGTGTAGCACTGGATCGCATCGTGTCCGGCCTGTGCGCCGACGAGCGAGCGGATGATGGTGAATTTGTCCATCATCTTCGCCATCTTCGGGAAGAGCTCGCAGATCTGGATGCCATCCACGTTTGTGCCGATGGGCTTGTGCGGTCCGGCGATCTCGCTCGGCGCATCCGGCTTCAGGTCAAACATGTCCTGATGCGGCGGTCCGCCGACGAGGTAGATCAGGATGACGGCCTTTTGCGAATTGCGAATGCCCGCTTGGTTCTCCAAGGCCAGCAACTTCGGCAGGGAGAGCCCGATGGAGCCCAGACCGCCCACTTTGATGAAGTTACGACGTGAAACACCATCGCAAAAAGCGCTGCGTTTTTCGGCGGGAGCGAGGATCTTGAGCATGGCGGGCTGGCGATTGCGACTCAGCAATATCGGACTGGCGCCCGGATTCTTTCCAGACCGGCACCTCCGCAGTCAGCTTCGTTCTTGAGCCGAATTGCTGATGTCACCGCTCGCTGAACTCATCGACCACCCTGTGGCATCCTTCTTAGCATCGGCTGGCGTCGCACAAAAAAAGCCCCCTTCCTTCGAGACGAAGGGAGGGGGCGTCATTTGCGCGTGATCAACCGTCGATGTTCCAGCCGTCGCGGTACTCTTTCGTCATGAAGGCGTTTGCCTCGGGCGTGTCGGGGCTGGTGCCGGTCTTGCCGTCGTACTGGATCTTTTTGCCGACGCGATAGGCGACGAGGCCGAGGAGCATCATCTCGATCATGTCGGCGCTGTAGCCGAAGTTGCAGGCGGTGGGCTTGCTGGGATCGCGGCAGGCGTCGAACCACTGTTTCTGGAACACGCCGACGGGAGGCAGCAGATCCTCCGACTGGCGCGACTTGTAGTAGGTCATGTCCGCGTCGTCACCGAAGGGCAGGATCATGCGCGAGTCGAAGTCGGCGATGAGGAAGCCCTTGGTGCCCTTGAACATCACACCGTGGCCGATTTTGTTGAGATCAATGAAAGGCTTCGGCGAGCGCGGCATGGCCCCGCCTTGATACCAGCTCACGGTAATCGGCCCACGCCAGTCGTTGGCAGGCAGGTCGAAATGCGACTCGCACTTCACGGGTGTCACGTCGGAATTGTAGGCATCGCCTTCAGCTCTGGCGGAGGTGGGCAGGGTGCCATCCACGGCGTTCCAGAGGAGGTCCATCGTGTGGCTGCCCATGTCGCCGATCTGGCCGGCGCCGAAGTCCCAGAACATGTTCCAAGACAGGCAGTTCGCCCCGGCGCGACCGGAGAAGTAGGCGGGATTGTACGGGTGATACGGCGCTGGGCCGAGCCACAGATCGTAGTGAAAGCCCTTCGGCGGCGTGCCTTCCTCCGGGAAGTAGCCGGGCTTCGGAAGCTGGCGGTTGCCCCAGGCGTAGGCGGATTTCACCTCGCCGATGGCGCCGTCGCGGATGAGTTCCTTCACGCGATTAAAATTCGGCTGCGCATGCCGCTGCATGCCGACCTGCGTGGCGAGCTTCCCCTTTTTTGTCTCCCAGGTCGCACGCACGGTGCGGGCTTCATTGACGGTGATGGCGAGCGGCTTTTCGCAATAGACATGCAAGTCACGCTTCAGCGCCCAATTGGCGATGAAGGCGTGCGTGTGGTCGGGCGTGCAGATCATCACAGCATCGAGGCCTTTGTGATCGAGGCACTTGCGCCAGTCGATGTAGGTCGTGGCTCCGGGGAAACGCTTCAGCGCATCCGGGAAATGGGCCTCGTTGATGTCGCAAAGCGCAACGACGTTTTCTTCCGCAAGGGCGTTGTAGTGTGCGAGACCGCGGCCCCACACGCCGATGAGGGCGACGTTGAGTTTGTTGCTCGGTGCGTTTTGACCGAACAGCGGACGGGTGATCATGCTGCCGGCGACGAGACCGGCGGCACCGACGAAGCGGCGACGGGAGAGGGGCGTGGGTTGGGTATTCATGGCGCGGCATGAAACGACGCTTGGAGCCGATCTCAAGCATCAAGGTTGGCCGGGGTCATGCTTTCTCCAAGAATACCGGGAACTTGAGGCTTGATTAAGCGACGCCGATTCCAGACAATGAAGGTAACAACCATCTATTCATCATGGAAATACCCACTGCTGCCAAGACACTGCTAGAACACAAGGGGCGTGAGGTTTGGACCATCGCGCCAGACGTCACGGTCTATGAGGCCATCAAGACGATGTCCGAAAAAATGTCGGAGCGCTGCCAGTCGTCGAAGGCACCAAACTCGTCGGCATGATTTCCGAACGTGACTACATGAGCAAGGTAGTGCTCAAGGGGAAGTCTTCGAAAGAGACGCCTGTGCGCGACATCATGACCTGCAAAGTGGTGACCGTCGGCCCTGACCACAATGTCTCCAAGTGCATGGAGATCGTCACTGAAAATCACATCCGCCATCTGCCGGTCATGGATGGTGATGAGCTGCTCGGCATCGTCTCCATCGGCGATCTGGTGCGCTGGATCATCGCCACGCAGAAGATGATGATCGAGCAACTCGAGGCCTACATCGCCGGCGGTTATTCGGCGTGAAGCCGGCTTACTTCTCGCCGCTGATCTTCAGATTCCGCACCTTCACCGATTTGCCGGCGGCCAGCCAGCTTCTCGATTTCGGCGTGGCCAGGAAGGTGTGCTGCGCACGCAGCTCTTTGCCGTCGAGAGTAGCCGCCATCTGATCGCCCTCCCATTCGACGTGAAGTTTGTGCCACTCGTCCGGCTTCACGGCCATCGGTAGCTTGGCGATCGTGTGGGACGGTTTCACAGAATCTTCGGCGATGCTGAGTCCGGCGGCGTTGACGACGACGCGACCGACGTGCTTGGTCGAGTCACAGCCGACGAGGAAACTGCCAGGCCCTTCGAGAAAGAACTCGAGGTCGATCGCGGCGCTCGCCAGGCCGACTTTGTGATGCAGCACGGGGATGTGCTTCTCCTCCGGCAGGTCGAGCACGCTCAGCACACCGCCCTCCGGCGTCCACTTGCCCTTGGCGATGCTGAAACTCGCGTCGAGCGGACCTTTGAAATCCGGCGCGGCAAGCACGGGCAGCTCGTGATCATGCAGCAGCGGCTTGGCATCACCGGCAAAGGTGAAAGTGGAAACGGCGAGGAGGGCACAGAGTGCGTGGGTGGTTTTCATGGTTGGGGCTGGCTGGATTCAACGCGGATGTCGTCGATTTCGATCCCCTTCTCGCCGCCGTTCTGCATCCACAGCAGCTTGCGCTTGCCGGCGTTGAAATTGGCGCGGGCGAGAGTTTTGGACCAAAGCTTGCCGTCCACGCTGATCGCCGCAGACTCGCCCTGAAACACGATCTTCACCTCGCGCCATTCGTTGGCGCTGAGATCGGCCTTTTCGAGCGGGAGAAATTCGTTCAGGCGATAGGCGCCGCTGACCTTGTCTGCGGGACGCTCCTGTTTCTGCCGCAGCGGATGATTCGGATCGAGCGAATGCGAATCGACCTGAAGCTGCACGCCATCGCGCAGCAGTTTCACGCGCAGCATGTGATCCACGCTGCCGAATCCGTCGTCACCATCGACAAAGAACCACAGCATGCCGCCCGGTCCGAGATGGCGGTAGCGGAAGGAGATGGCGAGATCCTTGCCGCTGACCGGCAGATAGACCATCGGCGGATATTTCCCGCCGCTGCTGCCGTGCGTCCAGAGCACGCCATCGCGCACCTGGGTGTTCTTGTTCGGAATCGGCGTGGTGAAGCGTTTCGCATCGAATTTGGCGTCAAACGTTTCGACGATGGGCGCAGGCTTGAGGTAGTCGAGCGATTCGAGAAACGCGTCCACCTCCGCCAGAGTCTTGTAGTAGTGGAGCTTGGCCCCAGCGCCGGCTTCGTCCTTCCAGCGACCTGGATTGAAGAAGCCATGCGGCTGGTCTTCGTAGGCTTTCAGCTCGCAGCGATTGCCCGCAGCGCTCATCGCCTTTTGAAACAACTTCACGGTCGAAAAAGGCACCGCTTCGTCGTTCACGCCGTGGAGGATGATGCTCGGCGGCATCCCAGTGCGCACGAAATGGAAGGGCGAGACCTCCTTTGGCCTGCCGTCGCAGCGCTCGGCGATATCGGCGAATTTTTCCGCCGGCAGCAGTTCAGGATGACCCTCGACGGGTGCGAGCACGACGGCGGGATTGAAGAGCAGCATCGCATTCGGCGTGGAGCTGACACCCTTGTTGTCATCGTCTTCAAATCCGGGAAGCAAGGCCGTAGCGGCGGCGAGATGACCGCCCGCAGAGCCACCGCCAGCGACGATGCGATCAGGATCGACGCCGAGTCGTTCGGCATTCGCACGCACCCAGCGAATCGCCGCCTTTGCATCGCTCACGCAGTCTTGCGGGAGGACGTCGTGCCGGCTCTTCACGCGGTAATCGACCGAAATGGCGACCATGCCGCGCTCCGCGAGGTGCAGGCACTGCGGCAAGAACTGCCCCGGCGTGCCCCCTTTCCATCCACCGCCGAAAAAGAACACCGCCGCAGGCCGACGATCTGTCTTTGCATGATCCTTCGGTTCGAAGATGTAAGCGCTGAGCTTCACGTCGCCGATGGTGCGATACACCTCCACGCGCGAGCCGGTCATCTCCGGCGGGTACTTCCAGCTGATCGTCGGCTCTGGCAGGTCGTCCGCTGCCAATGCGCTCGTGAGGAGGAGAATGAGGAAAATTGCGGGCTTCATGGTTATGCGGATCACTTCGCGGCTTTCAGCGTGGCGATGAGAAATTCGGTGGGCGTGGCGTGCTTCACGTTCGGAGCGCCGGGATACACGAGCTCGCAGGCGACTTTCGTCGCGGCGCAGTGCTCCTGCAGTTTAACGCCGAAGTTCGAGGTGTGCGTCGGGTCCTTCTGATCCTGGCCGAGGGCGGGCGGGGCGGAGTAGATCAGGTAAACGGGCGGATCGTCCGCGGTGACGAGTGCATGCGGCGAATACTCCGCGATCCACGGCAGGATCTTCTCACGTCCGGCGAGGAACTCCGCGAACGAGCCGATGCCGAAGGCGTGACCGCCGTATCGGCTGTTCGGCGTCCACTCCTTCATCTGCTGCGGATCGAGCGTGGTCTGCGCACCCGTGACGGCCGCGCATTGCAGGCGTGACGACTCGCGGGACACCGGGTCGTCACTCTTCGGATCGGCGAGGTCGTCGTGAAACGCGATCCACAGGCTCGAACACGCGCCCGCCGAACCTCCCGCCGCGCCGATGCGCGTCTTGTCGATGTTCCACTCGCCCGCCTTGCTGCGCACGAACTGCAGCGCACGCGCGGCATCATGCAGCGGTGCTTTGACCGGCGGCGTGACCTGGTCCTCGGCCGCGTGCTTCATGAGGCGGTAATTAATCGCCACGACCGAGATTCCCTGCGCCAGGAGGTCCTCCACGCTGACGAACTTGTTCACGCGCTCTTTTTCGCCGCCCTGCCAGCCGCCGCCATGAATGACGAACACGAGCGGCGTCGGCGTGGCGGATTCCGCCTTCCAGAAGTCGAGAATGTGCCGCTCATGCACGCCGTAGGGCACATTGGCCAGTGTCGGCTTCACGACCGCTGGGTTCGCCGGGGCCGCCTTTTTCTTGGCGGGTGCCTTGGCTTTGGGTGCGTCGGCGGCTGAAAAAGTCGGTGACAGGAGGCAGAGGAGCAGGGTGAAGAGGATCGGTTTCATGAAATTGAGCGGATTGGGTGAGTAGGAACGTCCAGCAGGCCGCGAGCATGCAAGCTTTGCCGACAAATGGCGCCATCCGTCGCAAGAGTCCGGCACAAGAGCTGCTTCAGCCGTAGATGAAGGTGAAACAGCAGCGCCGCCCCGGGCGTTAGTCTCACACCCCAAATTTCCCACATGAATCGTCGTCATTTCCTCCTCAGCTCCCTCGGCACCACACTCGCGCTGCCGGGCATGTCTTCGCTCTTGGCCAAAGGCGCCAGCGGAGGCTCCGTGCAGGCCGCGAAGGGAGCGGGCATGGGTGCGCGGCGCTTCGTCGCCATCGGCAACCTCCTCGGCTACCAGACCAAGAGCCTTTTTCCCACGACCACGGGCCGCAACTACGAGAAAACGGCGCTGCTGGAGCCGGTGTGGGACATTCGCGACAAGATGACGGTCCTTCGCGGCCTCGATCACGGCGTGAAGGGCGGGCATTTCGCGGTGCATTCGTTCCTTTCCGGCGTGCTGAACTCCGAGGCGCAAAACCGCCCGGATGGCAATGTGACTATCGATCAGTATCTCGCGGACGAAGTGGGCTTTGAAACGCGGTTCCCATCGCTCACCGTCGGTTCCGAGGGCGGCATCCACGGCGGCTGCCAAATTGCCTGGACGAAATCGGGCGTTCGCGTGCCACCGGTGACGAATCCGGCGGAGCTGTTCGAGAAGCTCTTCGTCACCGACTCGAAAGAGCGTCAAGTGCGGCGCATGGAGGAAAACAAGGTGCAGGCCTCCATCCTCGACTCCGTGCTGGAGGAGGCGAACCGCCTCTCCAAGAAGGTGAACCAGGAGGACAAGGACAAACTCGACGAATATCTCACGTCTGTGCGCGATGTGGAAAAGCGCCTCGAACTGCGCCAGCGCTGGACGAATCAGCCGAAACCGAAAGCGCCTTTTGAGAAACCCGCCAATCGCAATGCCGTCGAAGATCTGCCGCTGCTGTATGAGATGATCGCGCTCGCCTTGCAGTCGGACAGCACCCGAATCGCCACGCTGGAGATCGGCGGTGACTTCATGCCGCAGCATCTCAGCATCAAGAAAGACTGGCACGGCCTCTCCCATCACGGCAACGACCCCGAGTCCATCGCTAGCCTCATTGCGCTGGAGAAATATCAGATCGAGCACTTCGGCAAGTTCGTCGCCCGCCTCGCGAAGATGAACGATGGCGAGCGCACGCTGCTCGACTCCACCACCGTGCTTTTCGGCAGCGGCATGGGCGATGGCAATTCGCACAAGAATTCCGACCTGCCCATCCTCCTCGCCGGCGGCGGCTACAAGCACGGCGAATACCGCGAAGTCCCCCGCGAAGGCATCAACAAGGTGCCGCTGTGCAATCTCTTCGTGGACATCGCCCAGAAGATGGGCGTCGAAACCGATTCGTTTGGCAGTAGCACGGGGCGCTTTGCTTGATGAATGCGGCACCGATTTCGCGCCAGCATAGTAGCCATCTTGCTCCGCAAGATGAGCACAGCGCTGCCGCCAACACTCCACGCTTTCAGAATTCGAAGATGAAACCTGCTCTCGGAGCGCCCAGCTCCTCTCGCAGAGCGAGAGGGCTACTTTGCTTCGCCCTTGCGACATCGCTTGCATCCGCCGCCGACGCACCGCCGAAGCTCGTGCAGCAGTTTCTCGGCAAATACTGTCTGGAATGCCACGACGCGGATGTGCAGAAGGGCGACCGCTCGTTTGAGAAGTTCGAACTGCCCTTGAAGTCGGTGCCTGATCTCATCGAGGCGCGGGACATCATCGACCAGCTCACGCTGAAGGAGATGCCGCCGAAGAAGGCTGATCAGCCCGGTGATGACGAGCGTCTCGCGATGATCCGGGCACTGCGTGACGGCACCGTGGCCGCGCACAAGAGCCTCGACAGCACCGGCAGCCGCACCGTGATGCGTCGGCTTTCCAGCCGTGAGTATGAAAACACGCTCGCGGTTCTGTTTGGCCGCCGCGTGGACACGCTGGGCCTCACAGCGGATTTTCCGAAGGAGAAAACGAGCGAGCACATGGACACCATCGGCAAGACGCTCGTGACCTCCAGTTTCCTCGTGGATCAATACTTCCAGTCCGCAAATCGCCTCGTCGAGACACGACTCGGCAAACCGCCGACGGAGCCGAAGGACTGGCAGTTCAACAGCAACTTCGTGCAATACGAGGAGCTGACGGGGTCGCACAAGTCGGCCTTCAATTTCCGCTACCTCTGCCTCTACGAACAGCCGAACACCGACACGCGTCAGGGCGGCTACGGCCACATCGAGGACTTCAAGCAAGGCGTGCCCGTCTCCGGACTCTACGACGTCGAGGTCGAGGCCACGGCGCTGCATCGCGACACGCATTACGATCCCGCCATCTTCGGCATCGACTTCTCAGAGCCCTTCATCCTCGGCGTCGTGCCCGGCGATGTCACCAAAGGCCACATCCATTACCCGCAGGCCATCGAGCCGCTGCTTGCCAGCGCCGTGGTGCCGGACAACACGCCCACCTGGTTCAAATTTCGCGTGTGGCTCGAAGCGGGCCAAACACCGCGCTTCATCTTCCCGAACGGCCCGTATGAATCCCGCGCCTCGGTCGTCACGATCAACAAGAAATACAAAGACGAGTTCAAAGAGAAGATCGGCACCTCCGGCGTCGGTCGCGCCCATATCCTGCGGGAAGGCAAGCTCCCGCACATCCGCATCAGCGAGATCAAGATCCACGGCCCCGTGCCTGAAAAACCCGGCAGCGCCGAGGAAGTCGCCGTGTTTGGCAGAGACGGCTTCCAGGAGGCCAAGGCGCTCGACCAATTGAATGCCTTCGCCGAGAAAGCCTACCGTCGTCCACTCAACGACGCGGACCGCCAGCCGATCCGCGCGATGTATGAAAAGCGCATCGCCGAAAAAGCCGCGCCGCGGCAGGCCGCGCTCGATGCGCTGAAGCTGATCCTCTGCTCGCCCTCCTTCCTTTATCTCAGCGAGATCACCGACGAATCCGCGAAGGCGCTGAAGCCCTACGACCTCGCCACGCGCCTTTCGTATGCGTTGTGGGCCACGCCGCCGGATGACGCGCTGCTCGCTTCGGCAAAGTCCGGCAAGCTCACCGAGGACGCCGAGCTCAAAAAGCAAATCCAGCGCATGATCGCCGACGAACGCATCGACGGCTTCGTGAACGGCTTTCTCGACAGTTGGCTGAACCTCCGCGATCTCGGCGGTATGCCGCCTCCGCGCGAGGTGGTTCGTTCCTACTACGCCGAGGACCTTCCCACCTCGATGAAAACCGAGGCACGTCTGTTTTTCCGCGATCTGCTCAAGAACAACGGCTCCGTCACGCAGTTCATCGACAGCGAGCACAGCTTCGTGGACAAGAAGCTCGCCAAACTCTACGACCTGCCGGAGAAGGACAAACTACGCCTCGCCGACGGCTTCCAAAAAGTCAGCCTCAAAGGCAACAACCATCGCGGCGGTCTGCTAGGCATGGCCGCCGTGCTGACCGTCAGCGCGAATGGCGTCGAGACCTCACCCGTCACGCGCGGCGTGTGGGTCAGTGAAAACATCCTCGGCATCCCGCCGCCACCGCCGCCGGATGTCGTGCCCGCGATCGATCCCGACGTCAGCGGGGCCACCACCATCCGCGACCGACTCGCCAAACACCGCGCCGATGCCGCCTGCGCCGAGTGCCATCGCAAGATCGACCCGCTCGGCTTCAGCCTCGAAGCCTTCGATCCCGTCGGTCGCTGGCGCAAAACCTACCCGAAGCCCAAAAATGCCAAAGAGGCACCCAAGATCGATACCACCGGCGAATTCCCCTCCGGCGAGACCTACGCCGACTTCACCGGCTTCAAGCGCGTCATCCACGACAACCGCGCCGATCACTTCACCCGCCACCTCATCCGCCAGTTCCTCACCTACACCACCGGGCGCACCATGGAGCTCAACGACGACCTCGTCATCGACGACCTCCAAGCCAAAGTGAAAAAACAAGGCCTCGGTCTGAAGACACTGATGGTCGAATGTTTGATGAGCGAGGTGTTTCGGTCGAGGTGAGTTTCGCAAGCCTGGCAGGCCGGGCTCGTTTACGATCCCGCCATGACTCGCCTCCTGCTCTTCTTCACCATCGCCTGTGTCACCACGCCTCGCGCCGAGGAGTCGCGCTTTGCTTCGCTTTTCAACGGCAAGAGCCTCGATGGATGGACGACTCGTGAGGCAAAGGAGGGTGATTGGTCGGTGGTCGAGGGTGTTATCGACTGCGATCCGAAAGGGGAAGGCAAGGGTGACCGGAATCTGTGGACCGTGAAGGAGTTCGGCGACTTCGAACTGCAGATCGACTGGCGCATCAAGGAGAGTCCTTACACGAACCCGAAGGCGCAGGTCATTCTACCGGATGGCACCGCGAAGAAGGACGAAGCCGGTGAGTTGGTAACCGTCGCCGCGCCGAATACCGATTCGGGCGTCTTCCTGCGCGGCCAGCACAAGTCGCAGGTGAACATCTGGTGCTGGCCGATCGGCTCCGGCGAGGTTTGGGGTTACCGCACCGATCCGAAGCTCTCTGCGGCCGTGCATGCCGGAGTGACACCGAAGGAAAGAGCCGACCGTCCGGTGGGTGAGTGGAACACCTTTCACATCACGCTGAAAGGAGATCGCCTCAACGTCACGCTCAATGGCAAGGCGGTCATCACCGAAGCTCATTTGCCCGGTATTCCCGAGAAAGGGCCGCTGGCGCTGCAGCTTCATCCCGAGCGGAAAGATGGCCAGTGGGGAGCTTCGCTGGTGCAGTTTCGCAACATTCGGATCAAGGAACTGAAGTAGCTTCGAATGGCATTCGAAGCATCGTCGCTGGCACCCGAAGTCTGGCGAATTCGCCTACGCCAGAACTCGGAGCGAGCTGCTGTCACTCGTTCTTGATCCGCAGATTCCGAAACGCGACGACGCAGCCCTTGCCGTGATCCTGCAGGGCGATCCAGCCTTTGCGGCGGCTCATCTCGGTGTCGTGATCGATCAGGCTCGTGCACACGACGCCATTGATCTTCTGCACGAGCTTCGGGCCCTTCGCGATGATCTCCATCGTGTTCCACTCATGCTCCGCGTAGTGCGCCTGCACGCCTTGGGCGTCCGCGACTTGTTTGACGGTCTTGGTGCCATCGGGTGCGAGCGTGTTCTCCTGACCGGCTGTGGACATGTAATGGCGCGTGTCTTTTTTCGGGTGGCCCTTGTCGAGCAGCGAGTGATGCCAGAGGCCCATCTTCTCCTGTTCGGCGATCTCGGCCTGATAACCATAGACATGCCAGTCGCCGAGGTCATCGCTGCGGACTTGGACGCCGGAGTTCCCTCTATCCCAGCGGAACTCGAGACGCAGCGTGAAGTCGCCGGGTTCGCCGCCGCGCCAGATGAGCCAGTTCTTTTCCTTCGCCTTGCCAGTGCACCAAATCTCGCCGTCGCGGACTTCCCAGCAGTCCGGCTTGCCGTCCCAACCGGTCAGATCCTGGCCGTTGAACATGGATACGAAGCCCGTCTCCTGCGCCTGGGCGACGATGCGGGTGAGATTCGTGAAGCAGGTCTTCGTCGCCTGCACGGGGTCGTAGTCCTTCGCCTTCGAAATCTGCGAACTCACTTCGGCGCAGACTTCGCCTCGATAACCGCCGTCGATGAACTGCTTCAAAATGGCCGCGTGCGGAATGGTTCCGGTCTCGCTTGGCAGCGCGAACTGCACTTTGTCATCGCGCAACACGGCGTCCTTCATCACGATGTAGCTCGTATGCGGCAACGAGATTTTGACCATCTCTTCGAAGGGCAGATCGCGATAGATGAAGTGGCTGTAGTCGAAAACCATGCACAGCGTGCCTGCGGCGTTCAGTTGCTCGATCAGCCAGATCGCGTGCTGCGGAAGGTCCATGGCATGACTGCGGTGCGGCTTGATCGCGATCTTCACGCCCGCCTTCTTCGCCATCTCGACCCACGGGCCGAGACAGTCGCGAAACAGCGTCTTTTTCTCATCCCACTTGCCACCACCGAGCACCCCCTGAATCATCGGCTGACCGTCGAGCGAGAGATCATTGGCGAGTTCCAGCATCTGCTTCACCCACTCGGTGTTCGCCGAGTGCTTCGCCGCATCGGGAAAGGGCAGGCCCATCAGCGCACCCAGCTTCAGACCAGCGTCGCCGATCTGCTTCTTCGCCTCCGCACGCTGCGCCTTCGAAAGCTGATCCGGCGCACCGTGATAGCCGGGCATCGACGCGATCTCGATCGAGTCAAAGCCCGTCTCCGCCACGAGTCGAATCGCGTCCGACAACGTGTAACC
>CAMAZK010000038.1 GCA_945863205.1 Akkermansia muciniphila | reverse complement strand
TGGAAACCCACGCACACATTCAGGTTCTTCTGCTTCGCCTCCTGCGCTGCAGCGATCACCCGCTTCGCGCCCATCGCATCAACCGCCACCGGCTTCTCCATGAAGACATGTTTTCCCGCCTTGATCGCCTGCTCAAAGAGAAACGGCCTTGGCCCCGGTGGCGTGGTGATCAACACCACGTCCGCCAGCGCGAAGGCCTTGGTGTAATCCTCGAAGTTCGTAAAGACCTGATCCGGTGGCACCTCCACCTGTCCCTCATGCTTCGCCTTCAAGATGTCCAGCGCCGCCTGCGCCTTGCCTTCCAGCGAATCGACGACGGCCACGAGCTTGATCGTCGAACCTGCGTGCAACGCTTGATTGCAAGCCCCGGTGCCGCGACCGCCGCAGCCAATGAGGGCGATCTTAAGGTCACTGCTTCCACCTGCTGCAAAGGCATGCGTAGCAGCGGACAAAGCGACGGCGGATGAGGACGTGAGAAAAGAGCGGCGACTGGTCATGGCGGTTGGCAGGTCGGCCAGAGTGAACCGCCTCCGGCACGGCGAACTTTCACGAGCACGCCGCAGTGCGGCTGTGAGGAAGGCGACGAGAAATGACGAAGCCCGCCGGGCCCACCCACAAAAAAGCCCCCTCGCCGGGCGAGGGGGCTCTTGAGAGCTATCGGGAGGAAAGGAAAAAGGCTTCCGAGCAGCTACCATCGCATACGGAGAGCCGTGCGGAAGGCCCGGGTGCTGTCTCCAAAGTCGGCACCGATGCCGATGTCAAACGTGCGCATCACCCGGAAGTAGGTCGAGAGGTCCAAAACCTTGCTGTCATACTGGTCGGCGCTGGTCACCGTCACGCCCGCCTGGATTTCCATGAAGTCGAAGGGGGTGAAGCGCAGCGCTGGACGCACATAGATCGACCCCTCGCTGAATCCCGCATTGTTCCCCTGGGTCTTCAGGCTGGCGTAGGTCAGACCGGCTTCGGCGACGAACGTGAGGCGGTTGTTGATCAGCGGCGTATGGAAGCCCACACCCGCCTGAATGGAGGCAAAGTCATAGTCGGCGTTGGTGGCACCCGCTGCGGTCGCCTCCGAAGGACCGCTGCCCCATGACGCGCCGAAGCGGAGATACAGAGGATTGAACAGGGCGACTGTCAGCGCCCCGCCGATGGTGTGGGCGCCTTCCAAGCCCGGCGCCTTGGGATCGACGTAGCGGTAAAACACCTCCGCATTGTCGAAATTGACGATACCAGGGCCTGCCGCACCATAGGCCCCGCCGCCGGTGATGGCGGAACCCGGAGGCGGTGCGCCGTAGCCACCGGTTCCCTGTGGAGGATAAGCCGACATGTTCCCTGGAGGAGGCGCGGAGGCGTACGGATCCGCGTACATCGGCGGCGGCGTCACACCCGGGCTGACCGTGGGAGGCGGCAGACTGTTCGGGTAAGAAGGAATCACGGGCGGCGGCGTCATCCCATACCCAGGAGGCGGCGCAGACGGATACCCCGGAGGCGGCACCCCCATGACACCGAATCCTGCGGGCGGCGGCGCTGTCTGGCTAAATGCGCTCACGAGCAGCACGGCATGAATGACCATGAGGCCAAGGATCGTCTTTTTCATGATATTCGAGGGAATATTGATTATTCGGATAAGTTAAATATTCTCTCAAATGCATGGACACATCAAATCATTTTTGCGATTTCACTGATTTTAGGAATTACCGCCAACCATAACGCCTAAACGGCCGAACCGCTCAACGGCGACCATGCCCGTGGCGTCCTGCGAATTCGTAAAGTAGCAAGATTCAAGTGCCCCCTGGGCCTTGGTGATCCGGAGCCAGTGGCCGAATTCTTCTGCATGGTCGCGGCTCAGGGACGCCGCTTCATCATTAGCAGCAGAAAGCCCAATGCTGCGCCACCGATGCCGAACCACAGCCAGTTTGCTTCACGCCCTTCAGGAAGGGCTGGAACAGGCGCAGAGGCTGAAATGGTGACCACTTCCGGCGTTTTCATGACGGCGGCGGGGACCGGCGGAGCGGTCTCCGCAGAGGTAGTTTTCATCTCTCCCGCCTGAGTCAGCGCTTTTTCCCAATCCACATTCATCAGCAGATCCCAGCCCGGATTCTCCCCCTTGACCCGGCAGGAGCAGCGTCCCACTAGGAACATGCAGGCGTCCTCCAGCGTGGTGTCATCCAGCACAGCCAGCGGCCAGGCCCCCAGGACACGACCCCGTCCGAAAACGACTGCGGCAAAGGCCCCGCCGCCCACTTCTTCCGCCGCCGGCCCCGCCAGCATCCGGATCAGCAGTTTTTCCGCCGGATCGTTCAGGCTCAGCCGCAAAGTGGTGAATTTCAGTTTCAAGGGCGGCCCGGGCCCCAACTGACTGTCAGGGTCATTCGGGTCCTGGATCGGCAGGGAGGCGACCTGCTCCAAGAATTTGAGGCGCTTTTCGATCCGTTCCGCCTCACCCGCATCCTGAGGCGATCCGCTGTCCACGATCACCCAGATCATCGAATCTCCGGCGAGGATCTTCTTCAGGATTTCGCTGCGGGCTGGCGAGTCCAGCAGTTCAGCCAGGGTCTTCACGTCCATGTCTCCCTTCCAAACCGGCGGACCGCCCTCTTTTGAGCTCATCAGGACGCTCTCCTTCTGTCCGTCTTCACGCGAGGTGACCATCTCGAGATTCGCTTTTCCGTTGGCACGCAGCGGCCTGAGGGCATCCTGCAGTGCCGCATCCCCGGATGCTGAAACCGGCAGCAGCAGGCGAAATTTGTCCGCCTCCCAGCGGTCCAGCGCATAGCGGAACACCGGAATGGTGCAGCACTCGGCCGCGTGGGCGGTCATGACGATGAAACCAAGGATCAGGTGCAGGCGGAAAATCACTGGCGAGGAAACGCAGGCGGGGGTGGGTTCATTGCGGCGATTGCGGCCGCCGGTGCGCAGCTTCCCTGTCGGGATTAAGAGGCGGATGACTCAGCGGACGATTTCGACCGGAGTCCCCATCGGACACGCTTCATAGAATTTCGGCGCCATGTGCTTTGGCAGGCGGATGCAGCCGTGGGAGGCTGCGTACCCGGGCAGGTAGCCCTGATGCATGCCGACGCCGTTGTAGATGCGCATGAAGTAATACATCTTCGCCCCTTCGAATCGCGTGCCGGGAGGGCGGCGGTCCTTTCGATTGTCGATGTCCTGCATCACGACATTGCCGTAGGCGTCTTCGTAGTCGCCGTAGATGGAGGATTTGTGATCGATGTCTTTTTCAATGATACGGTAGCGGCCCGGGCGGGTGTCGTACCCCTCCGAGCCGGACGAAATCGGCGAAGCCCCGGCGAGCTGCCCGCCTTTGAAGAGATACACGCGCTGCTCCCCGAGATTGATCAGCAGGCTGGGCTTGCCGCGAATGCTGTCCGCCTCCCAGAACGAGCCGTCTCCGCCCCTCAGCAGCCGCAGGACGCCGGCATTCACATTGCGGGCGGCGGCGGGCACTTTCTCCGTGAAAAAATCCTGCCCGTAACGCATGGCGGTCTGCCCGGTATAGCCCATGTCGATGGTGCAAGCGGACAACGCCATGCAAGCAAGCGCCGCAGCGCGGAACAGAAGCATGCAGGGATGTGTTTGACCGCTCATGAGCGGGCAGCCCTGCACTCGCAGACACGTCGCGTCAAGAAACGTCACGGTCTGACGAGGAAGAAGGCGCGGAAGGCGTCGAGCAGCGGCTGGGTGGTGAGATCCGCTCCGTCGGCCTCGTCGATCCAGCGCGATGCGTCGTCGAGCAGGAGGTTCTGATAGGCGGCGACAGCAGGATCGGCATCACCGCTCCACAGACGCAGGCGTGCACCGGTCGGCAAGACAAGAGCTCCGGGTGCGCGTGGCAGAGCCATACCGCTGCCGAGCAGGCGGGTGCCGCCAACCGGTGGCAGCGCCAGGGCCTGGGCGCGGGCCTCACCCACGAAGGCGAGAGTGACGGGCTTGCTGCGCAACTGGACAAAGAGACCTTCATCCGGGGCCACGACACGATCCCCCGTGGCATCCGAAGCCAGCAGGCGGGTCTGGAAGCTGCTCGTAGCGGAATCGAAGAAGAGGGCGCGATCCGAACTGTCCTCACCGTCTCCCATTTCGAAAGCGGCAGCAGGCAGCAGCGAGCTGAGCGTGTGATGCGGGCGGACGGCGACGCGGGCACCCGCGATGGCGGCGGTCGCGGACAGCCTCAGTCCGGCATCAATGTCAAAGACGCGGCCCGCGAGCGGCCCGTCCAGCACTTCGAGGTAATGCGGCTTGTCAGCGAGCGAAACAGCGACCGGCAGGGTGATGCGGGCGCCGTCCACGCTCGAAACCCGACCGAGGAAGACCGGGGCCGTCTGCAGCGGCATCGCGAAGGTCTGCCGTCCGACGTTGAACGTGCGGCGTGCGAAACCCTGCGCAGCAGTGAAGGCGACCGCCTCCGCCGTGCCGTCGAGGGCGGCATCGAGCATGACCTTGATGCGGATGAATCCCTGCGTCTTCGCTGTTGCAGCTTCGAGATCGGCGTAGCGCAGCGTCACCGTGCCGTCGGGGCCGAACGAGGTGGCAGGCGTCATGGAGAGGGCCGTCCATGCTGACAGGTCGGTGCTGAACTCCAGCGCGTAGCGCAAGTCGCGCTGATCACCGGCCGGGCGCGTGAGCAGGGCGTCGATGCGGCCGGTGGTGACGTTGGATTCAAGCCGGAAACGTGAAGTCTGCAGTCCGCTGAGCGGTGGCGTACCGAGGGCGTATTCGAGCAGGTTGGAGAGCCCGTCTGCATCCGGATCAGCATCGGGTTCATTGAGAGTGGCCAGTCCGCTGGCCGCCTGCCACTCGCTGAAGCTGCCTGAAGTCGTCTGGGCCGGATCAGCGGCGGCGGCACCCAGATCACGCCGAGTTCGGGAGGAGATCGGAGAGGTGACAAAAACCTTGAAGCCGAAGTCGATCGTCATGATGCCCGAGGAGTCGGCGACGTCGTCCATGATCGCTTCGAAGCCGTTCTCACCACCAGAAGCGGTAACGCTGCTGTTCAGCGGCAGGCTGCCGTAGGCGAGGTTGATCAGTCCGGAGGAAACGCCCGAGACCGAAGGCCCGGACGAATCGGCGCCATTTTCATCAAAGCGGTCGTCCTTTGCCGTATTGGCGGTGTTTGCGAGTGGGGTATTGCCAAGACCGGTGACGGAGATCAGCCCGTTCAGCGGCGCCCCGACCTCAAACATGGCGGCAGGAATGTGCACGTAGTAGGCGGCGGGAGAGGTCGCGTAGAGCATGTAGGTGCCGTTGCCGGCGGTGACGGCTTCCGAGACCGGCGTGGCCGTGATCGGCTGCGCTTGCTGGAAGAGCTGCACCGTGACTCCGGACATCGGCGTGTCGATGCCGGATTCGAAGGTGCCGTTCCCGTTAATATCCCGGAAGACGAGGTTGCCGACCATCATCGCCTTTGGTTTCAGGCCGAAGTCGAAGGTCAGGTCGATGTGGGCGTCGTCGGCATTGTCGCTGTCTTTCAGGAAGCCGGTCTCGCGTCCGTCCGCATCGGTCGGCATGGCGCCCGGAACGGTGGAGTGGGCGCTGGTGGACACACCCGTGACCGCAGGATCTGCAGCGGGCTGCGCATTTTGATTCTTGTCATCGTCGTGACCGGCAGCCAGGAGCAGGCTCGGCTCCAGGAAATTAAGAGCGCCCGTTGCCGTGAACTCGGAGGCAGGAATGCGCACCTTGTAGGCATTCGGTGAGAGCGCAGGCGGTCCGTAGAGCAGGTAACTTCCGTTCGCTTCGGTGACAGTGGAGCCCATGACAGACTCCGTGCCATTCGAGCCATTCACAAAGACGAGTTCGACCTTGACCCCTGCGATGCCAGCATCCACGCCCTGCTGGAATTTGCCATCGGCATTCGTGTCGCGGAACACGAGATTGCCGACGCCGACGCGGCGGGCAAAGCCGAAGTCGATGGTCAGATCGACACGGGCGTCATTGGAGTCGTCCTCCGTGCTGAAGAGGCCGCCTTCAGCACCGGCAACGGGCGCCGCGCCATCGACGAGGGTGACGGCAGGTGCGGTGATGCCCACCTGCTCCGGATTCTGCACATCGATTCCGTCTTCACCTTGGTTGTCATCCCCTGTGGTCGTCTGGTGGCCGCGCAGCGACATCCGGTTGAACAACGGCCCCGGTCCGGGCGGACCACCGGCGATGCTGATCTCTTCCTTAAAGTTGTCCGCCGCGACATGGACGGTGTAGGTGCCGGGCACGAGATTGTCGAAGGTGTAGCGTCCCTGAGAATCCGTGTAGGTGCTGCGGATGGAGCTGGTCGAGCCGGCCTCGCCACTGCCGGCATAGAGCAGCATCCACACTCCGGGCACGCCTTCACCGGCATCGGCGACGCCGTTGTTGTTGGCGTCGTCATACACCAGATTGCCGATGCTCATCAGGTTCGGCAGCGTTCCGCCGGAGAAGCCAAAGTCGATCGACATGTCGGCATCGGCTTCGTTTCCGTCATCCATGCTGTTCAGATACCCGGCCTCGCTCGAGGGCTCGGTGTCATAGTCGAGATTGAAGACGATGGAGCTGACACCGCTGACCGCCGGATCAGCCGCATCCAGCCCGTTTTCGTCCGCGTCATCGTCCGTGCCGTCATCGCTGCCGTGACCGGCGACCGAGTGGGTGCCGACCAGCAGAGAGAGGCCGGTGAATTCCGAGGCCGGGATGTGCATGAAGTAATCCCCTGCCGCGTAGGCGTTGAGGATGAAGGTGCCGTCGATTCCCGTCACGGTCTCCGCGACAGGCACGACTCCGGGGCTGGAGGGATCATCACCCGGCTGGTGCAGGCGCACCTTGATACCGGGGACTCCGAGGTCGCCGCTGTCATAGCGGCCATTGCCGTTCACATCACGGAAGACGAGGTTGCCCACGCTCAGCGGTTTCGGTGAGAAGCCGAGGTCCACCGTGAGATCCGCATTGTTGTCGTTGAAGTCGTCCGACTCGGAGAGATAGCCCGTTTCATCCGTGGTCTCCGTCGGCGCATAGCCGGGCAGCATCGTGAAGAACGGCGTCAGCGCCCCGGAAGTCATCACCGGGCCGGTGGAGTAGCCATCCTGACCGGCGTCATCATCACCGGCGGTGTCCGTTGGGACGGGCATTCCGGCGGGCTGCGAAGAGACGCGATTGGAAAGCAGACCGCCCACGGCGAAGTTCGAAGCCGGGATGCGGATCTGATAGTTCCCTGGAGCCACATTGAAGGCATACAGTCCGCCGCCGAAGGTCGTCGTGGTGGCCGTGGCCATCGTGGCGCCGGACTGGTTCGACCAGAGTTCGACGACGACATCGTCGATGCCGTACTCGACGTTCGGATCGAAGATGCCATCGTTGTTCAAGTCGTCGAAGACGAGATTCCCCACCGTCACCTGAGGGACGAAGCCGAGGTCAATGGTGAGATTCGTCGATGCGTCATTGAGGTCGTCGCTGGAGCCCAGGTGGCCGCCTTCCTGGCTGCCGACGGGCGCGGATGCCGGATTCAGCGTGAAGACGCCCGTGCGGATGCCGTTGGCCTGCGGATTGCCGTCATCCAGGCCATCCTCCCCGAGGTGGTCGTCACCGGTCTGCACGCCGAAGGCGCTGGCCATGTTGTAGAGCGGCATGCCGAAGTCGAACTCCCACGACGGCACGCGGACGAAGTAGGAGCCCGGTGAGAGGTCGGCCAAGAGATAGCTGCCGTCCGTCTCGGTGACGACGGAGGCCAGCGGCGCGTCAAACAGCGGATCGGCGCCCTCGGTGAAAAGTTCGACGGTGACACCGCTCACGCCTTCTCCGGCATCCGCACGACCATTGTAGTTCGCGTCGATGAAGACGAGATTTCCGACGGCGACGGAGCGGAAGAAGCCGAAGTCCACGGTGAGGTCGGTGTTGTCGTCGTTCACGTCGTCGAGGAATGCGTCCACGCCGAACTCCCCGAGCGCATTGACCGGTTCCTCGTCAGGAACCAGCATGACGGAGCCCGAGGCGATGCCGGTCGTCGCGGGATCGGCGGAGTCGATGCCGTTTTCGTCGAGATTGTCGTCGATGCCGTTGTCACCACCGGCACCCGGCAGCGAGTTCCAGCCGGAGAGCGGCTTGCCCGCGCCGAACTCGGACGGCGGGATGAAGACGATGAACTCGCCCTGATCAAGGCCGCTAAAGAGGTAACGCCCGCCGAGGGAGGTGGTCGTCGAAGCCGCCGGGGCGCTCGTGAGCGGATCGGCGTCTGCGGCGAAGAGCTGCACCTTAACGCCGTCGATCCCTTCGCCATCGTCGTAGAGGCCGTTGCCATTGAGATCGACGAACACGAGGTTGCCGATGCCGACGCTGTTCGGATTGGCCGGGGTGAAGCCGAAGTCCACGGTTAGGTTGAAATTGTTGTCGTCGAAGTCATCGGCGTCAGAGCCGACGCCGGCCTCGTCCTGCGGCTCTCCATTTACGGCGAGCGTGAAGACCTCGGTGCTGATGCCATTGAGAAAGGGCGTGACTTCGTCGATGCCATTTTCATTGTCGGGAAGATTGTCATCGAGCGTGGAACTGATGCTTTCAGCGCCGGGAGCCGACTGCAAACCGTAGAGCGGGCGGCCCAGTTCGAACTCCGAGGGCGGAATGTGCAGGCGATACTCGCCCGCTGGCAGCGCATCAAAGAAGTATCGGCCGCCGTTGACGGTCGTGCGGGTGAAGATCGGCAGGCCGAAGCCAGGTGTCTGGTTGCCGCGGTAGAGCTCCACGGTGACACCGTCCACGCCCTCGCCCGGATCGGCGAAGCCGTTGCCGTTGTTGTCGATATAGACAAGGTTGCCCACGCCGACCGGCGTCTGGAAGCCGAAGTCGATCGTCAAGTCCACGGCGGCGTCGATCTGATTGTCGGTGGTGTTTTCAAAGCCGGTTTCACCGCTGTCGTCGGTCGGGGCGTTGCCGGGGAAGAGGCTGAGCACGAGCGAGGACACGCCGTTGACGCGAGGATCGCCATTGTTGACGCCATCCTCGCCCACGTCGTCATCACCGACGAGGCCTTCGAAAATGCTGATGCGCTGGTAGAGCGGGCCGCCGGCCTCGAACGCGGACGCGGGGATGTGAACGATGTAGTTGCCGGGGCGGAGGAAATTGAACCCATAGCGGCCGGCGGCGTCGCTCGTGGTGAAGGCCACGGGAATGTCCACTCCAGGGAAAAGGGTGTCGGTGTAGAGCTCGACGCGCACGCCAGGCAGCCCCTCACCCGCATCATAAGAGCCGGAGGAGTTTTCATCCGCGAAGATGAGATTCCCAAGCGCGACCGGGCGGAAGAGACCGATGTCCACGGTGAGGTTGATGTTGAAGTCATCGAGGTCGGTGGCGGAGTCGTGACCGGTTTCGATGCCATCGTCCGTCGGCGCTTCCTCACGGACGAGATTGATCAGTCCGCTGCTGACGCCGGTAACCCAGGGTTCATCCGTATCGAGGGAATCCTCACCCGTGTCATCATCCCCGCTCGAAAAGCCCGGCAGACTGAACAAGCCGCGCAGATTGCCTGCGGCCTCGAACTGGATGGCGGGGAGATGAATGAAGTACTGGCCCTGCCAGAGGTTGCTGAACAGGAAGAGCCCGCCGCCCGCCGTCACGGTCGTGGCCACCGGTTGCGTCACACCCGGGGTGTCGCCCCAGCGGTAAAGCTCGACGGTCGCCTCGTCACGCCCTTCACCGACATCGAAGCGGTTGTTGCCGTTTTCATCGACGAAGACAAGGTTGCCGATGCCCATGATGCCGGGCTCGACGAAGCCGAAGTCCACCGTCATGTCTCCATTGGCATCCACGGTGTAGTTGTCGAGTTCACCGCCGCTGGAGCGCTCGTCGCCGGTGACGGCATTTCCGAGCGGCTCCGTGCCGGGCGTCAGCGTGATGAGCGGACTGTAAACGACGGTCTTGGGGCCGTCCGGCTGGCGACCGCTGTCGTCCAGGTCGTTCTGATTATCGACGATGGAGGTGATCGGGCTGGAGTAGCCGCTGCCAGCGAGAGGGAGGCCGTCCACGAAGTTGGACTCGGGAATCCGCACCTGATAGACGCCCGGCTGCTGGCCGGAGAAGTAGTAGTGGCCGAGGGAGTCCGTGTAAGTCCAGCCGACGAGCATCTCGGCACCATCACCAGAGACCCCGTTGGCATCACGCCACAGTTCCACTTTCACGCTGGCGATGCCCTGCTCGCTGGCATCCTGAACGCCGTCTGCGTCGAGGTCATTCCAGATGAGGGAGCCGATGGAGACGGAGTCCGGCAGCGGTGCAAACGGACGACCGATGGCGAGATCACGCGGTCCGGCCCAGATTTCGTTGTTCGGCCCAGGAGGACGCGGGATCGGGACTTCGAAGATCCTGACCGTGCCGTTCGGAGCCGCGGAAACATCCACGCGCAAGAGTGCACCGCTGATGTAGGTGCCGGCGTTGACCGGCTTGCCCCAGTTGTAGCCGGAGATGTAGAGCTGGCCGTTGGCGGGATTGAATTCGACATCACGCGTGTCCACTAGGCCCGCGCCGGCGCTGGCGATGGTGGCCATCAACTGAGGCAGGCCAGGAGCGGCAGGCGTGGTGAGATCGACGCTGAAGACCTCGCCATCGGTGCGGTTCACGCCGTAGAGGGTCTTGTCATGGATGTCGATGCCGGACACCAGCGCGATGGGCTGCCCGCCCGGCACCATGGCGACGATCTGGGCGTCCGTGACGATGGTGTTGAGAAATTCACCGGTCGTCGCGCTGTAGCGCCGAACTTCACGCAGGGCGCCGGTTTGCACGACGAGGTACAAGTTTCCGTCTGGACCGAAGTTCATGTCCTCGATCCCGCTCTGAGTGATGAAGGTGAAGGGGGCCACGCCGATCGGCGCACCCGGCGTCGCCCCGGACGGACCGGTGAAGCGGACGACGCGGCCGCCATTGACATCCGCGACGTAGAAGTTCCCGTCAGGACCGATGCTGAAGCGGGAGATGAGGCTGACGCTGGCGCTGGAGTTGTCCAGCACGGGACCGAGGTCCACGCCGGTCGGGCTGATGCGGCGGATGTTGCTGTCGCCGAAATGTGCGACGTACCAGTTGCCGTCCTGGCCGAGTTCGATGGCATAAGGCACATCACCGAAGTCTGCATTGCCTTGGCTGAGGCTGTCGCCGAAGCCCTCGACGAGCGATCCGGTGTAGAGGCCGCTGGAGGCGTCGAAGGTCTGGATGCTGTCCGCCTGGGTGGCGGAGACGTAGATACTGGGCGTGACATTGAGGAAGCCGAAATCGACCGTGAGTTCGTCATAGCCGCCGCCACCGGTCCCCGGCTCATCCGCAGCGGTCAGGGTGATGACCGGGCTGTAAACGGCGCCGCCGTTCACCTGGTGGCCGTTGTCATCGTTGTCGATGCCGTTGTCATTGAAGGCCGTGATGCTGCTGGAAAGCGGCTGCGCGGAGGGCGGTGTCGGAATGCGGACATAAACCGGCACGGGCGGCAGTCCATTGAAGAGATAGGCGCCGCCAGCGGCAGTCGCGGTGCTCTGCAGCATGGAGTCGTCCGTGCCGCCGATGCGACCGTCCGCGCCCGTGGCCCAGAGTTCGATGCCCACGCCGTCGATACCCGGCTCACCGGCATCGCGCAGACCGTTGTCGTTGTCGTCCTGCCAGACCAGATTGCCCACGCTCATGCCGCGGAAGAGGCCGAAATCGACCGTGTAGTCCGTGTCGTTGTCACCATCCTCGGCCACCGGTTCGTCGCCTTTGTTCAGCGCGATGACGGGGGAGAAGATCGGCGTGCCGGCACCGCCCGGCTGGCTGGCGGAATTGTTGTCATTGTCGATGCCGTTGTCAGCATTCACCGGATTGCCGCCCGGGATGTGCAGCGGAGAAGGCATGAGCAGGCGCAGGAAGTAGGAGCCGGGCTGCAGATTGTCGAAGTGATACTGGCCGATGGCGCCGGAAGTGGTGGAGCGCAGCATGAGGTCGCTGTTCGGTCCGGTGCCGCCGATGGCCAGATCGGCACCGGGATCCCAAAGTTCGACGGTGATGTCCTTGACGCCGGGCTCGCCCACGTCGTGGAGGCCGTTGAAGTTCGTGTCCTCATAGACGAGGTCGCCGAGGCTAAGCCCCTTCACGAGCAGCGAGTAGGACTGGGTGGCGGAGCAGTTGTAGGCATCCGTCACGCGGACCGTGAAGCTGGCCGTGCCATAGACGAGAGGCGTGCCGGAGATCACCCCGCCTGCGGAAAGCGTGAGCCCGGCCGGCGGGGTGCCCGCGATCACGCTCCACGTGTAGGGACCGGTGCCATGTGCGGCGGTCAGGGCCTGGGTGTAAGCGGAGCCGTAGTAGGCGTTCGGCAGCATTGCCGGGGTGATACCGATGGCGGGGCAGTTAACCGAGAGCGTGTAGAGGCGGGTGGAGACGCAGTTGAAGGCGTCACGGGCCTCCACCGTGAAAGAGGACGTCATCGCCCGCGTCGGCGTGCCGGAGATGATACCGTTTGAGGTGAGGGACAAGCCGTCTGGCAACGTGCCTCCGACGACGCTCCAGACATACGGAGCGCTGCCGCCCACGGCACCCAAGGGAGCGGAGTAGGCACTGCCGACGACCCCGTTCGTCAGCGACGAAGGCGAGATCACGAAGTCGGGGCAGAGAACCGTGATGCTATAAGGCTGAGTGCCCGGGGCGCCGTTGGCATCCAGCGCCTGGACGGTGAAGGAATAAACGCCGGGAGCCGCCGTCGTGCTGCCCGAGATGACGCCGCTGGAGGAGATCGTGATGCCGGCGGGCAGATTCCCTGTCAGCCTGCTGAAGGTGTAGGGCGCCGTGCCGCCCGTGGCGGTGATTTGCTGGAAGTAGGGCACGAGGCGCGTGGCATCCTGCAGGGTCGGCGGCAGGATGGTGATCGGCGGATAGTCAACCGTGAAGGTGTAGCGCTGCACCGCCGCGCAGCCGTACGCGTCCGTGGCGCGCACGTCGAAGGTGGTGCTGCCGAGGCTGGTCGGCGTGCCGCTGAGCACTCCGCCGGTGGAAAGGGTCAAACCGGTCGGCAGCACACCGGAGGCCAGACTCCAGGTGTAGGGAGCCGTGCCGCCGCCCACGGCCAGCGTCTGATTGTAGGCCGCATACTGCACCGCCGTGGGCAGAGGCACCGGACCGATGGAAAGCGTCGGGCAGGCGATGACGATCTGCAGCGGCAGAGTGGCGGAGCAGTTCACGCCGTCCGTGGCACGCACGGTGAAGTTGTAAGTCGTCGGCGTGCCGGAGGGTGTGCCGGAGATGATGCCATTGTTGCTGAAGGAAAGTCCCGCAGGGAGCGTCCCTCCCGCCAAGCTCCATGTGTAGGGAGCGGTGCCGCCGCCGGCGCTCAACTGAACCTGCGTGTATTCCACGCCTTTTGTTCCATCGGCCAAGGTCGGCACAGTGATGCCGATGGCCGGGCAGTTCACCACGATGCCGTAAACCCGCGATCCAGCGCAGCCGCTCGCATCCACGGCTGAAATCGTCACGTTGTAGGTGCCAGGAGCGCTGGTGGGTGTGCCGCTAAGCACTCCGCTGCTGCTGAAATTCATGCCGGATGGCAGGGTGCCACTGACGCTCCACTGGTAGGGTGCGGAGCCGTTCGTGGCCGCCAGCGTCTGCGGAGCGTAGGTGGCATACTGCGTGGCTGCTGGCAGCACGCCCGGCGTCAGCGTCAGAGACGGGCAGGAAATGGTCCAACTGATGGGATTGTCCACCACACAACCGTCTGCGCCGGTGGCGCGGATCACGAAGCTGTAAACACCGGGCGTTCCGGTAACGGTTCCGGAAAGCAGCCCGCTGCTGGAGATCGAGACGCCGACCGGGAGCGTGCCGGACTGGCGGGCATAGGTGTAGGGCCCGGTGCCGCCTGTGGTCGTGAACTGCTGGCTCATGCTGCTGTTCTGCGGCACGGACGTCAGCGTGTTCGGCGACATGCTCAGCACGGGGCAGACGACATTCAGGGAAAGCGCCTGCGTGGCGGCGCAGCGCGATGCATCCCGGACGCGCACGGTGAAGGCGTAGGTTCCCGGATTGTCCGAAACCGTGCCGCTCAGCACGCCGCTGCTGGAAAGCGTGAGTCCGGCAGGCAGGCTGCCACTGGCGATGCTCCAGGTGTAGGGCGAGTTCCCGCCCGCCGCGCTGAAGGTGGCGCTGTAGCCGGTGCCCTTCATCACAGCCGTCAGACTCGTCGGCGTGATGGAAATGACCGGGCAGGAGACCAGCCCGAAGTCGATCGTGTTCTCGGTGTTCGTGTTGCCCGTGCTGCCGGGTTCACCACCCGCCACGAGCTGGAAGACCATGCTCATGATGGCCGAACCGGCACCTTCCGGCTGCGAGCCGTTGTTGTCGCCGTCAACGCCGTTGTCCGCCGTGACCACCGCACTACTGGCCAGCGGGAAGCTGGCCGGAGGCGTGAGTCGCACATAGTAGCTGCCGGGTGTGTAAGTGCGGAAGCTGTAACTGCCGTTGCTGAGGCTCGAAGTCGTTGCCACAACCACGTCTGCATTCGCGCCAGTTCCACCGATCACGCCGTCCGCTCCGGGATGCAACAGCTCGAGTAGCACGCCGCCCATGCCGGATTCAGAACCGTCCCTGATCCCGTCGTTGTTCGAATCCCGCCATACAAGGTCGCCAACGATGATTCCAGCGAACAACCCGAAGTCGATCGTGTTGTTGCTGCTGGTGCCGTCACCGTCGGCCAGCGCTCCTGGCTCATCGCCGACCTGCAAGTCCACCACCGGACTGAACAGAGGCGTGCCGGGTCCGCCGGGCTGCGAGCCGTTGTTGTCGTTGTCCACGTCATTGTCCAGCGCCACCGGGACGCCGCCCGTGCCGGGCACGCTTACTGGCGGCGTGACGCGCACGAAATACTTGCCGGGCACGAGGTTGGTGAACTGGTAAGCGCCCGCGCTGTTCGTCACGATGCTCGCGCCGACCTGCGTGTCCGCATTCGCGCCACTGCCGCCCACCGCGTCGTCCGCGCCCGGACTGAAGAGCTGCACCGTGGCGCCGCTGATGCCGATCTCGCCGAAGTCGCGCAGGCCGTTGCTGTTGGCGTCGTTCCACACGAAATTCCCCACGCTCACCCACGGGGAGATCGAGCAGGGCTCGGTCGCCAGCGTGAAGACGCCAGCGGCATCCGTTTCGAACACGCCTTCAGCAGCGGCATTGAACGCCGTCAGATTTCCGCCAGCGTCAAAAGTCGGCGCGGAGGCGAGGTCCACCATGTGCAGCGAAATGCCCGCATTGCCGCCCGTTTGTGCGCCTTCCCATGTGGCATCGTCCACGCCCATCGCGGCCCAGTTGGCGGCGTTATTGATGCGGCTGACGTCCAGCACGAGTTCGAAACGCACCGAGGAACCGGCCTCCGTCACCCGCTTCAGCAGCACATCACCCGCCGTGGTGCTGCCCGCTGCGGTGCTGACCATCACATTCGCCGCCGTCTGCCAGCTGTCGGCCCCGAGCGCCGGATCGTAGCGATAGACGACGACGTTCGGATTGGCACGGTCAAGGCCGTCAAAGTACACCACCGCGTGATCGGCCGTGGCCGGATTCGTCCCCGTGCTGACGAGGAACCACAGCGCATCGACCTTGTTCGCGGCGATCTGATTGACCGTGAGGTCCAGGACCAGACGGCTGACCGAGGCATCGAAAACCAGGTCCGCCCGGTCCAGGTGGGCAACGGTGGGCGTGTAGTTGAAGTCAAAGGCCTGCCCAGGCATGATCTCCCCTGTCTGTAGCAGCACGCCGTCGCGATTGGTGTCGGTCAGCAGGAAGTGGTAGCAGCCGGAAGCCGTCGGGCCGGAGGACCTGAAGCCGAAGTCCACCGTCATGTTTCCGTTCGAGTCTGCCGAGTCGTCGAGGGTGTTGAACGCGCCGCTTTCACCCGTGCTGTTGGTGGGCTCGTTTTCGTCCTCCAGTAGGATCAGCCCGGAGGCGATGCCGTTGACTCCAGGCTGGGCGTTGTCGATGCCGTCGTCATTCCCGACGATGTTGTCATCGATGTCCACATCACCCGGGGACGCCGGGGAGATGGAGACGGTGTTCACCAGCGGCTTGCCCACGGCAAACTCCGAGGCCGGAATGCGCACCGTGTAGGAGCCGGGCACCACGTTGTTAAAGATGTAGCGCCCGCGCGTGCTGCTGCCCGTACTGGTGGTCGTGCTAGCCACGAAGACGCCGGAGCTGTTGAGCAGCTCGACGCGGACGCCGCCCACGCCTTCACCGGAGTCGTAGATGCCGTTGTTGTTGCCGTCCTTGTAAACGAGGTTGCCGATGCTGCAGAAGGTCGGGCGCAGGCCGAAGTCGATGGTGTTGTCTGCGTTGCCGCCAAAGGGCGCCACGAGATTCCCAGGCTCGGTGAGGGCTCCCAAGGTGATGATCGAGGAGTAGATCGGTGCCCCGGCGGAGGCCTGGGTGCGTCCATTGTTGTCGTTGTCGATGCCGTTGTCCGTGCTGCTGGTGGTGCTGCGGCGTGGATGTGAAACCGGCGGCGTGACGCGCACATAGTAGCGGCCAGCGCTCAGGCCGCTGAAGCTGTAGGCACCGTCCGGCCCGGTGATGAGCGTCGTCCCGACCTGCGCGTCATCGGAGTCGTTGACCGTCGTGTTCACGGAGCTGAAAAGCGCCACCTGGGCACCCTCGACGCCGGATTCACCGAGATCGACAAGGCCGTTGTTGTTATTGTCCGACCACACCAGATCTCCGATGGAAAGCGAGGCGCTGAAGCCGAAGTCGATGGTCATTTCCTGAGTGCCGCCACCGCTCGCCCTGGCTCCGGGTTCGGTGAAGAGTGCGAGGTCGATGACCGGGCTGCTGACGGCCGTCCCCGTGCCGCCGGGCTGCAGGCCGTTGCTGTCGTTGTCTTCGCCATTGTCGTTCGGATCGGCCGGAGAGGCCAGAGGCCATTGCGGGTCCGGAGTCGGCAGGCGGACGAAGTATTTACCGTCCGTGAGTCCGGTGAACAGGTAGTAGCCGTTCGCGTCCGTCATGGTTGTCGCGACCGGCTGGTCGTCGGGCGTGTTCGGCAGATTGTCAGCGCCCGGACGCAGCAGTTCGACCGCGAGGCCGGGAAGGCCGGGTTCACGCGGATTCTTCACCCCGTTGGCATTGGTGTCCGCCCAGACGAAGTCACCGATGGAAAGCGTGGGCGGGTTGCAGGTGGCATTGCCCTGCAGGAGGATGTTGTCGATGTCGATGTAGCCCGCACCGTCGCCGCCCCAGAGGTAGATTTCGAGCAGGAAGGGCTTGCCGGCCAGCTCCGATCCGGTCGGAAGCGCCGTGGCACCGCCGATGAAGCTGCTCCAAGGCAGATTCATCGAGTACCACGACGCGGTGGAAGGCAGCGTGAACGCCGCCGTCGTTGCCGTGCGGTAGCTGCCGCCGGTCTGCCATGTCAGGAAGACCTTCCCCTGCACCGGCGAGGTGCTGCCCACGCGGAAGACGTCGAAGAGAATGTTCCCGATGTTGCCCGTGGTGGTCGGATCCATGTCAAAACGCACCCACAGACTGTCGCGGTTCTGCGTCATGCTGGTGCGGGTGGCGTCGTAGGCGGTGTCGTAGGCCGCATCCCAGTCGCGCATGCGGCGGGAGCGGGAGCCGCTGCGGATCGGACCGTTGGAGGCCGGCTCGCTGATATCGGTCAGTCCGTTGAGGTCGTCTTCGATCTGAATCTTGGCGGCGCTGACGATGCAGGCATGGCGGAAGCTCGGCGGTGCGGGCAGGCCGCCGCTGGTGGCGTTCATGTCGTACTCCAGCAGGTTCGCCAGCGAGGCCGGCACGGCGCGGAAGGCGAAGTCGAGGCTGTTATCGGCATCGGCGCCGCCTGCCACGTCTCCCGGCTCGCGACCGACGGCCAGCGTGACGACCGGACTGACCACCGCGGTCCCCTTCCCTCCGGTCTGGATGCCGTTGTTGTCATCATCGACGCCATTGTCCGCAGCCACCTGGGCGCCGGAGGACATCGGGTGCGAAGTCAGCGGGGAGGCGATGCGCACGTAGTAGCGGCCCGGTGCCAGCCCGGTGAACGAGTAGGCGCCGGAGCCGAGGGAAACCGTCGTCGCCAGCGGGACGTCATCACCGTTGCCGATGGTCGTATCCGTCGTGCTGAAGAGCTGGAGCGAGACACCGCCAAGCCCCGGCTCACCCGCATCACGCGTGCCGCTTTGATTCAGATCATCCCACACCAAGTTCCCCAGGGACAAACCGGTGATTTCGATCACGTAGTCGCGAGTGCCGGAGCAGGTCGCCGAGTCCTCCCCGCGAACGGTGAAGCTGTAGCTGCCCGTGGCCGTCGGCGTGCCCGTGAATGCGCCGCCCGTGCCCAGCGTGACCCCTGGCGGCAGACTGCCGGCGATGACCGAGTAGGTGTAAGGACCGACACCGCCGACGCTGCTGAGCGTGGCGCTGTAAGGCACACCGCGATAGCCGGAAGCGAGACTCGCCGGATTCAGCGCCAGCACCGGGCAGTCAACGGTGAGGCTGATGCTCCTGCTGCTGACACAGCCATAGACATCACGCGCCTGGGCGGTGAAGGTGAAGCTGCCGGCCAGCGTCGGGATGCCGCTGAGCTGGCCCGCTGCATTCAGGGCGAGACCAGCCGGAGCCGAACCGGTCGGAATGCTCCAGGTGTAGGGTCCGGTGCCGCCGCTGGCGGCGAGAGTCGCGGTGTAGTTCACGCCCACCGTCGCATTTGTCAGCGCCGCTGGCGTGATGGCGATCGTGGGGCATTGGAGCGAGATGACGTAATTGATCGTGCCCGGGCAGTTGTTCCCGTCCATGGCCTGAATCGTGACGCTGTAGTTGCCGGTGGCGCTGGTCGGCGTGCCGCTGATCAGACCGGAGGGGGAGATGCTCATGCCGGTCGGGAAGGCGCCGCCGGTGCGGGTCCACGTCGTCGCGCCCACACCGCCGCTGGCGCTCAACTGAGTGGAGAAGGCCTGGCCCACGACGGCCACCGGCAGCGTGGACGGGGTGATGGTGATGGCCGCGCAATCCGCGCCGAGGGAAAGCGACTGCTGTCTGACGCATCCGTTCAAGTCGCTCACCTGCACGGTGAAGTTGAACGATCCCACCGCCGTCGTCGTTCCGCTGACCAGACCGGCGGAGGAAAGCGTGATGCCGCCCGGCAGCGCACCGCTGGCGAGCGACCAGGTGTAGGGCGCCGTGCCGCCACCGGCGCTGAGTTGCTGACTGTAGGGCACGGTGCTGGTGGCCTGTGGCAGCGCGGTGGGTGTGATGGCGATCACCGGACAGTCAAAGGTGATCGTGCAGTCACGCGTGCCGACGCAGCCGGAGCTGTCCGTCGCCTTCACACGGAAGCTGTAAATGCCGGGCGCCGCCGTCGGAATGCCGGAGACGACGCCATTGCTGGCGATGCTAAGCCCCGCTGGCAGGCTGCCGCTGTCGAGCGTCCAGGTGTAGGCGGGATTTCCGCCGCTGGCGCTCATGGTGTGACTGTAAGCCTGATACTGACGCGCGTTCGGCAGCGTGGTCGGCGTGACGGTGATGACCGGGCAGGTCACGCGCAGCGTGTGCACACGCGTGCCGACGCAGCCCACGCTGTCCGTGCCGCGCACGGTGAAGGTGTAATCCCCGGGAAGGGCGGTCGGCGTGCCGCTCAAAAGACCGGCATTGCTCAAACTCATGCCGGAGGGCAGCGTACCGCTTTCGACGCTGAAGGTGTAGGGCGCGCTGCCGCCCGCTCCATCCATCAAGACGGCGCTGTAGGGCACGAACTGACGGGCGTCGGCCAGAGTTGCCGGAGTCAGCGTGATGGCCGGGCAACTCACGCGCAGGCTGAGCGCCTGGGTGCTCACGCAATTGTTCAAGTCACGGGCGCGCACGGTGAAGGAGTAGATGCCGGGGCCGGAGCCCGCCGTGCCGCTCAGCACGCCCGCATCGGAGAGCACCATGCCCACAGGCAGAGCCCCGGCGGTGATGTCCCAGGTGTAGGGAGCCGTGCCGCCAGCCGCGCTCAAGGTCACCGGCGTGTAAGCCGCATACTGCGTGGCATCTGCGAGCGTCTTCGGCGTGATGTCGAACACCGGACAGGTGACGACCAGTGTGTAAGCCCGGTAGCCGACACCGCCGTAGGCATCACTGGCACGCGCGGTGAAGGGATAGCTGCCCGGAACAGCGGTGGGCGCTCCGCTGATCAGGCCCGTGGCTGAGTCGAGCGTGAGTCCGGCAGGCAGGCCGTTGTTACCGCTCTGGGTGAGGTTGTAACGCGCGGCCACCTCGGCGAGGCTGATCGCGCGATTGTAGATGACCAGTTCGTCGAGCGCACCGTTCCAGCAGGTCGCCCCGTCTGCGCCGCCGCCGACGACGAGCGGTTGGGACGAATGATTGACCGGGATGACGAAGGTTTTCGACGCCACCTGGACCCCGTTGACATAAATCCGCAACGTGCCGCCGTCGAAGCTGCCCACCACGTGATTCCATGCATTCACCGTCACCGGAGCATCGACAAAATCCGACGTCAGCGCCACCGAGGACGGGCGGTTGATCCAAAAGCGCACCGTCGCGGCGCCGCCACGCTGGAAGAGGCCGTAACCATCGGTCGGAGTAGCATGGCTGGAAGTCTTGGCGACGATGATCCGGTCTCCCGCAGGCGCAGCCGTCCCGGGCCGCACCCAGGCTTCCACGGTGATCTGGTTCGGACGCATGACCGACTGGTCGGCCACCTGCATAAAGTCGTTCACGCCGTCAAAGGTGAACGCACGCCCCGCCACGCCTGCACCGAAGCCCGCACCGTTGTTCAAGACGCCGTGGTTGGCGTTGAGAATTTCCGCCGCGCTGTCCTCTCCCGGCCACCAGACGGACGAACCGCTGAGAGCGGAGGGGCCGTGACTCCAGGTGTAGGGCGCCGTGCCGCCAGATGCCGCGAGGCCCTGACTGTAGGCCGCATACTGCGCCACGGAGGGGAGCGTGGGCGGATTCACCGCCACGTTGGCGTTGAAGAGCGTCAGCGTGTAGCCACGCGTACCGGTGCAGCCCTGGCTGTCGGTGCTACGCACGGTGAAAGCGTAAAGCCCAGGCACCGCCGCCGCTCCCGGGGTGCCGCTGATGACTCCGCCGCTGCTCAGAGTCATCCCGGACGGCAGGGTGCCGCTGCTGACCTGATAGCTGTAGCCACCCGAGCCGCCGCTGGAGCTGAGCGTGAGCGGATTGTAAGCCAGATACTGCGTGGCGATCGCCAAGGTGCCGGGACTGATGGTGATGGCCGGGCAGCTGCGGAAGCCGAAGTCGATGGTGTTTTCCGCGTTCGAGTTGCCCGTGCTTCCGGGCTCCCCGCCCGCTGTCAGATTGATGACGGGACTGATGGCAGCCGTTCCGACACCGCCGGTCTGGAGGGCGTTGCTGTCGTTATCTTCGCCATTGTCCGCACCATCGGCCACGCTGGAGACGAGCGGGAATCCGGCGGGCGGTGCGGGAATGCGCACCCGATAGCTGCCGGGCTCAAAGACGGTGAATCTGTAAACACCGGAGCTGTTCGTCGCCGTGCTGGCGATCACGGTATCCACGGCTCCGGCGAGCAATTCGACCGTCACGCCAGATCCGACGCGACCGTCCGCCCCGCTGAATGCGCCGTCGTCATTGGTGTCGATAAAGAGCTGGTTGCCGAGCTGGATGCCGGAGAAAAGCCCGAAATCCACCGTCAATTCGGTGTCCGGATTGGTGTCGCCGTCCGTGGTGGATTCCGCACCGATGTTCAGGCTGATGACGGGGCTGTAGATGAACGTCCCCGGCCCGCCGGGCTGTATGCCGTTGTTGTCATTGTTGATGCCGTTGTCCAGCGTCACGACGTTTCCGCCCGTGGCAGGCAAGCTCGACGGCGGCGTGACGCGAACGACGTACTTGCCTTCGGCGAGGCCGGTGAAGTTGTAGGAACCGGCAGGTGTGGAGGTGGTGCTGGCCACCAGCACGTCGTCGGCGTCGCCGGGCACGTCGTTGGTGCTTCTGAAAAGGTCCACCGTCACGCCGCCCACGCCGATCTCGCTGTAGGCGCCGGTGTCGCGCACGCCGTTCTTGTTCGAGTCATTCCAGATCGAATTGCCGATGGTCAGCGTCGCGGAGGCGTTCACCTGGCAGAGGGAAACGAGATCCACCACCACGGGGTTCGTGCTGCTGCCGCCGGAGAGAACGATGCTCGCCGTGTCGATCTGGGAAGGCGTCGCCGCGTTGGCGATGCGGAAGCGGTAGGTGAACTGGCGCCAGACGGGCTGCGCGGAGTTCGCGGGCGCTTCGGACCAGTTGTTGTAGTCAGCGCCGCCGAAGTTCGGATACGAAGTGGTTCCGCCGCCGTAGCCGCAGCATTGCTCCACTCCCGCCGGAGCGGCGCTCAGCTCGCCCTGCGGCACGGTGTAGTATTGATACACGCCCGGAGTGGCGCCGGTGATGACCTGGAAGATGTGCGCGTTCGCGCCGAGATCCCACAGCACCGAAGCCGCAGCCGACGAGGCGTTGGCCGCCCACACGCTGAGTTCGTACTCCTTGCCCGCCTGCAGCACCGTGCTCCACGCCCCGCCCCCGGTCGGGCTCAGACTGACGCAGGAGTTGGTGCCCTGCATCAGCAGCATGCGCTTGCCATGACGGCTCTTGACGCTCTCCGTCCAAGAAACGCGGGAGCCGTTGTTGCCGGCGAGCACCTGCACGCGGCGGATCGGCTCACCCGCACCGCTGGTGCCGTTGGTCCCGCCGATCCACTGGTAGGCGTTGATGTTGGTGCCGAGGGAGGTGCCCGCTCCCGTGTAGCCGAGAACGCTGACAGCAGTGCCCGTGGTGTTTGGCAGGCCCTGGAACTCAAAGCTCGGATTGTCGATGAGATTGGTGATCTGGCAGGGATTGAAGTTCGCGAAGCCGATGTCGATCGTGCTGTCGGTGTCCGTGTCGTCCCCGTCCACGCCCGCAGCGGGCTCGGTTTCCGGAGCCAGCGTGATGACCGGCGTCACCACCGGATCACCAGCCGCGACCTGAATGCCGTTGTTGTCGTTGTTCACGCGATTGTCCAGCGCGACGGCATTCGTGCTCGTCCGCGGGTAGTAGGTCGGAGGGGTCGGAATGCGGACGTAGTAGGCGCCGGGCGCAAGATTGCTGAACAGATACAGGCCGTTGGCATCCGTCGCCCCTGAGGCGACGAGCACATCGTCACCCGAGCCGTTATTCACCGAGCCGTCGATGCCGGGCGACCAAAGCTGCATCGGCAGGACCGGCACGCCCCTCTCGGTGGAATTGCGCAGACCGTCGTCATTCATGTCGATCCACACCTGATTGCCGATCGCCATGCCTTTGACGCGGAAAGTCAGTGAGCGGGTGCTGCTCAAGCAGCCGTAGGCATCCATGGCGCGGACGGTGACGGAGTAGGTACCGAGCGTGGAGGAAGTGCCGCTGACCGTGCCGTCGGAAGCCAGATTGATCCCCGGCGGCAGGGCGCCGCTGATCAAGGAGAACGAATACGGAGCCGTGCCGCCGCTGGCGGTGAGGGTGTGGGTGTAGGCCGTGGAGAGATACGCATTCGGCGGTGTCTGCGCCCCGACCGTGATGGCGGGGCAGGTCGGCGTCAGGGTGTAGGAGCGGGAACCGGAGCAGCCGTTCGCGTCCGTGGCGGTCAGCGTGAAGGTGACGGGCGTCGGGCTGGTGGCCATGCCGCTGATCGCCCCGGTGGCGCTGTCCAGCGCCAGCCATGCTGGGAGTCCAGACGCGCTCCATGTGTAGGGTGACGCCCCGCCAGCGGCGCTCACCGTCTCAGCGAGCACGAATCCGATGACGGGAGTTCTGAGCGTGACGGTATTCACCGTGATCACAGGGCAGACCTGCACCTCGATTTCGGAGACACCCGCGCATCCCTCCGCATCCGTGACCAGCACCGTCACGGTCACGCCCGCACCGTTCTCGGTCGTCGGCGTGCCTGAAATGACGCCGGCCGAAGAAAGCGTCAGTCCGGCCGGAAGGCTGCCGCTCTGCAATTCATAGGTGTAGGGCGCTGTGCCGCCGGAGGTCGAAAGAGACCCGGAATAGGCGCTGCCGACGATGGCCGACGGCAGGCTGGCCGGCGTCGTCGCCAGCACGGGGCAGCGCGGATCGATGAGGTAAGCCTTTGTGGCGGAGCAGCCGTTGGCATCCGTGGCCCGCACGACGAAATTCACCTGGGTGGCGTTCGGCGGTACACCCGAGATCACACCGGAGGCCGAATCCAGCGTGCACCAGCCGGGCAGCGGCGCCACGACGACATCGAACTGATAGGGAGCCACGCCGCCGGTGGCGGAGAGTGTCTGCCGGTAGTCCAGCCCGATCGTGGCAGGGTCCAGAGCGGCTGGCACCAGTGTGATGACCGGGCAGACCCGAAGCGGGAGAACACGGGTGCCGGCGCAGCCGTGCGGATCGGTGGCGCGCACGGTCACATTGGCACCGGCGCCGTTTCCTGCGGTCGGCGTTCCGCTGATGACGCCCGTGGCAGGATTCAGCGTGAGCCCGGCAGGCAGTGTCCCGGCGGCGATTTCCCAGTGGTATTCCAGCCAGCCGGTGACCGGCTGCATCGCGTGCGAAGGTCCCGACCAGGCCAGGCGTGCCACCGCTCCGCCCGCGTTCTCGTAATATTCGACCCGCACCGGCACCACCGCGCCCGCCGTCAGCGTGATCGTGCCGGTGTGTGTCGTCGGCGCTTGATCTTGCCAGCGGTTGATGACGAGTTGGTTGTTCACCCAGAGGCGGAAACCGTCGTCGGTGGTACACTGGAAGGTGTGCGTGCCGGTGGCCGCCGGGCTGATGAAGCCGCTCCAGCGTGCGGAGAAATTGTTCACGGGCACGGTGGCGTCCGGCGAACCCGCGCCCCAGTCAAAGTCGATGGCAGCTTCCTTGCGGGTCAGCATCAGTGTGTTGAAATTGGAACCGGAATAGTACTGCCCGATCAAGCCGGAGGAAGGCGAGGCCGCCAGCGGCAGGTTGTAGGCCTGCCCCGCCTGCGCGACCGGCGGCACTGTCGGCGTGATGTTGATCGTCGGACAAACCGGCGGCAGCGTGTAAGTGCGGGAGCCCGTGCAGAGATTCGCATCCGTGGCGGTGACGGTGAATGTCACTGAAGCCGCGTGCGTCGGCGTGCCGGAAAGGATGCCCGTGCCCGGGTCCAACACCAGCCATGCCGGCAATCCCGTAGCGCTGAAAGTCACCGGTGCGGCGCTCGTCCCGCTGACGGAAAGGGTCTGCGCGTAGGGCTGGCCGATCTCTGCTCCGGGCAGATTCACCGGATTCAGGGTGATGACCGGGCAGACTTTGATGTTCACCACCTTGTCTGTGTAGCAGGTGTCCCCATCCACCGCCCGGATGGTCACGCTGGCTCCGTTGACTCCGTTGGTGGGCGCGGTCGGTGTGCCGGTGATGACACCGCCATTCCCCAGCGTCAGGCCGCCGGGCAGCCCGCCGCCGACCGTGCTCCAGGCATACGGCGTGGCAGCGCTCCCACTGGCGGTCATGGATTGGTTGTAAGCCACACCAACCCGCCCGGCTGCGAGCGTCGCAGGCGCCACGGCGATGACCGGACAGGCGCGGAAGCCGAAGTCGATCGTG
>CAMAZK010000037.1 GCA_945863205.1 Akkermansia muciniphila | reverse complement strand
GCGGCGATGATCGTGGGCGCACGGCAACTGCGCTCGAAGAGGGTGTTTTTGTTCCACCAGTTGCGCTCGCCGGTGTGGTAGCCGTGATCGCCGACAAAGATGACAAGCGTTTTGTCCCAGAGCTGGCGCTTGTCCAGGGCATCGAGCACTCGGCCGAGCTGGGCGTCCATGAAGGTAGTGCAGGCGGCATAGGCGCGGAAGAGCTCGCGCCATTCCTTATCGGTGAACTTTGCGAATGCCTTGCCGTAATCGCCAAAGCCAACCGCTTCCTCGCGCACGGGCGAGCTGTCAGCGGGTTCGGTCCATGGCTTCAGCGACTCGTGGGGATAGAGGTCGAAATACTTCTTCGGTGCGATGAAGGGATCATGCGGCTTCATGAAGCCGCAGCCGATGAACCAGGGCGTGTCGCCGAGTTCCTCGATCTTCGCGATGGTGGCAGCGGCGATCTGCCCGTCGGGTTGGTCATCGTCCGTGCCGTCAGCGGCTCCCCACGCGCACCAGTTGAGGGCTCCGCCGGTGACGTTGCGGCCTTCGAGCATCTTCTTTCCGGTATCGGTGGCTTGGTAAGCGGTGGCGCCGTGCCAGGAGGCGGTGCTGTCCATCCACTGCGCCTTCTTTTTCGGATCACGCCCGCCGCCGAGGTGGAAAATCTTGCCGAAGGCGTGGCTCTGCCAGCCCGCGTCTTTGCAAAGCTGCGGCATCGTGACGATGTCGGGCTGCTTTTCCCGGAGCGGCTTATCGTTTCCCGTGATGCCCGTCTGCTCGGCGCGCCATCCGGTGAGCATGGAGCTGCGACTCGGATTGCAGACCGGATATTGCACATAGGCACGCTCAAAGGTGGTGCCACGGGCGCGGAGCCGGTCGAGGTTCGGGGTCCGCACGGCGGCCTGTGTGAAAGCGCCGCCGAAGTCGCGGAAGTCGTCCGCCATGATGAGCAGGACGTTGGTCTTCCCGGCGGCTTGCGTCTCGCACGAAAGAGCGGAGATGCAGAGGAAGATCGCAAGATGATGAACAGATTTCACAGAGCGGACTTTGGGAGTTTGAAGGCGTCGGAAGAGGTGCTCATGGAATCCCATGATGCTCCCGAGCTAACGATGAAGAGCCCCCCATCATGCAACCTTATGCCTGCGGCGGGTTCTTCAGCAACTCCGGCCACTTCGCAGGCGGTAAAGCCCTCGAATCCCGGCAGGTGGCTCAGCGCATGCGGAAGACCATGACGCGGCGGTCGAGGCTGCGCTGGCTCTCCGGCGCGGTGGCGGGATGGGCGGCTTCGGTTTCGCCATAGCCCACGGGCATGAGGCGCTCGGGGCTGACGCCATGGCGGACGAGTTCGCGGGAGATGCGCTCCGCCCGCTCTTGAGAGAGAAGGAGGTTCTGCCCGTAGTCGCCCTCGGCAGAGGCGTGGCCTTCGATGACGAAGGTTTCCTGGAGGAGCGCTGGCGCGTTCAGGGCCTCGGCGACGTCGATCACCAAGTCGTAGGAGTAGGCGTCGGCAAAGTCTGCGGAGCCCTGACGGAAGAGAATGTCATCCCGGCTGATGGCGGAGTCGGGATCGACTCGGTAAGAGACGGCGTAGGCATCGTTCGCGGTGTAGGAGGGCGGTGCCTCGTTGTAATAATATCCGTCCCGGGGACCTTGCGGCCGGGCGGTGTAGGCACTCTGGGAGAGGGGGAGGACTTCGACGCGGTCCAGGCGCTGTGAGGCGACGATGACCGGGGGAATTTCCTGCAAATTGGAGTAGCGGATGACCCGGCGGTTCCCCTCGTAGAATTGGGTGTGCCTGCGGCCTTGGCTGATTTCATAGCCTCTCTGATCGCGGTAGAGGCTGCCGGGAGGAGCGCCCCGGGGGGCTGCCTGCGGGGCGGCACGACCTTGGAAGCGGTTCACCATGAGGCCGACGTTGCGCTCGCGGTCCTGCTGGGTTCTGCCGATTTCCTCGACCGGGGGGCGGTAGCCTTGACGGGAGCGATCACTGAAACCGGGACGCTGCTGCTCCTGGCGATCATTCGGGGCGATCCCGAGGGCGGCCGCACCGCCGCCGAGGATGGTCATGATGAGGCGCTTGGCGTCGTCCTTGTCCTCAATTTTCTCCGCCTGCCGGGCATCGGCTTTGCGATCACGCTTGCCATGGTCCTCGAGCACTTTGGTCGTCTCTTTGGAGGGCGGTTTCTGGGCGATGGGCCGCTCCGGACGGCCGCGGGGATCGTCGCCATTGGGGGCGGCGGTTACGACGGGGGTGGGAGCGGTGGTGCCTGGAGGCAGGGCGGGCGAGGAGGCATCAGGCCGGGGGCCTGGAACACCGGGTTGCTTGTCCGGCGCGGGTGTGGGGATGACGGGTGCCGCGGGTAGAGGCGCATTCACATCGCCCTTCGAGGGGCGTGGAGGGGGGCGCTGCATTTTTTCCGCAGGCACAGGGGGCGTCGTGTCAGGGGCTGGCGCAGGGGACGCGGGGTCGCGCGGCGCAGGCTTTTTGCGGTCTTCCTTTTCCTTCCGGTCATCCTTGTCTTCATCGTCCGGTCTGCCCTTGCCTTTACCCTTCACACGGTCGGGCATGTCTGGCTTTGGCAGCGGGACGGGGCTCGCATCCCCGGGCTTTGCCGGATCGGGCAGGGTGGGAGCGGGCGGGACCGGGGCCGGCACTGGTGGCACTGGGGCGGGTGCCTCGGGAGCGGGAACTGGTGGCAGCACCGGAACTGATGGTGGGACCCCGGGTGCCGGGACGGGATCGCCCGGAAGCACCGGCTTGTCTTCGAGGGGGGGCGGTGCGGGTGTGGGGGGCTCGGCGGTTTGAGCGAGGGCGAGGGCCGGAAGGGCGATCGAGCTGAAAAGGAGGAACGCAGATATTCTCATAAGGTGGGTGGTATCCAGCAGGTTAGGCGCTGGTGCCGCAGCATGACATGGGGTCTTACCCCACCGATCCGGAGGGCGGTGGCGGCTGCCTGCGGGCAGACATGAGATCACAAGATGCCAGGCGTATGCTAAGGTTCGGTGCCCGCTCTGGACCTCGGAGGAGGCGCGTAAAAACAGCGCATCCGGGAGTCGGGGACGCGGCTGGAGGCGCACCGCAAGCGCCAGCAGGGGCTGCATCCCGACCTCACCCTCACCGGCCTTTGCAACGTCCTCGGAAAACTGCGCCAGTAAAGTGGTCCGCACAGTCCTCTGTGCGGTGCTCCGCGCTCATCCAGCGCCCCGCATTCCCCAGAAGGCGGTCCCTGTGCGGATGCTCTGGGTGGGAATTCAATCAAGAGCCTCCCCCACGCCGCACAGGGGATTCGATTCGCGGCTTCGCAGGTGCGGACCACGCTTGGAACGCCCCTCACCACCAAGGAACGCCTGACCTATGACCAGGGCCTCGTCTCCTTCCTCGGCCGCAAAGCCAAAAAGCGCAGCGACCAGATCGCCCGCATCCTGGCCACCCTCCGCGCCCCCTGAGCCACGGGCTTGCGCCCGCAGCTACCCCGCAAGGGCGTGGCCCCAGCCAGAGGGCCGATTTGGCACGCGATCTTTGCCGAAAAGATGACACCCGAAGCGGCTGGGATCGCGATCCAGGAGGGAAGGATTGCACCCGAAGTCGCGAAGCGGTGCCTTTCAGGCGGCAAAGATCACGGTCCAAGCGGCAAAGAGTGCTGTCGAAGCGACCGGGATCTCGATCCAGGCGGCAAAGCTTGCACCCGAAGGGGCTTGGCCGTGCGATCCAGGTGGCAAAGATGGCTTCCGAAGCGGCTAAGAGTGCAATCGAAGCGGCAAAGATCGCAGTCCAAGTCGGTCATATTTGAGAAAATAGGCAGAAAAAGGACCGGCGATCCCGGGCCGATGGGTAAAGCCGGCCCGCAGGGGGCCGCCCTTTGCCGCGGCGGTGGTGGACAGCGTGAACACCCTGGACCCGTGTGAAAACGCGACGGTGGATCCCTCCTTCAACGGCACGAACGTTCATTTCATCTTTGGCATCCCACGCGGCTACAACGGGACGGACGGTGCGGATGGCGGTGACGGCGCTCCGGGCGAGTTTAGCCAGGTGCAGCTCGACGACGCCATCGTCGGCACGAGCAGCAACACGAACGGCGTGACCACACTGGGCATCGGAGCGGATGCCGAATACAACCCGATCCAAATCCAGGAACTGATCAACAAGGTGGATGAACTGATCAACGCGCTGCGGAGGTAGGGTTGCAAGCCTCGGCGCGACACCGCTTTCGTCTGCCGGACGGTGTCAAAGGCCTGCGCGCACTGTCTCGGCGCTCGACAGCGGTGTCGTCGGGGCAGGCTTGCGCCCTGAGCTTTTCACATCATTCCGGCGACGGCCCGGCGCTTCAAAATCACCGATCCCGCCACCGCGATGAACGCATTCAGCAGCATGGCGTAGAGGCCGGAGTGGAAGCCGGAGGTTTTGATGGCGGTCATCCAGACTCTGCGCCGTCCGCCTTCTGATGGAGAAATATGACAATTTTCCCGTAGCGGGATGCTTTGCGTGCATAGATTTGCGGCTTCCTGACTCAGTCTTCTGGAGCGTTTGTCATGACACCGGCTTCCATCGCGTCTGACGCCAGCCTGCCTTCCGGGCAGAGCGGCTTGTTTCCGGCCACGATGTGGTCGGTGATTCAAGCTGCGAACGGGGAGGAGGCGCTGAGCGGGCTGGACCGGCTGGCGCGTGCCTACTGGCGTCCGCTGCATGTCTTCGCGAGGCAGCGGGGGATGGAGTGCGATGTGGCGGCGGATGCGGTGCAGGGTTTCTTTGAGTACCTGATTTCCCACGAGATGTTGGCGAACGTGCAGCGCGGGGAGGTGCGCTTCCGGAGCTTTCTGCTGCGATGCTTCACAAACTGGCTGCTCAACGAGCGCAAACGAACGCGGGCGGCGAAACGCGGCGGCGGTGCGGCGGAGATCGCGGTGGATGAGTTCGGCTCCCGCGTGGCGGAGCCGGCGCTCATTGAGGGCGAGGCGCCTGACCGCGCTTACGACCGGGTGTGGGCGCGGGCGATGGTGGACCAGGCCTTGGCCCGGCTGGACGGGGAGCTGGCGCAGCGCGAGAGGAGCGAGTTTTTGCAGGAGCTCAGGCGGCGGACGTTTGCCGTGAGTGGTGAAAACCCGGACTGGGAGGAGCTGGCGGCCCGGTTCGGGATGAGCCATGGGGCGGTGCGCAAGGCGGCGGCGGATCTGCGGCGGCGTTTCGGTGCGCTGCTGCGTGAGGAGGTTCGGAATGTCGTTTCGAACGACGCGGAGGTGGACGAGGAGCTGCGTTATCTCGTGAGCCTGCTGTCCTCCGCATGAGTGCTGCTGTTCAGACCTGCCCTGCATGCGCCGCGCGCCTTGAGGCGGACGGTCTTTGTCTCGTCTGCCTGTTGAACGAGGGGATCGATTCGCAGGGCGCCTCCGATGCGAAGGTGGAGGCATCCACGCGTGTTTTTTCCCTGCCCTGCGAGTTTGCCGGCTATCGCCTGGTGCGGGAGATCGCCAGTGGAGGGATGGGGATCGTGTATGAGGCGGAGGATTTGAAACTGCGGCGCGTGGTGGCGCTGAAGGTGATCCGCAACGTGCTCTTCGCCACTCGGGACGAGGCGTCCCGGTTCAAGGCGGAGACGCAGGCCATCGCGCAGCTCGATCATCCGGACATCGTGCCGATCTATGAGAGCGGCGAGGCGGACGGCCTGCCTTTTTACACGATGCGGCTGGCGGAGGGTGGTTCGCTGGCGGGCCGACTGAAGAGGCGCGGCGTGCTGCCGGACCGCGAGGCGGCCATGCTGATGAGCCGTATCGCCCGGGCGGTGCAGCATGCGCACGATCATGGTGTGCTGCATCGCGACCTCAAACCGGCGAACATCCTGTTGGACGTGGCGGGCCGGCCGATGCTGTCGGACTTCGGTCTGGCGAAGCTGCTGGACGCGGAGTACCAACTGACGCGCACGCAGGCACACTTGGGCACGCCGCATTACATGAGCCCGGAGCAGGCGGCGGGCAGGGCGAAGGAAATCACCACGGCCAGTGACGTGTGGGCGCTGGGGGTGATGCTGTATCAGATGCTGACGGACAAACTGCCCTTCCAGGGCGGCAGCGCGGTGGAGGTGATGCGGCGGATCACGCACGAAGAGCCGGAGATCAGCTCCACGGGGAGGCTGATCTCGCGTTCCGGCGCAAAACCGGCCGGGACAAAGCCGGCGGCATCTGCGCTGCACGAGATCACCCAGATTCAGCGTGATCTGGCGACACTGGTGCTGCGCTGCCTGGAAAAACAACCCTCCCGACGTCTGCCCGGTGCGGGTTTTTTTGCCGACGAGCTGGAGCGTTTTCTGAACGGGGAGCCGATCCATTCGCGGGCGGTGGGTTCGTGTGAGAGACTGGTGAAGCTGGCGCTGCGGAACAAGGCGGCGACGCTGGCGATTGTGGGCACCTCGCTTTCGCTGATTGGCGGGACGGTGGTCTCAGTGTTGCAGGCGCGGACAGCCAAGGCGGCGCAGGCGCTCGCAGAAAGGCAGAGAGAGAATGCGGAAAGCGTCAGTGACATCGTGCTGCAGGCGGTGAACCGGCTTTCCGGACGGGAGACCACTCAGCGGATGAATGCCGAAGGAGTGCGGCAACTGCTGCTGCAGCGGATCAACGAGTTTCATGGCGATCCCGAGCGCAAGGCGGAACTGCTGAACGGGATCGACCTGATCCAGGCAGGCAAGGCCACCGTCAAAATCTTCGAGGGGGTGCTTGAGGAACTGGAAGCCGAGGTCGGCGAGGATGATCCGCTGCTTTGGCGGCTGCGCTACAATCTGGCGGCGCGGCGCGCCTACACCGTTCCCGGCGCGGTTTGCATCGCCGAATTGCGGACCGTGCTGGCCTGGCAGCGGGAGCATCTGGGACTCGCAGAGTGGGATACGATCAACACGCAGGTGACGTTGTGCGATCACTTGATCCAGGAGGGGGAGGCGGAGGCCCGGGAGGCGGTGGAACTGGTGCGCGAGGTGCAACAGGCGGCGGCGGGGCACCAGGAGCCCAGCGCCAGTTTTCTGGTGCGCTGCCGCTTCACGCTGGCGAGCGCCCTGTTTCGCGCGGGCCGCCGGGAGGAGGCGCTGGAGATGGGGCGGGAGAACTGCCGGAGGGCGGTGGAGGACCTCGGTGACGCGCATTTGCGCACGGCGTTCACGTTTGGTAGGCACGCGAAGAATTGCCGCGAAGCCGGGCTGCCGGACGAGGCCGTGGCCACCGGACGTCAAGCCTTGGACATCTACTGGCGCGGGCTGGGGCCGGCCCAGGAGGATGCTGCGGCCTTCCTGCGCTGGCTTTCGGAAACGCTGCTGGAAACAGGCGACAAGGAGGGCCGTCTTGCGCTGCTGCGGGATGCGGTGCGGGAGTGCGACCAGCAGCTAGGCGCCGTGCACAAGATGACGCTGTTTCGCGTGGAGGCCCTGATGGTGGCGCTGGAAAACATGGGGCGGAGCGCGGAGGCGGAGCAGGTGGGGGCCGACTGGCTGGCCCGCGCCCGACTGCGCGACGGCACGCTGCCGCCGACGGCGGTGGAGGTGCTGCGGCAGCATGCCTTCAGCCTGCGGGTGCTGGGGCGTCACGCCGATGCGGAGGCTGAGGCGCGGGAACTTGTGGCCATGATGGAAAAGCACCGGCCGGACGATCTGCGGCGTTTTGCCGATCTCTCGGATCTAGCGCAAACGCTGATCAAGCAGCATCGGGAGCATGAAGCGGTGCCGCTGCTGCAGCAGGCGGTGCGGGCGTTTGAGGAGCGCGGGGCCAGCAATCCCAGGCTCGCGGAAACCGCCCTGCCACTGGCGAAATTGCGGTTGCAGCGGGCTGCGCCGGCGCAGTAGCGGGAAGAAGCGAAATTTTTTCAGCAGATGGGGTAACACATCCGGCGGGAAGTTGTGGATCGGGGGTGCACAAAGTGTGCACATCCATGAAAACACAACGACACATCCTCAAAAAACTGCCCCAGGCGGCTCTCGCGGCGATCCTCTCGCTATCTCTCGCATTGAAACCGGCCTACGCGGCTAATCCCACCGCAGGCGCCGTCCTCAACGGCAGCTTCTCCCTCGACGGGGGCGGCGGCATCATCGACGGCGGCAGCGCCAACGGCTACTTCCTCCGAACGGGCGATCTTACGCTCAGCAACGTCACGCTGCAAAACTTCGCCGTGAAAGGCGGGGACGGCAGCGGTGGCGGTGCGGGCATGGGCGGCGCCCTTTTCATCAACACGGGCACCTCCGTGGAGCTGAACAACGTGAACTTTCTCTCCAACAACGCCGCAGGCGGAAACGGCGGCGTGGGCGGCACTGGCGGGTCGTTGAACAACCTGTTCAATACCGGTACGGCTGGTAGCGGGTCCAACGGCCCCACCTACCTGGACACCTTTCTGGGGATTCGCATCTTCTTCGACGGCAACGGCGGTGATGGATACAACGGCACCAACGGGGCCAATGGCGGTGTGAGCATCGCCGGTGGTCAGGGGGGCAAGGGGGGCGGCGGAGGCGATGGCTGGGACATCAACCCGATCGAGACGGCTCTGGCCGCCTACTACACAGCCAAGGCCATCACGGATGCGCTGGGCAGCACCAATCCCGTCACCGAGCCGGCCGCGGCCACTGCGGCAACGGCCAGTGCCGCGAGCAGTGCCGCCCAGGCGGCGGTGCATGCGCTGAATGCTGCGGCCTACATCGCCATGAACCAGGCGGGCTGGGTCGGTAACGGCGGCGGTGGCGGCAATGGAGGTCTCGGCGGAAACGGCGGAGAGTTCAGCGGCGGGGGACAGGGAGGTGCCGGTGGATCCGGTGGAGACGGTGCGGGCGGCGCTCCCGGCGGCGCGGGCGGTGGCGGCGGCCCCGGCGGTGTCGGGAGTTTCGGTGCCGGCGGCGGCCGTGGGGGCAATGGCGGTGCCGGCGGCGATGCGGGCAGCTCCTTTGACGTCGGCTATTTCAACCGCAGCGGTGCGGGTGCTGAGGGCGGCGCCGGCTCCGGCGGCAGTGGCGGCTTCGGCGCCGGCTCCGGTGCCAGCGGCGTGGACAATCTGACGCCGACCTCGGGCGGGGAGGGCGGCCACGGCTTTGGCGGGGCGATCTTCGTGCGGAACGGCGCCACACTCAACATCACTGGCAACGCCTTGTTTGACGGCAACGGCGTGCGGGGTGGAGACGGGCAGGCAAGGGATGACAGCACCACACCCGGTCAGAGCGGCATCGGGGCAGGCACCGACTTGTTTTTGATGAAGGGAGCGACCCTGATCCTCGACGCTGACAAATACAGCACGGGCAACGTGATCACCTTCAACGGCGATCCGTACGGCACCTCCATCGCTGACGACAGTGCTGCTTCCATCATTCCCTCCGGAGGCACGGCTCCCATTCCTTCCGGTTCGGGTGCAAATGTGATCATCCGCAGCGGCTTGATCCAGTTCAACGGTGCTAACGTTTACTCCGGCCAGACCATTCTCGAAGGCGGCACGCTACAGGCGCAGGACGGCGAGGGCATTTACTGGGACAGCAACATCAACTTCTCCGGCACGCCCGCTTCCAACGCGGTGCTCATGATGAATGGGGATTTCACCCGATACGTCGGCACGCAGAGCAATCGCGTGCAGTGGACCGGCAGCGGCGGCTTTGCGGCTTTCGGCGGTGACCTCAATGTGCGTCTGAGCGACGGTCAAACGATGATCTGGGGCAGCGGCAGCTTCGTCAAAAGCGGCAGCGCACTCGTTTTCGGCTCCGTTTACGCCACCCACAAGGTCAACTTCGACAACAACATCAACCTGGGGGGAGGCAATCGCACCATTCTGGTGAAAGCGAATGATGCCGACCCTGCGAACAATGTGGAGGCCAACGTGGACTGGGCGGTCCTCACCGGCGTGCTGAGTAACGGCTCGCTGACGATCAACGATACCGACCACACCGGCAAGCTCGTGCTCACGGGCGCAAGCACCTACACCGGCAGCACCACGATCAATGCGGGCACGGTGGAACTCACCGGCAGCGTGAAAAGCAGCGCCGTCGGCATCGCGGCGGGAGCCACTCTGGACAGCATCACCGGCGGACTCGACATGACCACGGCGGTGACGAACGCAGGCACGCTGAACCTCGGTTCTGTGAATGACACCATCGCCTCCCTGACGAACACCGGCACGATCAACGGCACCGGCACGCTCACCGCGGCGACTTACAACCTCAATGATGGCTCGGTGCTCAATGCCAACCTTGGTTCTGGGACGCTGAACACGGCAGGGGCAGTCACGCTGAATGCCACGGTGGGAGCCAGCGCGGTGAACGTCGCCGTCGGCAGCACGCTGAACCTTGCGGCGCCCGAACTCATTCTCGATACCGCGAGTGTCACCGTGAACGGCACGCTGAACCTCAACGGCGGCAACGAGACCTTCCAGACCCTTCTTGGCTCCGGAACGGTGAACACCAACGCCAACCTGCTCAGCGTTGCCAACGCGGCCGGCTTCACAGGCACGCTCAACGCGCCGAACACGGCGGTCACCGGGAACAACCTCACCGTCGGCAGCGGCACCACGACGACTGACTCCACGACCATCGATAACAACCTCACCGTCACCGGCGGCGGCACGCTCAACAGTAACAACATCACGCTGAACAACACCGGCACACTCGACCTGACCGGCGGCAGCATCGTTTACAGTGTCCTCAACGGCCTCGGGCCGGTAGGCGGCACGGTGAACACGGGAGCAGGCACTTTTGTCAACCCGTTCGGTTCCACGGTGCAGGGCTTTCTCACCTTCACGGGTGACTTTACGAACCTCGGCGTCCTGTCTCCGGGCGCATCGCCGGGGATCACCGTTGTCGGTGGAAACTTCGTCAACGTCGGCACGCTCAACAGCGAAATCGGCGGTCTCGGCGCGGCAGGGGCGAATCCCGGTGGCTTTGACCAGACGCAGGTCGGCGGCACGTCCACGGTCGGCGGCACGCTGAATGTCCAGGGGTTCGGCGGCTTTCTTCCCTCCCAGGGAAACAGCTTCCAGATCATTTCGAACGCCGTTGGCGGTTCGCTGCGCATGATCGGAACGTTTGCTGCGGTCACCTTTGATGCCGACGGTGCAGCCGGACCAGGCGCTCCGGTGACCAATGCGGCCGTCGTGTTCGATGTGAACAGCGGAGCCATCACCGCGACGGGCTTGAACGGACCGAGCAGCACCATCGCGGAACTCGGTGCCAATGCGAACCAGGCTGCGGCTGCGGCTTCGATCTTCAACGCGGCCTTCGTCGGCCAAAACCAGATCGACAGCGCCACCACTCCCGGCTTCCTCGCCTTGCAGATCATCGACGCCACCGGAAGCGCCGCAGGTGACCTCGCCCGCTATGTCCCGGACTACTACGGCTCCGTGGCCGACTATGCCTTCCAGGGAGACCAGGTGCTGGCCCGCAGCATTCAGGACCGTGTCTCCATGCTGAACTACGCCAATGCCGGCGGTGCCGGGGAGGATTATCCCTCGCAGGTGCCGGAGCACATGTCCGTGTTCTTCGGGTACATGCACACCAGCCAGAACACCGCCGATGACGCGCAACTCAACCGCAACGACTACTTCGCCGGGCTCAATGTGCTCGCCACCGAGGATTTCGTCGCAGGCATCGCCGTGAGTTTGAGCGATGGCAACATCAGCGCCCCGCTGGGCCGCGCGGATGTGGCCGGCTTCGGAGCCATGCTCTACGCCCGGGCGACTCTGCTGGAGGACTGGACCGTGTTCGGCACCGCGGGCTATTCGAATCAGGATTTCGACCTCACCCGTGCCACGGTGAACGGCACCGCCATTGGCAGCACCGATGCCGCCACCTGGACCGGCGTCATCGGCTTGCAGCACAAGGGCTGGAAGCTCGGAGACGTCTCCATCGCCCCGCGCGTCTCGCTCGCCTATTCGAAGACGGATGTCGGCGGATTCAGCGAGAGTGGCCCCATCGACGCCCTCACCCTCGGCGGCTGGTCGGCCACACGCTTTGTCGGCGAGGCCGGACTCTCCGCCCTCTGGACCACCGAGGTGGGCGGACGTCCGCTCAGCGTGGAACTGGCTGTGGCGGTCCAGCAGGCTTTCGAGAACAGCAAGGACCGCATGCAGGCCACCATCAGCACCGTTCCGGCGGCCAGCTATCCGGTGGCCTTTGCAGAAAATGCGGACACGCAGGCCGTGGTGCGCCTGAATGCCGGTTACGCGGTCTCCAAGGCCGTCAACGTTTACGCTGGCTATGAAGGCAATTACGGCGGCGAAACCGCCCACTTCGCCAAGGCCGGGCTGCGCATCAATTTCTAGCCGGAACGCCGCCCTCCGGCGGAAACCACGCAGGCGCGATCTTTTTCATGGGAGATCGCGCCTGCTCTTTTTTGCAGCGAAAATCACCGATCCCGCCACCGCGATGACCGCATTTAGAAGCATGGCGTAGAGGCCGGAGTGGAAGCCGGAGGTTTTGATGGCGGTCATCCAGCTTTCTCCCTTGTCCGGCACCCAGAAGAAGGAGAGGGCGAAGACGAGGCCGATGAACATGCCGGCGAAGACCGGCCCGGAGCGCATGCCTTTCCAGTGGATGCCGATGATGAAGGCGGGCGCGAGTTGCAGGAGCATGTCGAACTTCATCTCCAGGAGCTGCACGAGCGTGAGCTGGGTGCCGGAGCTGTTCAGCCAGACGGCCAGGGCGGCGAGCGTGATCATGAAGACGGTGGAGAGGCCTTTGCCGAGGCGGGTCAGGGCTTGCTGACTCGCGCCCGGATTGATAAAGCCGGCATAGAGGTCCTTAGTGACCATGCTGGAGATCGACAGCAGGGAGGAGTCGGCGGTGGACATGATCGCGCCGAGAACGGCGGCGAAGATGATCACGACCACGGCGTGGCCGAAGAGGCTCTGCTCCTGGATGTGGCGCAGCATGACGCCGAGCACGGCATCGCTCCCCGCGCCCTGCAGCTCGCCGGCCAGATGCGCGGCGGCGGTGACGCCGGCTAGCACGGCGATCAAGGCGGTGCCCAGCGGCATGAAGGCCATGAGGGCGAGGCTTTTGCGCAGCGTGGCGGCGGATTTCGCGGCGTAGATGCGCTGGATGGCCTGCGGATAGAGCGCGGCCCCCACGCCGAGCAGGAAGATGTAGCTGATCCAGTTTTTGAGCGCGAGCGAGTCAGGCGGCAGGACTTTCTCCGGCGCGATTTGGAGCAGCTTGCGCGTGGTGTCCTCCATCGATCCATATTCCTTGAAGATCAAAACGAGCAGCACGGCGAAGCCGACGGCGAGGATGCCGCCCTGGATCACGTCCGTCCACGCGACGGCGCGGAAGCCGCCGAGGGTCTCATAGACGAGCATGATGGCGGCGAGGATGATCACGCCCCAGGTGAAGGCGGTCTGCGGGTCGAGCGTGGTCAGGCCTTCCGCGACGCGGCCCATGGCGGTGAGTTGGGCGAGGAAGAAGTTCGAGAGCGCCGCGATCATGATCAGCGTGGCGAGGAGGTTCAGGCCGCGATGGTTGAAGCGGTGCGCGAGGTAGTCGGTCGGCGTGATGAAGTGGTGCTTCTTGGCCAGGGAGAAGAGCTTCGGCGCGAAGAGCAGGTAGGTGACGACGATGGCCGTCATGAAGTGAACAGACGTCAGCCAGGAGAAGCCCACGCGGTAAGCCTTTCCCGAGAAGCCGAGGATGGTGTTCCCGCTGTACTGAGTGGCGAAGAGCGTGAGCAGCAGCACGAAGAAGCCGACGCCCGAGCCGCCGAGAAAGTGATCTTTCAGCGTGTTTTCCTGCCGCGCCCGTCGTCCCAGCCAGCCGACCCAGATGAGCGAGAGAAGGTAGAGGCCGATGAAGATCAGGCCGCCGGTGCCGAAGGGGAGTGCGCCTGCGGCAGCGATCATGACGCGTCCTCCTCGTCAACCGGCCAACGAAAAGCGAACAGCCACGCCGTGTAGCAGGAGATGAGCGCCGAACCCGCCATGGAAACGACGACCCACAGCGGAAAGCCGAGCAGCATGCGCACATCTTCCGCAGGCCAGTACCACGGGATGGCGATGCCGAAGAGCAGGGCATAGACGGTCCAGATCCGCCAGGAAAGATAGTGGTGCGCGGGTTTCATCGGTAAGGGACGATTCATGACGGAAAGCGCCCGTGTTGTCGAGAGCGCAGGTCGCGGGATCAATAGCGGCGGAGGAAGGCCTCCAGCTCGGCGGCATCGACGCGGGGATACTCGCGGCCGAAGGTTTCGGGGCGGTCCATGCCGAAGGCGTAGCCGGTCTTCCTGCGCACGTCGAGGTAGTCCGGCGGGTAGAAGACGGCGACGGGCTTGTTTTCAAACCAGGCGGCCTGCTGGAGGCTGGACCAACTGCCGACGTAGGCGCGGCAGGTTTTGACGAGGTTCAGCGTGGCGGGGACGGTGAGGCTGTCGAGCACGGTGATGTTTCCGCCTTCGAGGTAACGGGCGTCTTCGACGGCGTGGATGGTCTTTCCGGTGACGCCGGGGCGGAAGTAGCTGCGGGTGACGACGAAGACCTGACACGGCAGCCGGCGCAGGATGCGGGCGGTGTTTTCGATGAGTTCCGGCGGCAGGGAGCGATAGGAGGCGATGCCGGCGAAGGGCTGGAAAAGGATGTGGCCGGTGGAATCGACACTGTCCGGCGCGTCGAATTCTGGCACGTGGCCGCAGGCGTCACCGCGGATGACTTGCCGGTAATCGAGCCCGGCGAAGTCGCAGAGGGCGCGGCTGATGTCGGCGCCGCGCAGTCCGGCGCTCATGAATTCCTCAAACTTGTGCGCGAGGTCGTAGAGGATGAAGTTTCCGGCGTTGCGGTGGTGGCGGAAGATCTCGATCGAGAAAGGATTGTGCGAGGCCACGATCACAGGTGTCGGCTGCGTGGCCTCTCCGAGCATGCGGTAGCCGGCCCTGAGGTAGCAGGTGCGGATGACATCGCCGAGGCCTGCGGAGAAAAGTGCGACGGACATGGCGGAAGCAGTGGCGTCTGGCCCGGAGATGACAAGGGGCTTCTGCGCCCGCCGCTTTTCCGCACAAAAAATCCCTGCGGGGGCGGAACACCACGATCCGCGCCCCGCAGGGATGGTCTGCCAACCCCGACCGGGGCTCAGAAGGTGAGACGGAGGCCCGCGTAGAAATTGCGGCCCCAGGCAGGGTCCACGCCGTTCGCACGCACGCGGCTGTAGTAGTCCTCGTTGAAGACGTTGTTCAATCCGGCGAGGAGGGTGACGTTTTCGCGCCACAGCTTCGTCTCCAGCGTGACGTCGGTGACGTTGTAGGCGGGGATTTTGAAATTGAGGGTGTTGTTGTCATTGGCAAAGTGCTCGCTCACGTAGGTGTGGAGGAGGGAAAGCTTCAGCCGGTCCCTCCAGCGGTAGGTGAGTCCGACGCGGAGGAGGTGCTCCGGTGCATACTGCGGTGCGCGTCCGACGTTCGGGCCCTCGGTGAACTCGGCATTCAGCCATTCATAGGCGACGTGCAGGGCGAGGTTTCCGTAGCGCTTGACCGCCGCCTCTCCGCCAGTGAGGCCGATGAGGTCCGCCTCGACGGCGAAGTCGATGCCCACATTGCGGGAGCGGCCTGTGTTCTGCACGGTGGTGATGCCTCCGGCGGTGGTCTGCCCGAAACGATTGTCGTAATCGATGACGAACACGCTGGTGTCCCAATTGAAAAAGTCCGAGGGCTGGCCGCGGTAGCCGAGCTCGTAAGTTAGGGTGTTGCCCGGATCGATGTCCGTATTGGCCAAATTGTTGTCGATCGGGAGTGTGTCGGCGTAGGTGGCAGGCTTGTAGCCTTGGGAAAAGTTGAAATAGACGGCGCTGTCCTCAGCGACATCGTAGGCCAGGCCGATTGCGAAGAGCGGCACATGCGCGGCGTCCTCGCGGTTGCGGGTGGCCAGCGGTGCGAGGGTGGTGCTGTTGAGGCGGACATGGTCCTCGATTCCCTGGTAGATGCTTTCGAGGCGGAAGCCGGGCACGATGCTGAGGCGGCCGAACTTGAACTGGTTCTCGACGAACAGCGCCAGATAGTCGGTCGTTCGGGTGATGTCGTTGAAGATGGCACCGCTCTGGGCATTGGGGGAGGCGCCGAGGGAATTCTGCAGCGGGGCGTGCGAATGCCCGGCGGTGAGACCTGCCGTCAGGTGATGTTCTCCGCCCCAGGCGGCCCATTTATGGCTGAAGCGCAGATCTGTGCCCAGGGTGTAGTAGCGGTGCTCGTTGATGGTGTTCGTGCCTGCGGCCGGTCCGGTCGGCAGCGTGCCGAAACCCGTGCCGCGCTGGCGGAAGCTGGTGCGGTTCGAATACCCGCCGAAGAGCTTCCAGATCATCGTCGTGTCGGTGTTGAAGTCGTGCTCCAAGGACAGAGTGGCGAAGTATCTTTCCACTTGGACGCGATCAAAGGCGAGCTGCGACTGGTTGCGGTCGGCGTCGTAAAGCAGGGCTCCAGGACCGGGAGTGAAGGTGAGGCCGCCCGGCTCGCCCGCGTCGGATCTGTAAAAGTCGAAGTCCAGCAGCCAGCGGGTGTCGGTGCTCAAATCCAGCCCGATGAGCACGTTTCCGGCGTTCAGATCGAAATCGCTGTTCACCGCGCGGAAGCTGTCCCCCTGGCGGTGGTTGTAGTTCACGAGGTAGCTCAGGCGCCCGACCGTGCCGTCCACAGAGGTGAAATGGTTCCACAGGCTGTCAGATCCCATCACGTTCTGGGTGAAAAAAGAGAGCGGCCGGTCCAGGCGCGGCCGGTGCATGACATAGTTCAGCGAGCCGCCCGGCTGCGGGCCGTAAAGCAGGGACGAGCCCCCGCGCACATATTCCAAACGGTCCACGGCTTCGAGCTGGGGCGCGTAATAGACCGTCGGATAGCCAAACATGTCGAGGACGAAGGGGACGCCATTCCTCAGCACGAGCAGATTCTGCGATTCATGCGGGTCTCCGATGCCTCGGCTTCCGAGGGACAGGAGAGAATTGTTGGAGAGTTCGCTGACCAGCAGGCCCGGTGTCTTGGTGAATGCTTGGCGGTAGTTGTCGCTCTGGATTTGAGGGATTGAGTCGAAATCAATGACCGAGGTTTTCTTCCCGGCGAAGATTTTTCCATCGACCACGTCCGCCAGGAAGGGCGCCTGAATCTTGGAACTGGAAAAGGCTTCCCCGGTGATCACGATCTCAGGCATTTCCTGGGATTCAGCTGCCGCGATGGATGCTGCAGCGGCGGTGCTCTGAGCGCTGCCATGAGAGGCGAAGGCCAGAAAAAGGAGGCTGGCTGCGGCGATCACGGGGCCTAGCGACCGGCGCAAGGAGGGAGGTGGATTGGGTTTCATGAAGCTAATGATAATGAGATTCTGTCGCAGAGACGGCGCAGGCTGTCGATTTCAAATCGGCGCGCAAGTCCTTTTTTGCGAAAGAGTCTCAATTGCGACAAGCTACGCTTTTCTTGCGTTCACCATCATCATGAGAGGCCTTTATCCGCACCGGGCGGTCAAGCTTGTGCCCTGAAGAATCTCAGGACTGCCTGCTTCACGGATCCCCACGCGGAGATGGCCGCACGGGCGGAAAATCTTCGGAAAGGCGGGCTGGCAGCCGCATTCATGGCAAAATCGAAGCAGTGAAGCGCAAATGCTGCGACAGAGTCTCAGTTGCAAATTGACAGTGCGATCTTGCGTTTCATTTTCCGTGCCCTGCCGTTCAGTGACATGAATCCATCTGCCATCCACCCGCTGCCCCCCATGGCCTTCTCCCATGCCAAATCCGCCGTGCTGCCTGCCTCTGCCGCACCTTCTGCGATCGGCCAGCGCCGCAGTGCGGTTCAGGCGGTGCTCACTTTGTCGTGGGTCGTCGGCATCAGCGCCAGCTTCCTCACGGTGGGCATCATCGGCATGTTCGCCGCAGACGTGCCGCCGATTCATCTCCTTTCCTTGGAAGCCGAAGCCGCAGACGAGCAGGTGATGATCGAAACCTCAATGGCTGAACTGCTAACCCTCGAAGCCACCGAGGAGCAGCCCCCCGAGACCGAGCCGCTGCTGCCGGTGGAGATGCCCGATGCCGTCGAAACCCCGCCTGAAAACTTCGACCTGCCGGAGATCGCCGAGGCCATGACGGTCGAAGACGTTTTCGCCGTGCCCACCGCTCCGAAAATCGAAGACGCGCTGCGCCCGGTCGATCCCGTGGTCAAACCCAAGCCGGCCCCGACTCCGCCGCGCCCGCGCACCCCGTCTGTGGCGCGCAGCAGCGGCGGGACGCCGTCCGCCACGTCTCAATCCGGCTCCGCCGGCGGCACGGGCGCCACAGGCACTGGTCGCGGCAAGTTTCCTTCGCCGCCGTATCCCTCCTTCGCCCGCAGCAGCGGAATGCAGGGCACCGTGCGCCTGAGTATCAGCGTCGGGGCCTCCGGTGCAGTGGAGTCCGTCACCGTCATGGGCAGCACCGGCTTCAGCAATCTGGACGAATACGCGGCCTCCTGGGTGCGGCGGAACTGGCGCTGGCCCGGCGGATCGGCGAAGCGCTACAGCCTTCCGCTTACCTTCAAGCTGCGTTGATTCGTCATTCTGGTTTCGTCATTCGTCATTTCCCTCATGTCTCCTCTCCTCTCCAACGTCGTCGTCGATCTCTTTCACCAGGGCGGTCCCATCATGTACCCGATCGCGGTCGTCACGCTGTTTGCCATATGCGTGTTCGTCGAGCGCGTCTTCTGGTGGCTACGCTTCGCCGCCAAACGCTCGCCGAAACAGGTGGATGCCGTTTACGAGGCGCTCGAGTCCGGCAATCTCTCCAAAGCCATCGAGCAATCGGCGAAAGCGGGTGATCCCGTCGTGCGCATGATCCATCACGGCCTCAATCACCGCCACACCAGCATGCAGGGCGCGCTGGAAGTCGCCGCCGGACAGGAATTGCGTGACGCGGGCCGCTTTCTGAGCGCCATGGACACCATCGTCACTCTCGCGCCCCTGCTCGGCCTGCTTGGCACCGTCACCGGCATCATGGGCAGCTTCACCAGCATCGGCGGCAGCGAGCTCGCCGTCGAAAAAGTCACCGGCGGCATCGGCGAGGCGCTTATCGCCACCGCAGCAGGTCTCGGCATCGCCATCGGCACGCTGGTACCGATGAACTACTTCCACGCACGCCTTGCGGGCTTGAAGTTCGATCTCGAAGCCGCCGCGAACAACGTGCTCATTTTGGCCGCCCAGCATGGGTTTGATAAAGTCGGCACGAAAGCGTGAAGCGGAGCTGGAAAATGACGCATGAGTAAATCCGAATGACGAAATAAATCCGAAGCTCGAATGCCTAAAATCCCCCACGCCTGCTCCATGTTCGTCATTTGGAATTCGTCATTCCTTCGTCTCTCGTCATTCTGATTTCGTCATTTTCCCCCGTGAAGCTTCATTCCCCCCTTCCAGAGCGAAAGACACGTCTCGAGATCATCCCGCTCATCGACGTGATGTTCTTCCTGCTCGCCTCCTTCATGATGGTCAGTCTGACCATGTCAAAGCAGCAGACGATCAAGGTGAACCTCCCCGTCGCCTCCTCCGCGCAGTCGGACTTCAAGCCCGACATGATCAACCTGGCCGTGAATGCCGCTGGCGACGTCTTTTTTGACAAGACGGCCATCGTTCTGCCGGAACTTGACCGCAAACTCGCCGAGCGCTTCGGCAAAGATCCCGCCACGCCGGTTTACATCAGTGCGGATGTGAACACGCGCTACGCCGACCTCGTGAAAGTCCTCGACGCCGCCAAGCGCGTCGGCTTCACCAAGGTGGCCTTCAACGTGAAGCCCGCGAACGCCACCACGCCGCCATGAAGCGCCTGCTCATCACGCTCCTCGTCCTGATCTCTCTGGGCCTTTGCGCCGTCTGCGTCCAGCAGTGGCGGCGGGAGGACCGCTACCGCAGCCACATCACCGACCTCGTGAAGAGGCTGGAGGCCGAAAACCGCGCCAAGGTGGAGGCCCTGCGCAAAGTCCGCGAATACGAAAAAGAAATCGCCCGCCTCACCGAAATCCGCGCCGAGGTGGAGGCGAAGCTCGTCGAAGTCACCCGCGACTACAACGACCTCTCCGCGGACTCCATCGCCCGCGGCATCACCATCGCCATCTACATGCGGGAACTCCGGCAGGTGCAGGCCGGCTTTGAAGCCGCGCAGCTCGCGCTGGGCCAGGGCAGCAGCGCCATTGAGGAGCGCAACACCGCCGTCAGTGCGCAGAACAGCGCCATCGAAAAACAGAACGAACTGCTCAAACAGGTCGCCGGTCAGCGTGACGACGCCATCGCCAAGCTCAACGCCCGCACCCGCGAGTTCAACGAACTGGTCGAGAAGTACAACAAGCTGGCGAAGGAGCGCTGAGTTCGCCGGCTTCAGCCCGCCAGGGTGTAGAACTTGTGCTTGTTCGAAAAGCCGTCCACCGCGCACTCGCCCACCGGGGCCACCTCGTCGCCGGCATGCATCTGCGCCACCGCAGCTTCGGTGAAAAGAACGGTCTGCTTCAGCGTGGCGGCCACTTTTTCGACGCGGAAGACGAAATTTACCTCCGGGCCGTGCAGGTTCAGCTCGTTCATCGTCGGCACGGTGCCCAGGGCCGCCGCGCCGAAGTGCAGCACCACGCGGAAGGGCGGGCTCGCCTTCAGTTGGTCTTCATAAAGCCGCGCCACCGCCTGCCGCACCTGGATGGCGCTGTCCGGCGTGTCGTCCCAGTAGCAGAAATAGCCGTCGCCGAGATACTTCGACATGTGTCCGCCGCAGTTTTCGATGATTTCGCGGCAACTCTTGAACCACTGCCCCGTCATGCGGGGGAACTGGGAGGTGGACATCTCCTGCGCCATCCGGGTGGAGCCGATGATGTCCGCGACCATCAGCCAGCAATGCGCCTGGCGGATGTGGATCATCGTCGAGGCCATCGCCTGCTTGCCCGCAGAGTGCAGGGCGCTGAGGATCTCCGTGCAGAATTCCAGATCGATGCCGGCGATGCGGATGATGTCGCTGTTGTGCAGCCGTACCGACTGCGAAATGCGGCGGCCGTTCACATGCGTGCCGTTCGCGCTGCCCAGGTCCACCAGCCAGAATTCGCGCTCCCCCTGTGCCTGGATGATCGCGTGCCGCCGGGACACCTCCTGGTGCGCCAGTTGCAGCGAATTGTCCGGGGAACGGCCGATGCTGCAGGTCCCGTTTAGGTCATGGCGCTCCCCGTCGGGAAGGCGTAGCCAGGACTGGAGGAGGGAATTGCTCATGAACGGTCGGGAGGGGCGGCATTTTGGCAAAGGATGCCGCACAAGCCAAGACAGGAAGTGAAGAAATCTCCCGGTGCGGAAGGCTTGCCTTCCGCCGCCGCCCGGGGGAGTGTCCTAAACATGACGCTCCAGCAGCTTCGCAGCTTGCACGCCGCCTTCAATTACGGCGAGGCCGGACTCTGGGCGCTGATCGCCATCGTGCTGCTCTGGCGCTGTCGTCTGCCTGGCGCGTGGCGGTGGCTGCTGCCCTCCGCCTTCGCCGTTTTCGCCGTGACCGACCTCGTCGAGGTGCGCACCGGCGCTTGGAACGATCCCTGGTGGCTCGGTCTGTTGAAAGTGGCCTGCGTCCTCGTCTTTCTGCTGGCGTGGCGCGTGCACCGGCGGCAGGAGAGCCGCCATGACTGACTCCCCCTTCAAGTTTTGCAGCCACTGCGGCGCGGCCGGCCCCGCCGCCAGGAGCTATCGCGAGTTCGTCTGCGCCGCTTGCGGCTTTCGGCACTTCATCACGCCGATCCCCGCCGCCTGCGCCCTCATTCTCGATGCGCAGGACCGCATTCTCATCATCCGCAGGGCTCACGAGCCTGGTTTCGGGAAGCTAGGCCTGCCCGGCGGCGTCATCGAGCCCGGAGAAACAGGCGAAATGGGAGCCGCCCGCGAAACGCGGGAGGAAGTCGGCCTCGACCTGCCGCCTGCAGCCTTCACCCCGCTCGGCACGCTGACGAACACCTACCTGTTTCAGGGCTTTCCTTGGCCCACCATCGACCTCTTCTACGTCGCCCGCATTCCGGACTTCGCTGCCGTCCGCAACGATCCCGCCGAAGTCATGGAATTCATGGCATGCACCCTCGACGACGTGCCGCTGGAAGATTTCGCCTTCGAATCGAACGCCGAAGCCGTGCGGCAGCTTCGCCAAAAGCTGCTTTCCTGAGACCGGTGAGTGCGCAGGACGCCCCGCAGTCGCCTCTCACCGGATCGCAAACCCCGTGGCTTTGCCTTCGCGTAATGAGACGACGGCCAGCGTGGCCAGCAGGAGGCGGCTGTAGAATCGGGAGGTGTAGGCACCGGCGGCCATGCCCGCGAGTTGGCGGGTGATGTGGCCGTCGATGACCTCCGCCGGCCGACCGGGACGCTTGGCGGACATGGCCTTCCCGGCGGTGTAGATGGCGAAAATGCGGCCGTCGTAGAAGTAGTCCACGAGCGACTGCCAGTGGCGCAGGCTGCGCTCGAACCAGCGGCCGTAGCGTCTCAGGCGAGCGGGTGTCCGCGCGTCGAGCCCGCCGTGCGGCGGGATGCTGGCGGCGAGCACGCGGGCGGATTCCAAGGCCATGCACAGGCCGGGGGAGAGCATTGGATCGACAAAGCCGAACGCATCTCCCACGGCGGCCCAGCCGGGGCCGGAGGCGCGCTCGGAGATGAGCTGGTAGTTGGCATAAGTCGCCACGGGCGTGAGGCGCTGACGGTTTTGCCCGATGGACCGGATGCGTGTTTCGCTTTCGATGACGCCTTCGAGCTGTTCCTCGGGCGTGGCGCCAAATTCCTTCGCGGCGTCTTTGTTCATGACGATGCCGATGCTGAGACGGCCATCGGTCAAGGGGATGCGCCAGGACCAGCCGTGCTTCAAACGACTGATGATGACCTGCCCGGCGGGTGCGGGAAGCCTGCAGCCGGTGTAGTGGGCGAAGTGCGCCACGTCGGTGCGCGGGCCGGATTCCGCCTTGAGCTGCAGCAGCTTCGCTGTGAGCCGGCGGCGGCCGCTGGCGTCGATGATGAGGTCGGGAGCGGCGCCGTGCCAATTCGGGATCTGCGCGAGCGTTTCGGGCGCGAGGCGCACTTCGGCGCCGTGGGCATGCGGGCCGTCGAGATTCACCCGGGTGGTGATCATCGTGGCGCCGGATTGCAGCGCGGTGTCGAGCAGGAGCTGGTCGAACTCGCGGCGTGGGACGTTGTAGCTGTAGGTGGGCAGGACGCCCTCGACGGCTTGAAAGCTGAGATTGAACTCGGTTTCGTCGTCGATGGTGAAGGTGACGCCCGGCTTGTGCATGCCGAAGGATTTCACCTGCTCCTCGATGCCCAGCTCACGAAAGGCGGCGACCATGAGCGGGATCAGCGACTCGCCGACGACGAGATCCGGCCGTTTGCCATCGTCGAGGATGACGACCGAAGCGCCGCGCTTCGCGAGCAGCGCGGCCGTGGTGGCACCGGCGGGGCCGGCACCGATGATGGCGATGCGGGTGGGGCGTTCAGGCATGACAATTCATACGGTGGTGGCGAGCGGCTGCGTGCGGTCCAGCTTGCCGCTGGGCGTTTTCGGCAGCGCTTCGACAAAGACAAACTTCAGCGGCACCTTGTAGCCGGATAGTCGGGCGCGGCAGTGCCCCATCAGCTCGCCCATGCGCGGCGGTGCGGCGGGATTTTCGGCCACGATCTCCGCAGCAGGCACGCTGCCGAAGCCGGGATGCGGCATGCCGGTGACGCGTGCTTCTTTGACGGCGGGATGTTCCGCCAGGCAGGCTTCGATCTCCTCCGGGAAGCACTTCATGCCGCCGACGTTGATGACGCTGTGCGTGCGGCCTTGCAGAAACACCGCGCCATCGGCGTCGATGACGGCCTGATCGCCGGTGCGGAACCAGCCGTCCTCGAGGATGCGTTCCTTCGGCGTCCACGGGCTGAGGTAGGCATCCACCATGCCGGGCCCGCGCAGGAAAAGCTCGCCCACGGTGCCTTGTGCGACGGGCTGGCCGCCGGAGTCGCGCAATTCAAGATCGAAACCCGGCTGTGCCGAGCCGATGCTGGCGGTCTTCTCTGGCCAGCGCGTGTTCAGCACCGGCAGGCCGCACTCGATTATGCCAAGTGCCTGACGCAGCGGAATTCCGAACGCTTTTTGAAAAGACTGCGCCGTGACCTCCGGCAGCGCGGCGGCGGTGGAGACCGCGAGCCGCAGCGAAGGAATCGGTGCGGCATCCGGCACGGCGGCGAGCAGCGCGTGATGAAACGGCGCCGCATAGAGCACGGTGCCGCCATGTTTTTTCAATCCGGCATACACATCCGCGCCAAGGTGCGACTCGATGAGCACCGTGGTGGCGCCATGCAGCAGGTAGAGGATGATGGAAACGGCAAAATGATGCGCCATCGGCAGCATCCAGACGACGCGATCGCCGGGGCCGATCTGCAATCCGGCGTTCGCGGTGGTGACGCGGTCAAACAGCGTCTGATGGGAGAGCACCACGCCCTTGCGCTTTCCCGTGGTGCCGGAGCTGAAGCGGATGAGCGCCGGGTTCAGCGCGGCGAGCGCTGCTTCTTCGAACTGCGGCGGCTCATGCGCGGGCAGTTGCGTGTGCAGCCGTGCCTGCATGTCGCCCAGCATGAGATCAAGCGTTTCGCCTGCGGGATGCGGCCATGAGTTGCCACCGGCGGTGAGGACGGCATGCAGCGCGGTGGTGGCGAGCAGTTGCTCGCGCTCCGGCCCGGAGAGTTCCGGCGCCACGGGCACCAGCACCGCTCCGGCACGCAGCAGGCCGAGCGACCACACGATGTGGGCGAGGCCGTTCGGGCAGTAGAAGCCGATGCGGCGGCCGTGCCAGCCGTCAAGCTGCGCGGCGGCCTGATCACACCATGCCTGCAACTGACCGAAGCTCACCTCGCGGTCGTTTTCCACGAGCGCGATGGCGGCGGGATCGGTGCGGCGGAAGATTTCGGTGACGATGTTCATGCGGATTTCAGTGTGGAGGGAGCGCCAAGGTCGTCCAGCCAGCGCTCCCACAGGACGCTGCGCTCGCGGTCATTGATCACTTCGCCGCGCCAGCAGGCCGCCAGTACGATGCGGCCGTGCTTCTCATTCACAAACAAACCGGTGCCGGGCGGCGAGGTGAAGCCCGGGATGTGATAGGCGGTGCGCACGCGTGCGCCGAGAAACTCGACGAGCCCCGGCGCGAACTCGCCGGTGTCCGAGTGGAAGAAGCTGTTGAAGAGGCCCTGCATGCGCCATTTGACGAACTTCATGTACAATCCGGGCGGGGCAGGGCGCATGAGGTTCATCAGTTCGTCGAAGGCCTTGTCGAGCCCGTCCTTCAGGTAGCGCTGATGCTGCGCCGCGACGCTGGCCACGGTGCCCTCCAGCGTGCGCAGTTCCTCGCGCAGGCACTGGCCGAAGAACATGCGCAGGTGGTTCTGGAAAAGCGGTCCCGCCGCACCGGGACGGCGCGTCTGCACCGGCACGCTGCACAGCAGGCTGTCAGGCACGCCGCCGCGCTGCACGAAGACCTCCCGGTGCGCCCGCATGGCGCAGGCGAGCTGGAAGGGCAGGTTCACCAGTTCGGAAAACGAGCGCGAGCGTGCCTTCACCGCGGCGGTCTGCACATCATCGAGCACGCGCACCTCGTAGCGGATGGGGCCGCTCTTCTCGTCCTTGCGCGGTGCCAGCGAGTCGAAGCGATGCTTCGTGATTTCATCAAAGCGGGCCGTCATCGGCATGGTGGCCATCCATTTTTGACCGTAATGCCGCGGATCGGGCGGCGGCGGTGCATCGAGCGCGGTGATCGGTGTGGAGCCGAAACTCCCCAGGTCGTTCAACGCCTGAAAAAACAGCTCCGCGCCCTTGCCATCGACGACGAAGTGGCTCCAGCTCAGCATGAGCGTGGTGCCGCCGTCGCGCCGCTCGATGACGGCCAAGCGCATCTTCACCCAGCGTGCG
>CAMAZK010000036.1 GCA_945863205.1 Akkermansia muciniphila | reverse complement strand
GATGGAGCGCGGCGAGTTCCTGCTCCAGCAGGCTGACCTGCGCATGCTGGCAGCCGAGACTCAGGATGGTGGCGCCGGCGACATTCGGATGATGGATGTATCCGGCGAGGATGCGGCAGAGGGCCTGCGCATCCGAGCGTGTGCCGCCGCAGCCGAGACCGTGCTCGAGAAACTTCACGCCGTCGATGTTTTTGAAGATGCGGGCGGAGTCCGCAGCGGTCTCGACATCGAGCATCGCAGCTTCGATTTGTTCACGGGAGGCTCCCTCGCGCCGCAGTTGCACAAGACGATGCGCGAACTGCTCGTAGGGCGAGGTTTTGCCGTAGCCGAGGCTGCGGATCAGAGCCTCGCGCATGAAGCCGAGGTTGCGGTTCTCGCAGAAGACGAGCGGGATGACGATCCAGTGGTTGGCGGTGCCCGCGGGGCCCTGGCTGCGCTTGAATCCGTTGAAGCTGCGACCGGTCCATTTCGAGACATCTGGCGGCGTCCAGACATAGTCGCGCTGCTTGCCGCTGAAGGCGGCGGTGGCGTGGACGATGTTGTGCGTGTGCACCAGCGCACCGGCGGCGATGGGTTGCGTGGCCCGGCCGACGGTGACGCCATACATGGTGATGAGATCGCCTGCGGCGAAGTCTTTGGCGGCAAACTTGTGCTTCGCGGCGATGGCCTCCCGCAGGGTCCAGCGGTGGCCGTTGAGGGAGACTTCGGTTCCGGCTTCGAGATCGCGCAGGGCCACGATGAGGTCGTCGGCGGGATGGACTTGGAGGAGGGAGGTCATGGGACAGCGGAGGAGTAAAGCGGCAGCCCGGGGAAAGGAAGGGTGAATTTTGACCTTTGCGATTTGAGGGGGAACGGCTTAGATCGGTTCCATGCTCGAAATCAATAATCTCTCCCATGTGGTGATTGGCCGGAACAAGGAACCGCTCCGTGTTCTTGAGCAGGTGAATTTCATGGCCCCGGGCTGTCATGTGCTGGCGGTGATCGGGCCTTCCGGCAGCGGCAAAACGACGCTGCTGCGCGTCATCGCCGGACTGGCGGAGGCTGAGGCGGGAAGCATGATGCTGGGCGGTCGAGATCTGGTGAAGACGCCGCTTTACGCGAACCAGCTGGGCTGGGTGCCGGCGGAGGATGACAGCCTAATCGACCAACTGACGGTGCGGGAAAATCTCATGAGCGCGGCGATCCTGCGCGGAGCCGGGCGGACCCGTGACGAGTTGCTCTCCCGCGTTTCGCACGTGCTGGTGACCGTGGGGCTGGAAAACATCGCCACGGAGCGCACTTCAGAGCTGGCGCTGCCCCAGCGGCGGAGATTGAAGTTGGGAATGGCCCTGGTGGCCGACCCCGTGATCGTGCTGTGCGATGATTTCACCGTGGGACTGGATGTGAGGAGCGAGCGCGAGTTCGAAGCGCTGCTCAAGATGGTGGCCAGCGACAGGCCGGACCGCATCGTCATTCACGCCACGGACTCGCTGGCGAATCTGAGCTCCTACGACACCGTGGTGGTGATGCACGAGGGCTACGTGGCCTTTCACGGTCCGGCGCGGGCGCTGCCCCACTACTTCACCGTTCCGACGTATGACGAGGTGTACGCACGCCTAGCGAAGCGGCCTGCGCAGCGCTGGGGCGACTCGTGGATGAAGCACCGCGACGCCTACTACGCAGCCTTCAAGCTGGGGGGAGATGCGAAGAATCTCTCCGCCGCCGAAGAAGATCCGGGAGACGAGGACCGCACCATCCTCATGAAGCAGACGGATGAACCCGTGGAGGATAAAAAAACGACCGCCGAACTCGATATCCGGCCGATCATTCCGCTGCCGGGCAGCTTCAGCCAGGCCCAGCATCTGCTGAAACGCCGCTGGACAGTGCTGCGGCGCACCCCGCGGGAGTGGGTGACGCATGGCAGCCTGCTGGTCGGCATGCCGCTGGTGGCCATGCTGCTGCTGCTGCCGAATCTGAAACTGATCAAGGAAGTGCACGGCGGAGCGGAGGCGGCGGAGGTCGTCTGGCCGGCGGCTCATGCCGTGTCCATGATCGTGCTGGTGCAGGTGCTGCTGGTGATGTTCATGGCGGTCAGGCTCGGCGCCCGGGAGATCGCTTCACGCCGGGCCGTTTTCGAGCGCGAGCGCATCGGCGGCGTGACGTCCTGCGGGTGGCTGCTGGGATCGCTTCTGTTTTTGATGCCCGTCATCCTGGTGCAGAGCGTGTGGATGGAGATGTTCCTCGAAATCATCTCCGGAGGCCTGCCCGGGACGCAGGGGGCCAAGCTGCTGCTCCCCGCCCTCTCCGGCGTGGCCTTTGCGAGTGTCTGCCTCGGCATTTCGGCGAACTCCAGCACGAAGGAACGCGCCCACAGCGCCTGCCTGACCGTGCTTTGCATCAACGTGCTGCTCTCGGGCGCCCTCCTCGGCCTGCCGCAGGCGCTCGGCCATGTGGTGCATCCTTTCATCACGGCGCACTATGGCTGGTCGGGCATCATCGACTCGCTGAAAGGCACGGCCTACTTCGCGCCCATCGATCACCTGGTGAAGACCTGGTTTGCCACGCCCCCGCTGGCGATGATCATGCTCGGCGTGCACTTCGTCGTGGGTGTGGCGCTGTCCTTCGTGGGTCTGGGCCGGCGGAAGTAGCCCTTCGCCGCCGAGATGGCCGCACCCTCAGGCGATCATGGATCGTTCCCGAGGAGCGCAACTCTCGACCCGGCTCGTCTGTTGATCTCGCCTCCCCCTGCCCTTTTTCTTCTTCAGCTCCGTCCATGCCGCTCAATTTCATCCGCTTTAAGCACGCCCGTTTCTCCGCCCGTTTCCCGGACACTTTCCGCTACTCGCGCTCCCACTACTGGATGGCGCCCGTGGAGGGAGAGCCCGGCCTGTGGCGTGTGGGTTTCACGAAATTCGCCACGCGCATGCTCGGGGAGCTGGTGGATTGCGAATGGAAACCTGCGGAGGGCGGCCCGGTGGCTCCCGGTGACAATGTCGGCTGGGTGGAGGGCTTCAAGGCGGCGTCCGACGTTTACTGCGTGATGAACGGCGCTTTCGCGGGCGGAAATCCCGCGCTCAAAGTCGATGCCTGCATCGTGCGCAGCGATCCCTACGAGCAGGGCTGGCTCTACTCCGTGCGCGGTGATCCGGAGCCTGAATCCCTCGACGTTCACGGCTACATCGAGCTCCTCAGCGGCACCATCCAGCGCATGGCTGAGGAGGGGCATGGAGAAGAAGGCGTGAGTGACGAATGAGCCGGCAGCTTCGGCTGCTTCCCTTCACTTCCCGCTCACATTCTTCAGCGCCGCGAAGCCCTGCAGGACGCGCACCTTCCCGCTGCGGGCGCGGCGGGCGATGTTTTCGAAATGGTCAAAGTAGGGCACCTTGTCCTTGTCCTGATCCTTGCCGATGAAAATGACGAAGTTGATCTGCGGCTTGGTCTTCCCCTTGGCCTGATAGTGGAGGCGCACGGCGTTCTGGACCTGATCCTCACGCTGGTCGGCTGTGACCTGCCGGTTGAAGTTCGGCGGGGAGCGCGGCGGGCGCAGGCCCATGTCACGCCAGACTTCGGTGATGTTGATGATGACCCGCTCGGGCACGCCCTTGGCCTTTCGTGCGGCGTTTTCTTTCTTGAGCCAGTCCTGGCCTTTTTTGACCGCTTCATTCCATGCCTGCTGGTCCTTGTCCGTCCACTTGAGGCGTTTGATTTCCGTCGCCTTTTCCTCCGGGGTCAGATTCAGCGGCACCGTCATGCTGCGGTAGCCGCTGCAGATGATGAAGACGGAGTCCACATCCGTCTCCAGCGCATACTGGATGGCCCGCAGGTAGCCGCTGAGGTAGCGGGCCTCGACGGGCTTCACCTCGCTGCTGACCGTCTGGATGGGGTAGTTGATGGGGCGCAGGCCGAGCTTTTCGAAGTCGCGGTTCACAGGGTAAAGCCAGTCCCGGATCTTCTCCTTGTTCGCGGTGGTCGCGGGCAGGAGCTTGTCGGAGTAGGCGGAGACGGCGCTGCCTTCGTAAAGAATGACGTTGAAATAGGTGTCCAGCCCCAGCTTGCCGATCATGCCGGCGATCTCGTTCTTAACGACCTCGTAGGCCGGGTAGCCGCCACGCGGGTCGGTGAGCATGTAGCGCTCCGCATCGATGAGAAAGGCCACGCGCTTGCCCTGCGACTTGATGCCGAAGAAGTTCACCTGGGAGGTGCCCTTCGGAGAAAACGGCATCGCAAAGCTGGCGCCGAGATCCGTCGTGGCGATGTCCATCGCGATGGGTCCGTCCGATTTGGACTCAAAGTCCGGCAGCGCGATGGAGGAAATGCCCGCCGCTGTGATGGCCCTCGCCGGCGCGGCGGCCACCGTCGTCGGGGTGGGCATGGCGGTGGGGGTGACCTGCTTTGTCTGCGGCTGGTCCTCCGCCGTGTCAGGCGCCACAATGCCCACCAGCTCCGCCACGGGCGGCTCCGGCACGATGACCACCAGCAGTGCCAGCAGGCCGATCAAAATAGCATGCACCACGAGCGCCACGGTGATCGCCGAGGCCTTCTGGGCGAGGTGGCTCTTGCTCTTTGGAGCGATGAGCGGCGGAGCTTCCAAGGCCGCACTTTGCGCCGCTGTCGCCAGTGCTTCGACCAGCGGCACCGCCGCAGCGGCGACGACGGCTTGTTTGGACACTTCGGCTTGAGCAGCGGCTTCCGGTCCCCGGGCCACGGGCACCACGGTGGGATCCGGGCGTGCCTCGGCAGGGACGGATTCCACCGGTGGCGCCTCAGCGGCAGCGGGCGGGGCTGCGGCTTCTTCCGCTTCCATAACCGCTGGCGCCACGACCGCCTCCTCGTCTTCCACGATGACGACTGCCGCGGCCTCCGGCTCGGGTTCGTCAATGACCGCCGCAGCGAAGATTTCCTCCTCCTCAGGCTCGATCGGCTGCATTTCGGACTTCGCGGTCGGAGAGCCGATCTCCACGGCAAGTCCTGCGCCGGCCAGCCATGCAAACAGATCCGCTGCGCCGCCGCATTTCACGGGATCGAGCGCCGCCGCCACCACGGCGAACCGGTGGGCCTCCTCCGGCTCGTTCCGCAACTGATGAATCCGCGCCCGCACCAGAGCGGCGTCCACATTGAACTCATCCTGGGCCAGAGCGCGGTCGGTGAAGCGCATCGCAAGCTTTGAATCGAGGCCCATGACGAGACGCGCGGCTCGCAGCACGGAATCGACGTCTGGCGGGTCCTTCGGTGCGGTGGAGATCAGGACGGCAGCCTGCTGGCCGTTGCCCCCGCGAACCAGCAACTCGGCCAACTCGAGACGGAGCCCCCAGTCAGCCGGGCTGCGGCGGAGTTGGGCACGGAGTAAATCCAAATTGGCAGACATGGCGGGGATTCAGCCCAATTCGCGATGCGAAGGCAAGACTATTTTTTTGCGCTGTGAGCGCTGGGATTGCCGAGGGCGGCATTTCTGGCTACTGCTCGGCATGTTTGACGCTCGCCTCGCCGCCCTTGCCTTCGTCTCCGCACTGCTGGCCGCCTGCCAAGTGCCCGCACCGCAGGTTTCGCAGCCGCAGCCCGGTTACGGCGGTCCCTTCATGCTCGGGGTCGATGTGCTGGCCTCGCGCGGCTTTGACCTGATTCGCGGGAAACGCGTGGGCCTCATCACGAACCACACCAGCCTCACCGGACGCGGGGAGCGCACCCGCAGCGTTTTCCAGCGCGGCCTGGGGCCGAACCTCGTGGCGCTTTACGCGCCGGAGCACGGCATCGACGGCACCATCGGCGCCGGCATCCACGTCAGCACCCGGCGGGACAGCGTGACGGGCCTGACGATCCACTCCCTCTACGGCCCGACGCGGAAACCCACGCCTGCGATGCTCGCCGGCATCGACGTGCTCGTCTTTGACCTCCAGGACATCGGCTGCCGCAGCTACACCTACATCAGCACCATGATCGTGGCGATGGAGGCCGCCGCGGAGAATGGGAAGCAGTTCGTCGTGCTCGACCGGCCCAATCCGCTCGGCGGCTGGCGCGTGGAAGGGCCGCCGCTGGAGGCGAAGTGGAAATCCTTCGTCGGCCAGATTCCCGTGCCGTATGTGCACGGCATGACGGCGGGGGAAATCGCCATGATGGCCTGCGCACACCGCTGGGTCTCACGGGTGCCGCGTCTCGACGTGGTGAAAATGCAGGGCTGGACTCGCGGCATGACCTGGCAAGACACCGGTCTGCGCTGGCACCCGACCTCTCCCAACATCCCGCACTCGATCTCGCCCTTCTACTACGTCACCACCGGCATCCTCGGCGGAGCGACGTCGGTGGACATCGGCATCGGCACCGAGGAGCCCTTCGGCTACGCAGGCGGCGCAGGCATCAACGCGAACGCCCTGCTCGCCTACTGCCAGCGCCTCAACACGCCCGGCGTCACCTTTTCCGCCTACTCGCGCAACGGCTTCGGCGGCGTCCGCATCCACATGAGCCCGCGCAACACCACCGACCTCACCGCACTCGACGTGCTCCTCCTCGCAGAGATCAACCGACTCTCCGGCGGAAAAGTCGTCAGCCGTATGAGCGGATCGAAGCTGAATCTTTTCAACAAGGTCTATGGCAGCGAATCCCTCTACAGCGACCTCCGCCGCGGTGTGCCCGCCACCAGCATCGTCGCCCGCTGGCAGGGCTGGAATCAGAGCTTCCGCTCCCAGCGGCAGCGTTTCCTGCTTTATCCCTGAGAAGGGGGTCGATCACCTTGCGGCTTGCGTTCCGCCCCAAGTTGCGGTTCAGAGTGACCACAACTCATGGAAGACCTCGCCATCGCCCGCGCCTGCGCTGAATACGCCGACGAAAAAAAAGCTGAAAACATCCGCATCCTCGACCTGCGCGGCATCTCGCCCGTGATCGACTACTTCGTGCTGTGCACCGCCCTCTCCGCCCCGCAGCTCCGCGCCGTGCGGGATCACATCGAGGACGAAATGAAGGAGCATCACGGCCAGCGGCCCCTCTACCGCGACGGCAACTATGAAAGCCAGTGGATCATCCTCGACTACGGCAACGTCATGATTCACGTCCAGACCCCCGAAATGCGCGACTACTACGCGCTCGAGGAACTCTGGGGTGAAGCGCCCGAAATCACGCTGAAGGAAGAAGCTCCCGCCCCCAAACCGGCGGCGAAGAAAACTGCGGTGAAAAAGACCCCGGCCAAAAAAGCCGCTACAAAGAAAGCTCCCGCGAAAAAGGCCGCCAAGAAGAAGTAAGCATCCTTTTCGGCCCCGCGAGCGGCAGGCTTGCGCTGGAGGGCGGCTTTCGCTACAACAGCGGAAATGAACGCCCGCATCCTGCTCGTCATCGTTTCCTGCGCCCTCAGCATCGTCACCGGCCTTGTCATCGCCCGCGGCGGTGGTGCGGCGGTGAATGTGCGGCAACGCCCGCTCATCGGCCTCTCGATGGACACGCTCAAAGAGGAGCGCTGGCAGGTGGACCGTGACCTCTTCACCGCCGCCGTTCAGGCCGCCGGCGCCGACGTACTCGTGCAGTCCGCCAACAGCAACGACGCGGTTCAGCTTCAGAACATCGAAAGCCTAATCACCCAAAAGGTCGATGCGCTCGTCATCATCCCCCACGACGGCGCGGCGATGGCCAAGGCGGTCAATCTCGCCCATCAGGCCGGCATTCCCGTGCTCTCCTACGACCGCCTCATCACCGGATGCGATCTCGATTTGTATCTCACCTTTGACAACGTGAAGGTCGGAGAGCTGCAAGCGCAGTTCCTCGCCGACCGCCTCCCGTCGAACGGCAAGCTGCGCCTCATCCGCATCTACGGCTCCAAGACCGACAACAACGCCAAGCTCTTCAAACAAGGCCAGGACAACATCCTCAACCCGCTCATCGCCGCCGGGAAAGTCGAGGTGATCTTCGAAGACTGGGCGGACGACTGGAAGCCCGAGAACGCGAAGAAGATCACCAACGCCGCCATCACCAAGAACGGCCCGAACTTCGACGCCATCCTCGCCAGCAACGACGGCACCGCCGGCGGTGCCATCCAGGCGCTCACCGAAGAAGGAATCGCCGGAAAAATCATCGTCACCGGCCAGGACGCCGACCTCGCCGCCTGTCAGCGCATCGCGCAAGGGAAGCAGGCCATGACGGTTTACAAGCCCATCCAAAGCATCGCCAACAAAGCCGCCGAACTCGCGCTCGACCTCGCCCGCCGCAAACCCATCGTCGCCCGTGATGCCGTCAACAACGGACAGACCGACGTTCCTTCCGTGTTGCTGGACATCGTCGCCGTCACGAAGGAAAACCTGCGGGAGACCGTGGTGAAGGACGGTTTCCGCAAGGAAGCAGAGGTATTTCAATGACCACCGCCATGACACTCCGCGCCGAAAACATCACCAAGCGCTTCCCCGGCGTCACCGCCCTCAATGACGTGTCCTTTGACCTCCGCGAGGGTGAAATTCACGCCCTGTGCGGTGAGAACGGCGCGGGCAAGAGCACGCTGATCAAGCTGCTCTCCGGCATCCATCCGCACGGCAGCTACGAAGGGCGGTTTGTGGTGAATGGGACCGACGCATGCTTTCATTCCATCACCGATGCGGAGGCGGCGGGCATCGCCGTCATCTACCAGGAGCTCGCGCTCGTGGAGGAGATGACCGTGGCCGAAAACATCTTCCTCGGCCGCGAGCCTCGCCGCTGGGGCGCATTCATCGACTGGCCGCGCATGTATCGCGAGGCGCAGGCCTTGATTGATCGTTTCAAGGTTGGCCTCGATCCTGCCGCGCCGGTGCGGACGCTCGGCGTCGGTCAGAAGCAACTCGTCGAAATCATCAAAGCGCTCGCCAAGGACTCGAAGATTCTCATTCTCGACGAACCGACAGCCGCGCTGGCCGAGCACGAGGTTTTGATCCTGCTCGACATCCTGCGCGATCTGCGTCAGCGCGGCATCGCCTGCATCTACATCTCCCACAAGCTCGATGAAGTCTTCGGCATCGCCGATCGCATCACCGTGCTGCGCGACGGCACCACCGTGAGCACCAAGATGGCCGCCGAGACAGACAAAGCCGAAGTCATCCGGCAGATGGTCGGTCGTGAACTCGGTGATCTCTTCCCGCGTCGCACATCCGAACCGGGCGAGGTCATCCTGCGCGTGGATTCACTCGCCGTGGCAGATGCGGAGAGCGGAGCGGCGAAGCTCCACGACATCAGTTTTGAACTGCGGGCCGGTGAGGTGCTCGGCATCGGCGGATTGATGGGGGCGGGCCGAACCGAACTGCTCATGCATCTTTTCGGAGCCTGGGGGCGCTGCGTGTCCGGCAGCGTGAAGCTGCGTGGACAGTCCCTCGCTGGCCGCACGCCTGAAGCCATCATTCAGCAGGGGCTGGTGCTCGCCTCAGAGGATCGCCGCCGCTACGGGCTGCATCTGGAGCATGAAATTGGCTTCAATCTGTCGCTGTCCTCGCTTTCCAGCGTCACACGCGGCGGATTCATCCAGCGCAACGCCGAGATCCGTCGCAATCAGGGCATCTTCGACTCGCTGCGTGTCAAAGCGACCGGGCTCGAGGCCATCGTAGGCAAGCTCTCCGGCGGCAACCAACAGAAAGTCGTCCTCGGCAAGGCGCTGCTGACCGAGCCTTCGGTCATCCTGCTCGACGAACCGACGCGTGGCATCGACGTGGGCGCGAAGCTGGAAATTTACGAGATCGTCAATCAGCTCACCGCTGCGGGAAAGGCGGTCATCCTCGTCTCCAGCGAACTGCCGGAACTCATCGGCATGAGCGACCGCATTTTGATGCTCAACGAAGGCCGAATCGGCGGCTCTTTCACCCGCAGCGAGGCCACGCAGGAGAAACTCATGGCCGCCGCGATGGGAGCATGAAAGTAGCCTTGTTGCTGTGCAACAAGGACTCCCTGTTCCGCAGGAACAGGGCTACTTTGCGATGCTGCTACCCGGTCTTTATCAGGCATGATGCAAGATGTTGATTGTTGAAAACTGCCTCCAAACTCACCGTTGCCTTGATACAACCATGATTCGATCCCTGCTCACCTCTCTCGCCCTTGCGGTCACCGCCAGCGCCGCCCAGCCGCCGAACATTGTCTTCATCTTCTGCGACGACCTGACCTGCCAGGCCATGAGCTGCTATGGCGACAGCCGCAAGCTGCTCGAAACGCCGAACATGGACCGCATCGCCAAAGAGGGCATGCGTTTCGACCGCTGCCTCGTCACGAACTCCATCTGCGGCCCCAGCCGCGCGGTGATCCAGACCGGCAAATACTCGCACGCCAACGGCTTCTACAACAACAGCAACAGCCGCTTCGACAGCACCCAGCCCACTTTCCCGCCGGTGCTTCAAAAGAGCGGCTACCAGACGGCCATCATCGGAAAATGGCACCTCGGCAGCGATCCCGTGGGCTACGACTACTGGCACATCCTGCCGGGCCAGGGCGCCTACTACAATCCGCCGATGATCGACAACGGCAAGCAGGTGAAGCACGAAGGCTACACGAGCGACATCATCGGCGATCTCACGCTCAAATGGCTCGACGGGCGCGACAAGTCGAAGCCCTTCATGCTTATGAGCCAGCACAAGGCTCCCCACCGCGAATGGGAGCCGCCACTGCGGCTGCTTGGATTCGACAAGGACCGCGTTTACGAAGAGCCGGAGACGCTGTTCGACAGCTACAGCGGCCGCAGCAAGGCGGTGAGCGATCACGACATGGGCATCGACCGCACGATGACCGATCGCGATGTGAAACTCGTCGCTCCCGGAAATCTAACGCCCGAGCAGCGCAAGCAGTGGGACGAGTACTATGAGCCCCGCAACGCAAAGTATCGCGAGGCCGCCCCGACCGGTCGCGACCTCGTGAAATGGCGCTACCAACGCTACATGCACGACTACCTCGCCTGCGTGAAGGCCGTGGATGAAAACGTGGGCCGCGTGCTCGACTACCTCGACAAGAACGGCCTCGCCGACAACACCGTGGTCATTCTTAGCAGCGACCAGGGCTTCTACCTCGGCGAGCACGGCTGGTTCGACAAGCGCTGGATCTTTGAAGAATCCCTGCGCACGCCGCTCATGGTCCGCTGGCCCGGCGTGATCAAACCCGGCAGCACCAACGGCCAAATCGTCAGCCTCATCGACTTCGCCAGCACCTTCCTCGACATCGCTCATTGCGAGAACCTTCCGAACGTACATGGACGCAGCCTCGTGCCTCTCATGCAAGGCGAGACGCCCGCCGACTGGCGCAAATCGCTCTACTACCACTACTACGAGTATCCGGTGCCGCACCGCGTCCGCCCGCACTACGGCGTCATCACGGACCGCTACAAGCTTGTTCACTACTACAAGCCCGACGTGGACGACTGGGAGCTTCTCGACCGCGAGAAAGACCCGCAGGAAGTGAAGAGCTTCTACAACGATCCTGCCTACGCCAACACGGTCAAAGAGCTGAAAGCCGAAATCCTCCGCCTCCAGGCCGAGGTCAAGGAAGACATGCCTCCGCCACGCTTCACGCACGGCAACAGGCCCTTCGACGGTGAAGTGAATCCGCCCATGCAGCCGAAAAAGGGCAAAGCCGGCGGGGCCAAGAAAAAGAAGGCGGAGGGAAATTAGGCGCTTGTGCGTTTTTTGGGCAGGGCGGATCGCGCATGCGGTTCGCCCTGTTTTTTTACAGCCCCATCGTCTTGTTCACGTACCACTCGAAGAACTGCGGACCGTAGAAGACCCAAAGCGCCGCGCCCATCGCGAGATACGGGCCAAAGGGGATCTTGGCGCCCCACTCCGCCCTGCCGGTGATGCGGTGAATCATCGCAAAGAGGGTGCCCAGCACGGAGGCGGCCAGCACGGTGAAAAGCACCGACTGCCAGCCGGTGAAGGCGCCGATCATCATCAGGAAGAGCACGTCGCCAAAGCCCATGGCCTCTCGCGGAATGACGACCTGCGTGGTCCTGGCCGTCAGCTTGGTCACGCCTTCGAGCGGAAACTCCTCCAGGCTCGTTCCATCACGCACCTTGAGCTTTTCCATCCAAAGTTCGACCGTTACGTTTCCGAAGGATCGTTCGTTCACCTGCAAGGCGTTGCAGGACACGACCATGCGGTCACTGGCGCGCATGAAGAGGTCAGCCCAGTCATAGCGGTGCTCGCCGAAGACCACCACCGGCGGCTCGTTCTCGTCCGGCTGCGTCACCTCCCAGGTCTCCTCCTTGCTGAAGACGAACTTCTTCCGGCCAAAGGCCAGCTTCCCGAGTTCCACCACGATCCACAGGCCGCCCAGGCCCAGCGCCGCGCTGACCAGGGAGAGGATCAGGCCGTTCACATGGTCGATTTCACCGACGAGTTCCGGCACCCACCACGCGGAAAGCACGCCCACCACCGCGCCACCGATGGTGATCGTGTGCGGCAGGATGAAATGGTCGATGTCGATGAACGTCCCCGAAATCAGCAGGCTCATGAAAACCCACAGACACAGCACCTGAGGGCCCCAGGTGCCGATTTCAGGCCAAGGGTTCACGTATCCGGCCGTGATCTTCAGGAACACGAGATAAAACATCACCCCCGTGAGCAGTTCGACGAAGAAGTAGCGCACGGAGATCCCGCCACCGCAGTTCGCGCACTTGCCGCGCAGCAGCAGCCAGCTGAGCAGCGGGATGTTCTGCCACATGGGGATCTGATACTTGCAGGACGGGCAGAAGCTGCGGCGCGGCTTGTTCACCGAAATGTCCAGCGGCAGCCGGTAGATGACCACGTTCAGGAACGAGCCGATGCCCGCCCCGATGTAGAAGGCCAAGATGTGCAGCAGGGTGTTGAGAATCTCGAATCGAGTCATGTCGGGTGGCTGGGTTTGCAAACTTGGCCCGCCGTGCCTGAGTACGGAAGCAAAAACTCCGCATGTCCCCAGTTTCACGGCACTTTCTCCTTTTCCTCGCTTTCCTCTCCTCGTGTGCGGCGCCCGAGGAACGTCGCAGCGCCCTGGTGCCGAGCCGTTCGGTCGAACTCGCGGCCAAGTACGACCTCGTCGATGTCCGAGCCTTCATTCCGGGCATCGCCATCGATCTGCGCTACACCACGCCGCGCAATGTGGCGCAGCGTGCCATCTATCCCGCACGGATGCCCTGCCTGCTGCGGATTGAAACGGCGGAGAAACTCAAGACCGCCCAGGCACTCCTCCGCGCCCAGGGCTACGGTCTCCGCATTTGGGATGCCTACCGTCCGCCGGAGGTCCAGGAGGAACTGCACCGGCACGGCGGCAGCACGGGCATGTTTCTTTCCCCCGAAACCGGCTGGAGTCGGCACTGCGGCGGCATCGCCGTGGACCTCACGCTGGTCGATGCCCGCGGAACGGAGCAGCGCATGCCGACTTACTTTGACGAGGACTTCGCCAACGCCAGCCGACACTATCGAGGCAGCGATCCTGAGGTGCGGCGGAACCTTCAGATTCTTCAGGCGGCCATGAAGCAGGCGGGATTCACCCAGTTGGAATCCGAGTGGTGGCACTTCGACGACGCGGACTACGTGTCCAACCCTCAGCCCGTCGTCTTCGGCCATCAACTCGCCATTCCGACGCTGTGAGCATCCGCAACGACGCCACCTTCACCGTCATCGACGAGACGGACGACTACATCGTGGTCAACAAGCCCGCCCCGCTGCAGATCCATCCCGGCGATCCCAAGGGCCCGCCGACACTCTGGCACCGCCTCTGCGATCTCCTTTCCTATGAAATCGCCAACGGCGGCCAGGTCTCGATCATCAACCGCCTCGACCGCGAAACGAGCGGCGTCGTCCTCGTCGCCAAAAGCCACGAACTCGCCCGCCTCTTCGGCATGGCGATGCAGGAGCGCAAGATTCACAAGACCTACGCCGCGCTCGTTCACGGTCAGCCGGAGTGGGAGGAGATGGTCCTCGACGCGCCTATCCTCAGCGCCCGCGATGTCGGAACCTCCGACATCTGGGTGAAGCAGATCGTGCACGCGCAGGGCGCACCGTGCCGCACCGCCTTTCGCGTGATCGAGCGCTTCGAGCATGGGGGTGAAAATTTCGCGCTGATCGAGGCGAAGCCCGAGACCGGGCGCATGCACCAGATCCGCGTGCATCTGCATCACCTCGGCCTGCCCATCGTCGGGGACAAGCTCTACGGTCGCGACGAGCGCTGCTACCTGGAGTTCATCGACACCGGCTGGACGCCCGCGCTGGAGAAAAAACTCCTCCTGCCTCGGCAGGCGCTGCATTCCTTCCGCCTTGAACTCAATCTCGAAGGCTTTCCGAGCTTTTGGGAGGCTCCGACGCCGCCGGAGTTCGCCCTGTAGATTCGACTGGCAGTCGAATCCGCAGGGTGATTCGGCTTCGATTGCCAATCGAAGCTACGCCCAGCGCCGCACGCGGCTGTCGAGCTGAAACACCTGCCCGCTAATGCTCTCCATCGTATGAAGAAACGCGATGAAGCGTGCCGCATCCTGCGGAGTGTTCAGCCGGCCCAGCGCATGCGCATTCATCAAACCCTCGCGAAACACCGCATCCTCCAGCAGATGCCGTGTCATCTTCGTTTCCAAGAAACCGGGCAGCACGCAGTTCACCCGCACATTCCGTGCGCCATACTCCTGCGCCAGGCTATGCGTCAGTCCGATCAGCCCCGCTTTCGCCGCCGCGTAGTTCGCCTGCCCCCTCGGACCGCTCAGGGCGGAATACGAGCCGACATTCACGATGTGCCCGCGCCGCTGTTTCGCCATCAGCTTCACCGCGGCCTGGGATACGAGGAAAGCTCCTTTCAAGTTCACATCGAGGACGCGATCGAAATCGTGTTCGGACATCTTGACCATCGCTGCATCGCGGCACAGACCCGCATTGTTCACCAGCAGATCGAGCGGCTTCAACCCGGCGAAAAACGACGTGACGGAGGCCTTGCTGGTCACGTCGAGTTCAGCACGACCGGGCGCGGAAACTTCAAAACCGGCGGCTTCCAATTCGGCGCGAACCGACCGGGCCAAATCCCCTTCACCTCCCGTGATGAGCGCGACTGGTTTCATGCCGCCACCCCCCATCCGCCGCCGCCGGGTGTTTCGATGATCACGCGGTCTCCGGCCTGCGCTTCAAACGTCGTGCAGCCTTCAAGCAGAGTGCTTTGACCTTGCCGCACGAGCGCTTGGCGACCGCATCGACCTGGTTGACCGCCATGCAGGCCAAACGGCGCCTCGACTCGATGCTGCGTCAGCAGGCTCACCGTCAGCGGTTCCACGAACTCGAACTCGCGAATCACACCGTCACCGCCGCGCCACCGCCCTGCCCCGCCGGAGCCTCGCCGGATGGCGAACTGCCGCAGCCGCACGGGATAGCGCTGCTCGATGATCTCCGGATCGGTGATGGCGGTGTTCGTCATGTGCGTGTGCAGCGCGTGCGCTCCATCGTGACCGTCTCCAGCGCCGGAACCACCCGCGATGGTCTCGTAGTAGCCGAAACGGCCGCCGCCGAAGAGAAAATTGTTCATCGTGCCCTGGCTGCAAGCCTGCAGGCCGAGCGCCTTCACCAGCGTGTCCACCAGACGCTGGCTCACCTCCACATTGCCGCCGACGACGGCGGGACAGTGTGCCGGATCGTCGGAGAAGACAGGATTCAGGAGAGAAACGGGCAGTATGATCTCGATGGGTTCCATCAAGCCTTCGTTCAGCGGCAGGTCTTCCTGCAGCATCAGTCGCATGACATACAAAACCGCACTGCGGACGATGGCGGAGGTGGCGTTTAGATTGCGCGGATGCACGCCGCTGGTGCCGGTAAAGTCGAGGACGAGCCGTCCTTCGACCTTGCGCATCGAAACGGCGATCCGGCTGCCGTCGTCGAGTTTTTCGAGCGCGGAGATCGCATCCGGCAGGCGGTCGATCTGACCGCGCATGACCGCAGCGGAGTGATCCAGGATGGCGCTCATCGTTTCGAGCAAGGAATCACACGCCAGCGCTTTCAAGCGCTCCACACCCTGCAGATTGGCAGCAAGCTGGGCGTGCAAGTCGGCCAGGTTGTCAGCCAGATTGCGGGTGGGATGCTGCGCGGAGGTCAGCAGCATGCTGATCTCGTCAAAACAGGATTTCCCGCTACGAATCAGGTGCTGCGGTGGGATGACCACGCCTTCTTCGATCAAACGCGTGGCGTTCGCAGGCATCGAACCCGGTGTGATGCCGCCGATCTCGGCATGATGGGCGCGATTGGCGATGTAGCCGATCAATCCGCCGCCGGAGTCGTGCACGGGCGTGATGAGCGTCACGTCCGGCAGGTGCGAGCCGCCGAAAGCGGGGTGATTGGTGATGATCGTGTCCCCCGGCCGCATCCGGACCGCTTTGGCGACCTCCCGCACGCACACGCCGAGCGCCCCCAGATGAACGGGAATGTGCGGAGCGCTGGAAAGCAGCCGCCCCTGCGGATCGAGCAATGCGCAGGAGAAATCGAGGCGCTCACGGATGTTCGTGGAAATGGCCGTGCGACACAGCAGCGCTCCCATGTCGCTCACGATGGAGTGAAAGCGGTGGCGTAGCAGGTCGCGCTCGAGCGTGGCGGAGGGCTTTGCGATTTGATCGCGGTGGAGGACATGACCAAAGTCCTCGACGTGTTCGACGCTCCAGCCGGGTGTGACAACGATGGTCGAAAAAGCGTCCTGGATCAGCGCTGGGGTGGGGACGATGGCAGTGTTTCTGAGCGGGAGTTCCCGAGGACACGGAGCCTGCACGTCCTTGATGATGACGCGGATGCTGACGAGTTCGATTTCCCGGTTGGTAGGAGGCGCGTAACCGAAAAGCCGCTCGTAGGCTTCGCAGTAGAGCCGAGGCAGATCGGTCGGATCGTCAAACTCGACCTGAATCGGCGTGTCCTGCCCCTTGAGACGAAGTTCGGCGATCTGGGTAGAGAGGTCGGACTTGTCAGACATGTCCGACGGATCCGACAAAAATGTGGTCAGCGGAATGCGGTGCTCTTTTTCCTCAATGCGCTCCGCCACCGCCTCCTGCAAGCCGACGGCGCTCAGGATGCCTGCGTGCTCGGGGACGAGGATCGTCTTGATGCCGAGCGCCTCAGCCACAGCGCAGGCGTGTTGCGGTCCGGCACCGCCGAAGGCCAGCAGCGCGTGATCGGCGGGATCGTAGCCCTCCCCGATCGAAATGCGGCGAATGGCATCCGCCATGTGCTCAATGGCGAGGCAGAGCAGCGCATGCAGCAGCTCTGTTTCCGTGAGACTGTCGTCGGTTTGCGCGTGGAGCTCGCGCAGGCGTTTTTGCGCGGCGTCGAGATCGAGCGGGATCGGGGCTTTCGAAGGATCAAAGCGCCCGAGGAGCAGGTTCACATCCGTGATGGTCAGCGGCCCGCCTTTGCCATAGCAGGCGGGGCCGGGATTGGATCCCGCGCTTTCGGGACCAACGGCGAGTCCGTGGTGCGTCATCTGACAAATGGAACCGCCACCTGCAGCGACGGTCTCGATGGCCACGCAGGGGGCGAGCAGCTTCATGCCGGCGACTTCCTGCGAAAAGCGGTAGCCGGGGTGGGTGTCGATGCGGGTCACGTCGGTGCTGGTGCCGCCCATGTCGAAGGTGATGATCTTCGTGATACCGAGACGCCGCGCCGCATTGGCCGCGCCGATGGCGCCGCCGGCCGGACCGCTGAGAAGCATGTCCTTCGGGCGAATGTCTTCGGCCGTCTTCAAACCGCCGGCGCTGGTCATGACCTGCATGTCCGGGGAGACGCTGCGGATGCCGTTGAGAAAGGACTGCACCGGGGCGTGCAGGTAAGCATCCGCCACGGTGCTCTGCGTGCGCGGCAGCAGCTTGGCAAAGGCGGCGGTCTGTTGGGAGAGTGTGAGATGCGTGAAGCCGCACTCACGCAGGATTTCCGCGACTCGCAGCTCGTGCCGGGAATGCGCGTGGCCGTGCATCAGGGAGACTGCGGCGGTGGTGATGCCTTTGGCGATGCAGTCGAGCGCGGCAGCCCGGACGGCGGCTTCATCCAGCGCTTCGAGCACCTCTCCATTCACGCTGACGCGCTCCGGCACCTCGCAGGCGAGTTCATGGAAGATCGGACGCGGTTCGTGACTGAGTGCGAAGAGATCGGCCCGGCGCTGATCGCCGATTTGCAGCAGATCACCGAAGCCCTTCGTGATGAAAAGCGCGACGCGACCGCCTTTGCGCTCCAGCAGGGCGTTCGTAGCGCGAGTGGTGGCGATGCGCAGACTCAGCGCAGGGAAGGCCTGTCCCGGAGGCGTGTTGGTGAGGATGCGGGCACCGAGCACGGGTGCCTCCTCTCCGGTGGTGATTTCGAGAAGTGTTCCGACTGCCCAAGACGCGGGCCGGTTCACCGTGATCGAGTACTTGCTCGCGTCGAAGGCGGTGATGGTGCGTGCTTCGTCACCACCCGCTGGCTGAATGCTGAACCCGGTGAGAAAGCCGTCGGAAAGCGGTGGAAGTCCCGTCAGCCGGAAATGGCCGCCGGCGTCGGTCTGCAAGACCGCCCGCAGCAGCCCGGTGGAGAGCACTTTGCAGCGCGATTCGCCCCCCAGAGGATCAAGCGCGTGGCAGTCCGTAAAGGTCCCGCCGGTGTCGGCTGCGATTCGCCATTTCACGGAGCCTTGGGCGTTTCGCCGGCAGTGCCGAGATCCATGTCCGCCACCCAGCGCAGTTCCTTAAAGGCGTCGTAGTAAGGAGCGCAGGCAGGGCCTTTGAAGACGGCGACACCGCGCTGCACCCACTCGTTGGCCTTGGCCGAGTCGCCCAGTTCGAAGGCCATCGCAGCCTTGCTGAAGTAGTAGGCGGGGGTGTCGTCCATGAAGGTGAAATTGTCAGCGACGATCTGATCGGCGGCCGCCTTGTGGCCGAGTTTCAGCTCACACAGCGCCCGCTTGTAGTGAACGAGATGACGCACGACCATCGGCAGCTTCGGGTAGTCCTTGGTGATCTTCGTGAACGAGGCCAGAGCGGTCTCAAAGTCGTGCTTCACAAAGTAGTACTCGGCCAGGTTGAACTTCGGCAGCGGGCTGTCCGGCTGGAGTTCGGCGGCTTTCTCGAACTCAGGAAGGGCCAGATCAAAGTCGCGACGACGCGGGGCGAGATGGATGTCACCCCGCAAGGCGTAGATGTCGGGGAGCTGCGGGGCCAGCTTCTGTGCCTCGTCCAGCTTGGCCAGCGCATCGGTGTACTGATGCTTGATGCGCAGGTCACGTGCTTCGGTGAGGAGCTTTCTGACCTCGTCCGAAACGGGGGGCGGCGTCTTGGCAGGCGTTTGGGCGAGAAGCTGGGAGGTTCCGAGCGCGAGAAAAAGGAGGAGGGGGCGCAAGTTCATGGTGGATGCTAAAGCGGGTTTGGGAATCAGGCAAGGCGGGTGCGCATCTTGATTTCGGCGCTCTCACACAGGCTGCGCAGGCTTTCGGGGCTGATCCACTCAGCCCCAAGTGACAGAATCGTTTCACGCACCATGCCGTCGGCTGAAACGACTCTCATGGGACGCTCTGCCGCGTATTTCGCCACGAGACGTTCGATGATGGTGTCCGCCGTCGTACCGGGGTCGGCGTAGATGATCTGGAGGCCGTCAGGTTCGCGCTCTTCGTTGGTGCCGTGTCGGGCGCCGTCAAAGACCACCACCACCTGCATGCCGCTCATGTCCTGGAGATGGCGAACCCGCTTCAGCAGCTCGATCCGCGCCAGATGCCGCCGCGAGGCCACCCGGTGCTCCCGCTGCAACTCCGGCCAGGAATGGATGACGTTGTGGCCGTCGATCAGCAGATAGGTGAGCGGGGCGGGCATGGAGTCAGTTTCGAGTTTCAGGCTCCAAGTTTCAAGTGCTGCCTCGTCTCGGTGGCAACTTGAAACCTTGAACGTGAAACTTGGAACTCCGGCTCAAGCCGGAATCGCCCGCGCCTTCTCATACTCCTCGTTGATCACACAAAGGTCACCGAGGGCATCTTTGAGCGGATCGATCTCCTTCGCACTGAACCCCAGGTGCAGGTGCCGGCGCCAGCCTTCGGCGAATTCAAACCGACCTGAAAGCCGCCCGATGGCGCGCGAGGCCTCGTCCATGCTGATGAGGTAGGAGTCCATGCCCTGGCTGACGTCGAGCCAGTGCTTCTGGCTTTCGTGCGCCGCGAGCGATTCGCGTTTGTGGGTGTGGACGCTGGTCGTGTCCACATAGGAACCGGCCATGAGCTTTTGACGCAGAGGATCGCTCAGCCCATGCGGCATGGCATGATAAACGGTCACGTCATGCAGGTAGGCGTCGCGCTGCGGGTCGGTCTGGAAGTTGGGAATGCAATGGGCAAACGCCGCCGTCACAGCAAGCCGGCAGGCGGCCATGTGATCCTCCATGTAGTCGGCGGGCGAGTGCGTGAGGACGATGGATGCCTTGGACTCCCGCACCACGGCGGCCACCTGGCGCAGATACTTCACATCGTAGGTCAGCTCCAGGTCGTCGCAGATCGGCGGATAAAACGTAGCGCCGAGGATGCGGGCGGCCTCCCTGCCCTCTTCGAGGCGCTTTTTCGCCGTCGTGGGTCCATCCATCTGCACGGAGCCGCCGTTGCCGCTGCACAGATTGATGTAGTGGATGTCCCAGCCGCGTTCCTTGAGCAGCAGCAGGGTTCCTGCGGCGACGAACTCGATGTCGTCGGGATGGGCGAAGATGGCGAGGGCGGAAGGCATGACGAATGTCCGAGGTTCAAGGAGCGGGGGACTCCGTCCCCCTGAGAGCAAAGAGGGGGACGGAGTCCCCCACACTTTGGCTAGCCGTTTTTAGCGAGGAGCGCCTTCGCGGCTTTCTCGATCTTCGGCAGGAGCTTGTCAGGCAATGCGGTGAGCAAAGGCAGAACCGGGCCGGTCTGGGCCACGCCAGCGAGCTCGACGGCGTGATGCAGCACGAGGATGGGGCTGTGGGCATTGCGCAGGTCTTCAAGCGCCACGAATTCCTCGCGGATGGCTTCGGCGGTATCCCAGTCTTTCTTCAGGATGGCCTGCAGCAGGGCGGTGGAGCGGGAGGGGGCGATGCAGACGCAGCCGGCGGTAAAACCGGTGACGCCGAAGTCGCGCAGATGGATGATGGAAGGCTGCTCGCCGATGCCGCTGACGATGAGCTTGGTGTCCACCAGCTTGGTGAGCTTCTTGAGGTAGGGATCCTTTTTCGGGTCCTCCTCGACGATCGCATACTTGATCCAGGAAATGAGGCCGTCATTGACGAGCTCGGCGGCGATCTCCGGAGTGACATAACCTGGATCCTTGATGTAGAGCACGGCCTTGATGCCGGACTTCTCCACGAAATGGCGGATGGCGGTCGCCACACCGGCGGGCTTCGAAGGGAAGAGCGTCGGCAGCAGCATCGCGGTCGGAAAGGCGAAGTCGCGCAGGATCTTCGCCTGATCCATCGCCGTGCCATACATCGGGCCAACGGAGGGCACGATCCACATGTCTTCGGGCGAGATGTCCACGAGCATCTTCAGCAGCGTGTAATACTCGCTCGGCGCGATGTTGTAGAGGTTCGCATTGCCGCCGTAGAGCAGCGTGCGGATGCCGCCCTTGTACATGTGCTTGATGAGGCGGCTGTTCTGGGATTTCGAAAGCGACAGGTCCTTGTTCCGGCACAGCGGCGGCACGGCGATGACGGAGGATTGCAGGTCTTCGAAAGTAACGGGGGTGGTTTTCATGGATGAAGCACAGGAGCGCGGAGCGAGGCGGCTGCAAAGAAAAAGCGGTTCAGTTTGCGGGCCAGGGTCACAGGCTTTCGATGTAGCTGATCAAATCGGCCATGTCCTCGACGGTCATGCCCGTTTCAAGGCCCTCCGGCATCAAACTCTGGCCGCTGGAGCTGCTGCCTTTGATCTCAGCACGCTGCAGCGTCTTTTCGATGCCGCCCATCATCCGAATCGTCATGCTGGAGGCCGTGTCATTCGTGATGATGCCCGCCAGGGTCTGCCCGTCCTTCGTGTTCACCGTGTAGGCGATGAACTGCGACGCCACCTCCTTGTGCGGCTGCAGGATAGCCTCCAGCAGCGCCTCGCGGCCCTTCGTCTTCACCGTGATCAAATCGGGACCCACCGCGAGCCCGAGTGCCCCTGCCTTATGACAGGCCACGCAACGCGCCATGTATTGAACTTGGCCCTTGGGGGCGTCGCCTTTGGCCGCGATGGCCGGTTTGAACTTCGCCGCCACTTCTTCGCGTGAAGGCGGGATGACCGATGCGAGCGCCGATTTCGCTGCCGCTGCCACTTTTGGGGACTTGTGCTTGATCAAGTCCTGCACTTGCGATGCCGAAAATTCCTCCGCTTTGACCACCTTTGCCTCCAGCAAGGCCACCGCCCGGTCCTCGCGACTCAAAAGCGCCTCCAAAGCCACAGTCTTGGCTTTTGCGCCGTACTGCGCCCAGTTTTCGATCAAAGCCTTCGTGGTGGCTGTGGAGCTGTTTTGGGCCAACACGCGGATTGCAGCAGATTGCACGGATTCGGGCTGTTTGTTGCCGAGACAGGCGATGAGGGCTGTTTGCACTTCTTTGGAGGAACTCACACTAAGAAGTTCGATTGCGTCAAGGCGTGATGAGGGGCTGGCTTGTGCGTTCGCAGCCGTCTCGGCGGCCTTGATGAAAATTGCGGCCAATTGGCCATCGGCATCAGCTTTCTCCAATGACGAGCCTCCAGCCTTCAAGCCCTTCGCAAGCGCAGCAACGCGTTCAGGCTTAGGGTCCGCAGCCACGAAAGCCACCAATCTGGCGGGCGTGATTTTACGTGTTGCCTCTGGAAACCACTCTTGTGGAGCTTGAACCGCAGAGGCTGCTGCTTGAAGCACTTTCGATACTGCAGCTTCGGATAGCAACACATCTCCAGGATCTCCGCATGCAATTCCAAAGAGCAAAAGAGCTGCATCTGGAGCAGAGGCGAGAAATGCGTCGGTTATCTTATTGTCAGCCGCAGTTCCTTTTTCGATAACAGCCAACGGAGCCTCAGCAAACTTCGCTAACGTCTGCAATTCTGGTTTGAGTTTCCTCGTGTCGAAGGTGGGAATAGTCTCAAAGAATGTCGCGGCACTCAGTGCAGTTTGAAACCTCAGTCGAGCGGCTTCAGCCGTTCCAAGTGCCTGCCACGCTTGCACCAATTCAGCGCCAGGCAGCTTCCCCGTGCCAAAAAAACGCTCACTTAATTGAATACCCCTCTCAACAACTCTCTCGTCGCTGTCCCTCATCGTCTTCGCAACCACCAACTCACTCAATGATTTCAATCCTTCCAGGGCCCCCAACGCATGCAGCTTCGCAAGCGCATTGTCACCACTGAGCAGCTTCTCCAGCATCGGCACGGCGGCTTTGTCCTGACGCTCGAAGAGCAGACGCTGCGCGGTGTCGCGATGCCAGCCGTTCGGATGGCTGAGGGTCTTCACGAGTTCTCCGGTGCTGGCGTCCGCGAGATTGACCTTCTGGCCGATGCGATCGGCGCCTTTGTCCGGCACGATCCGATAAATGCGTCCACGATCATTGCCGTTGTTCAGATCGATGTGCTTCTTGATCTCGTCGGGAATGCTCCAGGGATGCTCGATGACCTCACGATACATGTCGCAGATGTGCAGGCAGCCGTCGGGAGCGTTGGCGAAGTTCACGGTACGCACCCAGGTATCATTGGATGCGGCGAATTCGAAGCCGTGTTCATCGGCGGGGCGCTCACCGACGAGACTGATGCCGTCGGCGCTGGGTTTGATGATCTTGCGATGCACAAGCTGGCCGCCCGCGTCGCCGGTGAAGCTATTGTTTACGAATTCGGGGCCGTAGGCGTCGCCGCGATAGATCGTGGTGCCCGTGGCGCCGGTGAAGTAGCCGCTGACGCGACCACCGCCTTCCACCGCTCCCTTCACCACACCGGCGATGCGCCAGCGCGTGCGGATGATGCGCCAGGGCTCGTCCGGGCTGATGCGAAAGACTTCGGCAGCTCCACCGTCTGCCGCGATGCTCTCCTTCGCCCGCGGCATCGGGTAGTGGGGATTGCGGTTCGCGTATTTGTCGTCGTAAACCCAGTATTGCAGGTGGTCGGAGTTCGAGCAGCCGAATTTGCGGCCGTAGTTGTCGAAGCTCATGCCGTACTGCGCACCGCCGCCTTCGAGACCGAACTCATGCGTGAGCGGATCGAACCAGAAGTCCTTTCCGCCGAGTTCGAGGCCGTCCTGTAGGTCAGCCATTTTGCCTGACTCGGGTGTGGCGGGCATCTTGCCCGCATTGGACCGAGCGGGCAGAATGCTCGCAGCACTCGCGGCAGGCGGGACGCCTACCCTACGCACGACGCCGCGATTGCCTCCACCAGCCAGCAAGTGAATGCGATTGTCCTGCCCCCATTGAAAGCTGTTCATGAGGCCCTGCACGTTGAGGATTTTCAAACCGGTGCCGAAACCGGTGAAAACCTTCTCGCGCACCTCGGCCTTGCCGTCTCCGTCCTTGTCTTCAAAGCGCCAGATGTCAGGCGTAGCACCGACGTAGAGGCCGCCATTCGCCCAAATGACCGCCGTGGGCCAGGGCAGGTCGTCGGCAAAGACCTGGCTCGTCTCGTAGTAGCCGTCGCCGTCCTTGTCCTCCAGCATCGAAACACGACCGAGGTGCGGCGTCACATCTCGCATCTCGCTGTAGTCGTTCATTTCACACACAAACATGCGACCACGCTCGTCGAAGCAAAAGGCGATGGGATCGCGCACCTGCGGCTCATGCGCGGCGAGCTGGAGCTTGAAGCCCTTTTTCACCTGCCAGGTGCCGATGGCGTCCTTCGGCTCCACGGCGGGATAACGCGGCAGATCCTTCGCGGGATCGACGGCGACCGGGTTCTTCGTTTCGCCGTAGGCCTTGGCGTAAGTGGTCTTCGTCTTGATGCCGTCCTGGGCGGCGAGTTGGGAGCCGAGAGCGAAGAGGATGAGCGTGATCCGTTTCATGAGGAGATCATACGGGGGCGACTCTTCACGTGAACAGCCGAAAGTTCCTCAAGGTGGTATTCTTGTGATGACGCCGGGCGCGTTTGGGGAATGATGCGGCGATGAGACACCACGACCAACGCCGCAACCCATCCGCCCACCGGCGACCGCATTTCACGCCGCGCAAGAGCATGGGCCAGAACTTCCTCCAGGACGAGGAGGTGGCGCGGTGGATCGGTGACCAAGTGCAGCCGGACGGCGCGGATCTTGTGTTCGAAATCGGCCCGGGGATGGGCGCCCTGACAAAGCACCTCGTCGGCAGGCCGAAGAAGCTGATTTTGATCGAGAAGGATCGCCAGCTCGCGCCGGAGCTGCAGGCACAGTTTGAGGGCCGGGACGACGTGGGGATCATCCACGACGACGCCACCCGCATCGACCTGCGCCCATGGTTCCGGCACGGCCCGCTGCGCCTCGTGGGGAACCTGCCGTACTCGGTGGGCAGTGAAATTTTGAAGCACTGGCTGACACCGCCTTCGCCGGTGGGCTGTGCGGTGTTCATGCTGCAAAAGGAGGTGTGCGACCGTCTGGCGGCCACTTGTGAGGACGACGCTTATGGGGCGCTGAGTTTGCTGGTGCAGAAGGACTGGAATGTGGAGATGTTGCGCATCGTGCCGCCGGAGGTCTTCGTGCCGAAGCCGCGGGTGGATTCTGCCGTGATCCGCCTCACCCCCCGCGATCCGGCCACCCTGCCGGTTTTTGATCATGTGCTCTTCGACCGTTTGGTGCGCATGGGCTTTTCCCAGCGTCGCAAGCAGCTCAAAAATCTGCTTCCCGAAGCACCGGGCGGCTGGGAGTCGCTCATTCGCAGCCTCGACGTGTCCCCCGCAGTGCGCGCGGAGGCGCTCTCGCTCACGCAGTGGGTTCACATCGCCCGGCACTACGAGGAGCGCAGCCAGGTCGATGCGGGACAAAAAGCGGGAGAGATGTTCGACGTGGTGAACGAGCACAACGAGGTGACCGGCCAGCTCACGCGCGGAGAGGTGCACGCACGGAAGCTGCTGCACCGGGCGGTGCACATCTTCGTCATCAACAAACGCGGCCACATCTACCTGCAGCAGCGCTCGCATCTGAAGGATGTCTCACCGCTGAAGTGGGACAGCAGCGCCGCCGGGCATCTCGATGCGGGTGAAGGCTACGCCAGCGCCGCCGTTCGCGAGACGCGTGAGGAGATCGGCATCGACGTCGAAACCACCGAGGTCGCCGCACAAATCCCGGCCGGTGACAACACCGACCACGAATTCGTGGAGCTTCACCTCGCCCGTCACGACGGTCCGATCCGCTGCCTGCCGGAGGAGATCGCCACCGGAGCGTGGTTCAAGCCCCAGGACATCGAAGCATGGGTCGAGGCGCGGCCGCAGGACTTCGCGAAGGGCTTTGTGACCTGCTGGAAGG
>CAMAZK010000035.1 GCA_945863205.1 Akkermansia muciniphila | reverse complement strand
CTTTCGCTTCCAAAGCAAGGCGGTCAAAGTGCTGATGGAGCACATGCGGGCGCAAACGAAGATCAAGAAACCGGCGCGTGCGAAGTGATCGTGCGGCTCAGGCTTCGACAAGTCACCGCGAGCGCGATGGCTGGCGCGTATCGGCCGGAACGGGCGCTCCTATTTCACCGTCGCCCCCTTTTCCAGCATCAGCTCGGCGATCTTGCGTAGCGGATCTCTGGAGGCAGAAATTTTCTCTGTCGCCGAGGGCGAATCCGGCCACTGTTGGTCCATGCGTAGTGCTTTTCTGCCTGTTTTACTGCTGGCTCACATGACGGCGGCCGACGCGGCTCCGACGCCTCCCGTTGCGGCGCCGTCAACGCCGCCTGCCGTGACTCCGCCGGTCCCTCCCGCTGCGAAGGAGTCCATGCCAGCCGCCGACCCTGAACCTGCGCCGAAACCCGCCGCTCCGACCGTGCCGGGGAAGCCGCCGCCGCAGGACGCCTACCGCCAGATGGAGATGCTGACCCGGGCGATGGAGATGGTGCGGCAGAACTACGTGGATGAATCCAAGATCACCTACGAAGAGCTGGTGGAAGGCGCCCTGGAGGGAATGCTGAACCGACTTGATCCGCACTGCGAGTACATGGGCCGGTCGCTTTTCGAAGAGATGCAACGCGAGCAGAGTGACACGTCGGAGGGCGTCGGCATCACCATCGCGCTGCGCCAGAACCAGCTCACGATCATCACGGTCCGGGAAGACGGCCCCGCCGCAGCGGAAGGTGTCTTGGCGGGTGATCAGCTCGTGCGCATCAATGACGTGCTGACGGATTCCGTCGGCGTGGTGGAGGCCATGCAGCTGCTGAAGGGCAGGGAAGGCGACGAGGTGCGTCTGACCGTGCGCCGGCCGGGGACGAAGCAGTTCCTTGAGTTCAAGGTGAAGCACGAAATGCTGGCGGAGACCTCCGTGCATGATCCCATGCTCCTGTCCGAGAAGATGGCGGGCGGGTACAAGATCGGCTATGCGCGTGTTTCACAATTCAATGCGCCGACAGCCGCGGAACTGGGCAAGGCGCTCGATGAACTTGAGAAGCAGGGCATGCAGGCCTTTGTGCTCGATCTTCGCAACAATCCCGGTGGACTGGTGGACAGCGCGGTGGCGATCTGCGGCGAGTTTTTGCCGGAGGGCACCGTCGTCGTCACCACCGAAGGCCGGGTGGCCTCACAAAATCCGCCACCCTACCGCACGCCTTCGCGTCAGGGCAGGGAACCGCGGAAGTACCCCATCGCCGTGCTGATCAATCACGGCAGCGCGAGCGCCAGCGAGCTGACGGCAGGCGCCCTGCAAGACCTCAAGCGCGCCATCGTGGTCGGCACGACCAGCTTTGGCAAAGGCAGCGTGCAGACCATTCTCCCGATGAAAAACGGCGCGGCGATGCGGCTGACGACGGCGAAGTACTACACGCCGAGCCACCGCACGATTCATGAGAACGGCGTGGAGCCGAACATCGTCTCCGCGCTGACTTCGGAGGAAGAAATGCGCATCGCGAAGTGGCGGGCGGCTCACGCCACGGGGGAGGCCGCAGCTTTGGAGCTGGCAAATCTGGGCGACCGGCAGCTCGAACGCGCCGTGGATTCGCTGAAGGGCGTGCTGGTGTTTGACGCCTTCGTGGCGCCGTCTCTGGCGCCCGCCGCGAAGCCGCTGAATGCGAAGGGGCAGTGATTATTCCAGCAGACCGCGAGCGATGATGGCATCGACCGGATTGTGATTGTCGGTGAAGACGATGTCCGAGCGCGGCACCGTGCCAGCGGGGAGGTGCGTGCGAATGAGGCGTTCCTGCCACGATCCGGCGGCGGCGTAGCGGTCCACGATCAGCGGTTTCAGCGGCTCGGCGGAGCACATCAGGATGATGTTCCGCGCCCGTTCCCGGGGATAGCGCGCGAGGGCCTCCACATCGAAGACCTCCACATGGGGGAATACCTGCCGCACGGTGGCGATCATGCCGGAGGCGAGCTCGGATTTGGGTCCGTTCACGGCGGCGATGATGTTCATGATGTAAACTCCGCCCGTTTCGAGATGATCAGACACCAGTTGAAAAAACTCCCGCGTGGCGAGGTGGGAGGGGATGGCGTGTCGGCCGTTGTAGGCGTCTCCAAAGATCATGTCCCACTTCCGGTCGCCAGCGAGATGGAGAAAGCGGCGGGCGTCGGCGGCGTGCGCGTTGACGCGGGGATGGTCGTCGAGCTTGAAGAATTCGCGGCCGACTTCGATGACCTGGGGGTCGATTTCGACGACATCCACGGCCGCCTGCGGGAAGTCGCGCGAAACGTTCTCCGGCATGCCGAAAGCGCCCGCGCCGATGAAGAGGGCGCTGCGGACCTCTGCGGGATCTCGCAGCAGGGCGAGCTTCCAGTACTGCTGGTAGGCGAGGATGAGTTCCCCGGTGTCCGGATTCATTCCGCCCTCCTGCGTGGAGTCGAGCGCCAGCATCCGGCGCCTGTGCGGCGCCTCGCCCTCCTCAAAGACGCTGATGTGGTGGTAAAACGACTCGCGCTCATGAATCACGCCCTGCAGGGGCGGCGACTGCGAACTCCAGCCGACCGCACCCGCCACGAGTCCGGCGACGAGCACCTGGATCTGCGGTTTCTTGGCGCTGCGTGCCAGCGTGAGCGATGCCACTGCAAGCAGCACCAGCAGCACGCCGACGCCGACGAAGATGTCGCGAACACCGAAGGTGGAGAGCAGGAAGAAGCCGGAAACAAAGGTGCCCACGAAGCTGCCCAGAGAGCCGAGCATGCTGATCGTACCCGCCGCCTGGCCGACGTGGGTGTCCTTCTGCGTCAGGCTGTAAAAGCGAACCGAGGCGGGGGAAACCGCGCCCAGCAGCACGCCCGGCAGGGCAAAGAGTACGATGGAGATCAGCAGGGGACCAGTGATCACGCCGCTGGCGCTCAACGACAGGCTGAAGGCCATGTGCAGGGCCGGGATGAACAGGGTGAGCACTGCCGCTCCGGCGAGCAGCCAGCCGATCAGGTCAAGGGCGGGGCGGCGGTCCGCCAAGCGCCCGCCCAGGTAGCCACCGACGCTGAACGCGACCAGGATGACGCCGATGAGGGCGGTGGAGGTGTAAATCGTGTTTCCAAAGTAAGGTGCGAGCAGCCGGAAGGCGCTGATTTCGACGACCATGATCGCCGCGCCCGCGAAAAAGCACACCAGGCCGAGAAACAGGCGTGTTTTCCGGGCTGCGGCGAGCGCCGGGTCGGCAGGCGTGGGCGGGGTGGGGGACTTGGATGGAGAGGAGGACATGTCGTGAGGCGGTCAGTCGTTGTAAAAAACCAGGCTCATGATTTTCCAGCCTGAGGGGGTCTTGATGAGCGTGAAGCAATCCGTGCCGGTGGTGATCTCCGCTCCTTTGGTCAGCTTCCAGCGGACGCTGGCCTGGGCGGTGCGCTCGTCGCGCAGGATCTTCATGTCCGTCGGCACCTCGGTCATCGGCTCGGAGGCGGCGGCGTGGCTGAGCTTCTGGCCGTGGATGAAGTCGGTCAGTCCCTCCGTGCGCGGCTGGCCCTGATGCACGAAGGTGATGCGCGCCTGCTCGTGGAAACAGCCGGCGTAGCCGCTGATGTCCTTGGCGGACCAGGTGGAAAAGTAGCGCGTCAGGAAAGCCCGCACATCGTCGTCCCCGGCACTGGCGGCAGCCTGCGGGCTACAGCAGGCGAGGATTGAAGATACAAGGATGGCGAACAGCGGATGGATGAGGAGGCGCTTCATCGGCGGGAACAACACGCTGTTTTCGTCCTTCGTCATCCGGATTTCGTCAGTGAGGCGGCCCGATCACGAGTTTCCGCGTCATTCCTCCACGAAGGCTTCCTCTTCCAGGCCGAGCAGGCTGAGAATGCGGTTGAGGTCCTCGGCGCCGTAGTAGTCGATGTCGATCCGGCCTTTTTTCTCGCCGTGCTGGATGCTGACGTTGGTCGTCAGGTGCTGGATGAGCTTCTGCTCCACGGCCTTGATGGCGCGGGCGAAGTCCGTCTCCGTGGGCTTTGGCAGGGGCGGTGGCGGCGGATGCAGGATGGCATCGATCACCTTTTCGGTGGCGCGGACGGTGAGACCCTTGGTGATGATCTGGTTGGCGATGCGGTCCTGCTCACGCTCGTTTTTGAGCATCAGCAGCACTTTGGCGTGGCCGGTGGAAAGCTTCGCCGAGGCGAGCATGTCCCGCACGGTCTGCGGCAGATCCAGCAAGCGCATCGTATTCGCCACGGTGGCGCGGTTCTTGCCGACACGCTGGGCGATGTCCTCCTGCCGCATGCCGAAGTCCTTGGCCAAACGGGAGTAGGCCTGGGCCTCTTCGATGGGGTTGAGCCCCTCACGCTGAAGGTTCTCGATGAGCGCCATCTCCAGCACGTCCTTGTCGGACGCCTCGCGGACGATGACGGGCAGTAGCTTGAGGCCGAGCTCGCGGGAGGCGCGGAAGCGGCGTTCCCCGGCGATGAGTTCCAGCTTGTCATTCACCCGGCGGACGATCAGCGGCTGGATGATGCCGTGCTCGCGGATGGACTCCATGAGCTCGCCGAGCTGGTCGGCTTGGAACTCCTTGCGCGGCTGCAGCGGACTGGGGACGATCTGGTCCGGCGCCACGCGTTGCACGATGTCTCCCGGTGCCGGCTGGGCCAGCGCCGGAATACGCGGAGCGCCCGACCCAGCCGTGGGGGCTGAGATGAGTGCGCCGAGACCTTTTCCGAGTGCCGCTTTTGCCATAGGGAGGGCGAGACTAGGGAGCCTGCGCGGTGTTGCAAACCGGAAATCTCGGGGAATGCGCCCGCTGTCATGCAAGGCTTTGCCAAAGGTGAAATCCCGCTCCATCTGATCGCTATGAACAGCATGACAGGATTCGGCCGCGGAGAGGCCCAAAGCGAAGGCGTGACCTGGAGCGTGGAATGCTCCTCCGTGAACCGCAAACAGCTCGAAGTGGCGGTGAACCTGCCGCGTGAACTCGCCGAGCTCGAGAATCCGGCCCGCACCGTCGTCTCTGCCGCCGTTTCCCGCGGCCGGGTGAATGTGGCTGTGCGCCGGGATACAGGCACAGCTTCCGCAGAGGCTGCGCGATTCGACCAGGCGCTGGCGGCGCACTATTTCCACGCCATGCATGCCCTGGCCCTGAAGCTGGACATTCCGCCGGAAATTTCTCTCAGCGACATCACACGCCTGCCGGGCGTCGTCACCCAGGCCCCGGCGGAAGTGGCCACTGCAGAGGCCTGGCCGGCCATCCACGAGGCCCTGACCGCTGCCCTGAGCCAAATGAATGCTATGCGCTCCGCCGAGGGCGCCAGCCTGCGTGCGGACATCGAATCGCGCCTCGGCGTGATCGAATCACTGCTGGAATCGATCCGCGCAAAGGCCGCCACCGTCCCGGAACATCAGCGCAAGATGCTGCGCCAGCGCCTCGAGGATGCCGGCCTCCCGCTGCCGCTGGATGACGAGCGCCTGGTCAAAGAAATCGCCCTCTTTGCCGACCGCACGGACATTTCCGAGGAACTCACCCGCGCCGCCAGCCATGTGAAGCAGTTCCGCTCCTACCTCGATTCGGACGCGCCCGCCGGTCGCAGCCTCGATTTCCTGCTGCAGGAGTTCTTTCGCGAGTTCAACACCATGGGCTCCAAGTGCAACAACGCCGAGATCGCTCACCACGTCGTGACCGCGAAGACCGAGCTCGAAAAAATCCGCGAGCAGGTGCAAAACGCGGAGTGAGCCGTCAGGGTGCGGCTGAAGCCTGCCTCACGGCAAAGTCCAGCGAGCGCCACTCCACCTTCTCAAACCTCGTCGGGCTCATGTAGGAGCCGATGGCGAGCGCGGCGGGTCTCGCCACGGGGTTCCACTCCCAGGGTGCGGGCGGGTGGATGTATTTCCCGGTGAGGTCGAACTCCTTCATAAGCACACCGTCCACGCTCATGCGCACGAGATCGGGCCGCACCTCGACGAAGAGCTCGTAGCTGCGGCCGTTTTCCAGAGGAAAGCGGAAGCCGTAGCCCTTCGTCAGATCCTCGCCGCCGATGAGCTGTACGCCCGCCAGGCCCTCGCGCCAGGCATCGAGCTCAGCGGAGCCGGTAGTGGTGTTTGCCCGGATGAAAAGCGCCACTGAGTCCATGCCGCCCAGGCGCGTGAATTTCATCCGCACGTCGTAGGACTCGGGCAGATCTTCCTCCAGCTTCACGATGCAGATCTGCTCGTTCGAGGTCAGGACGCCGTCCTCGTTCTTCCAGTCGCCGCTGATCACGTCTTCGTAAATGCGCGTCCCGGCGCTCGCATCCCGCCAGGGGCCGGGCTGGGGCGGCGGCTTGGCATCGCGCGGCCAGGCAGCCCATGAAAGGCCGACGGCTACGGCGAACAATCCCAGCAGCCAGGGCCACACTCGTCTCCTTCCTTCATGCAAGGCCAGCATGAAGCCCGTGATGCTGGCGAAGCGCTCTTCGGCATCGGGGCGCAGCGCCTTCATCACCGCCGCGCTGATGGGCACGGGAATTTCGGCGCGCAGCCGATGCGGCGCGTCGAAACTGCCGCGTGGTGTTTTGCCGGTGAGCAGTTCATACGCCAGCACGCCGAGCGCGAAGACATCCAGCCGCGCATCTGCCTCCGCGCCGCGAAACTGCTCCGGCGCCATGTAGTCCACCGTGCCCACCGCCGTGCCGCTGAGCGTGAGGCGCGTGGTACCTTCATGCAAAGGCAGCGCCAGGCCGAAATCGGTGACGCGGGCCGTGCCATCCGCATCCATGAGCACATTTTCCGGCTTCATGTCGCGATGAATCACCCCGCTGGCATGCGCCGCCTCCAAACCGGCGGCGATTTGGCGCAGGATGCGCAGCGCCTCGGTCACCGGCAGGCCGTTCGGATGCTTCAGCAGTTTCTCACGCAGGCTGCCGCCTTCCACGAACTCCATCACAATGGCCGCACCCTCCTCGGTGCGCTGAAAGTCATGCACCGCGACGATGTTCGGATGCCGCAGCCGAGCCATCACACGTGCCTCGCGTTCCAGTCGTTCGAGGAACTGGGGATCATCCGCCAGTTCGCTCGCCAGTACCTTCACCGCCACCTCGCGGTCCAGGCTGACCTGCCTGCCCAGATACACCGCGCCCATGCCGCCGCGCCCGATCTGCGTTTCGATCTCGATGCCGGCGACCTCGACCACCTGCTTCGGCACCGCCAAGCCCTGCGCCATCAAAGCGTCCGGCTTCAAACCGGAGAGGCGTTGGCGGGGTTTCGTGTTCATGGGGTCAGGCGACATTCAGGCATTCTATCACATCCAGCCCTCCGCAGGCCGCCAGATTAGACCGCCCGCCTCATGACGCAAAAGAACCGGCATGAGAAATTCATTCAGCCGCGTGATCACCACCGGCAGGGCATCTGCTTCGAGCCTATTTTTGCGCAGGAAGGCCTTCCATTGAGTGATCTTGCCTGCGTCATTGGCAAACTCCTGCGTGAGGGCCAGCGGAGCCTCCTCAGGAAGCGTGGTGCCACGACGAGTGAAGGTGGCGACGATGGCCGCACGGAGAGTGCCATGATCGAACTCCATGTGCCGGCACAGCCAATCAAGATCGAAAAAGTCCTTCATGCGGCTGTTATCCAGCTCCAATTGCACCGCTGCATCCAGCTTCTCCGCGATGACTGTTTCCGGCGGGTAGCTGAGAAGTCGTGCTTCAGGAAAATCCAACAGTTCATGCCACACCACGCTCACCGGTGCCGGAGTGATGGCATCACCGAAGCCAATGTCCACCTGCACGGGCACCACTGCGCCAGCCAGCGTCACTCGCGCTGTAATCCGCACGCCTTGGTAGCGCTGATCTGCACGAATGGGACAGGCATCCACGCTTTCCCAAACGAGACCGTCCTCCGGCTCCGCTGGAGTAGCGAGAAGCTCTGTAAATACTTGCCTCAAGCCTTCGACCGAGGGCTCGCCGAAGCTCAGTAGATCCAGATCGCGCGTGGGGCGGTGGAGTGTCGGTGCCCAGAGAGAAAAGAGCTGAGCGCCCTTTAGCACAAACTTGTCCGCCATATCGCTCTGGGCCAGTCGCCAGAGGAGTCGTCCCATCGCAAATCTCTCGATCAGGGCGGGCAGGTCCCTGCCGCTGCTGCGCGCATGGGTCAGCAGTCGGGCTCGCACGGAGGCTGCGACATTCTTCATGCGAGTGCCTCCATGTAAGGTTGCATGACGCGAGTAACACCCATGAGCTTGGCGTATTTTTTCATCTCTTGGAGACTGTGACGGCGATCCCGAAGCCGCTCACGAAGGGCCTCAAGGCAGACCTCCAGGGTGACCAGACTGCGGTGTTTGAAACAATCCACAATCGTGCGGTCCACATTTGTGATGCGCACCTTGTGGCCTGCGATTTCATAGGCCTCCACCCCGGCTGTAAAGGCCTCGGGCATTCGACTGCGGATCAGCCGGAGCGGTGGATGGGTGATTCGCGGCTTCGGAAAATTCGCCGGAAGCTGCATCCAGACTTCCCACGCCGGATGTGTGCCGATGCCGTGGAAGCTCAGGGCACTCAGCAGGACGATCACCCCCTTCGGCACCTGAAGCGCCGCCTCCACAATGCCCGAGTGGCTGTAGCTGTCGCCCTCGGCGAGGTGATAGAGCCCACGTCCCATACGCTCAAGTTTACCCGCTCGCGTGAGTCGCGTGAGTGCAGACGCAGGGACGCCAGCTTCGATCGCGGCAGCTCTGCGAAAAATGGGAGTGCGCTTCGCGATCCGGCGAAGTTTCGCCTGATGATGTTCGTCAATCGGCATTTGAGGTTGCTTTGATACTCTATGACATCGTGCCGCCATGTCCTAAAGATTGCAATAGCCAGCTTCAGCTCAGGATTCAATCGTCACCCCCCGCCCAGCACGCGCATCAGATACCCCATCTCGTCGTCCACATTGGTGTCTGGTGGCTGGGTGTCGGCGACTTCGCGGCGCAGGGTGTCGCGAAAACGGGCTCGCAGGCGATGCACGGCTACTTTGAAGGTGTTGGCGGTCATTCCGGCTTCGCGGCCTGCTTTTTCGTAATCAGCCGCATCGGCCTCGCCGGTCAAAAAAGGGCGCAAAACGGCAAATTCGGCCGATTTGCCCTTCGCGGCGGCTTGTTGTTCCAACTTGGCCATCGCTTGATCGAGCACGGTGAGCGCCCACTGGCGGTCAAACATGTGATCGGCGCTCTCGCCCTCGATTTGTTCCACTTCATACCACGCCTCGGCCTCCACGGCGTCGAAACTGGTGATCTGGCCGCTGCCACGCTTTTGGCGGCCTTCTTTGCGCTGCTCGTCATTCACATGCCGACGAAACGCGGTGAGCATGAAGGTGCGCAGTTTGCCGAGATCGGGGTTCGCAGCGGCGAAGAGCTGTTTTTGCAGCACCTGCACGAAGAAGCCCTGCACGTAGTCCTCCGCATCACTCGGCGAGGCACCGCAGCGCCGGCTCCACGCATACAGCGGGAACCAGTAGGCCGCGCACAGCTCCTCCAGCGCCCGCTTTGCCTTTTCATCCTGCCCCTGCGACTGGAGCACGAGGCTCCAGCGGGTCGGTTTGAAGGCAGCGGGCGTGGTCTGAGGCATCGGCGGACTCTAGCGCTGCCTTTGGCCGCTTCAACGTGCCACGAGCCACGTTCCCGCCAGACGATCGACAAGGCTGCGACGTGGGATGAAGGCGATGATCGCGAGAATGAGGGCTACGGGAAACCAAATCAGGCTCGTCTCTGGCAAGGTGCGGATCGGATCATGGCTCGTGAGTAGAAAGCGAATCGACATCACGAGCGCCGGCAGCCACAGCGGTGTCCAGCCGATGATCCAACGCCAAAGCATGCGCAGCCGACGAGCGGGCCGCTGAGTGAGGGTGACAGCGGCGACGCCAGTGAGCCGCATGAGCAAGGGAGAGCCACACAACGCGATGCTCACCAACTGCGAAAGGGCGATCAAGGCGAGCGTGAGCAGGACCATCGGCGCGAGCGCTTTTCGCAGGTCCACTCCGAGCGGCGAGAAAAAGCGTGCAGCCAGGAGTTGGTGCACTTTTTCTTCGGCCACGCTTGCTTCCAGCTCAGCTGGTTTCCGCGCTAGGATCTCGAGCAGTGTCTTCTCCTGTTGGGGTTTGATCGTGATGCCTTGGAAGCTTTTGATCCGATCACCCTGCTTCAGCCAAGACCACTGATGGATCAGATGACGCTCCACGGCTTCACGGGCATGGGCGTCGGGATGATTCGGGCGGCTGATTTCATCGTGGAGCATCAGGACTTTGGATAGTTGCGGGACGCCTCGGTATTCCCGATCCCACGTGGCTTTGCTGAACGAGTCAGAAGCGAACATGCCCACGACAATCATGAACACAGGCAGCGCGAGTGAGCCGATGAGACACGCGGCACGCATGCGATGGCTGACATCCGCGCGGCGTGGCTGGAGATGCGTCACATTGCCCGCCACATGGCTGAGCCGCTCAAAGGAGGCGTTGCCAAGGCCCTGCAGCAGGCTGTCGGCATGCAGCGGACGTTTTTCGGGTGCGGAGAGAGAGCCGAGCGCATGAAGAAACGCCTGCGGGTCGGTGGTGGTCTCGTGCGACGCGGCGCCGTGCCACGGAGCATCCAGCAGCACGGCGCGGCCATCGGTGGTGATCCAGACTTGCGAGAGTGACAGCGTGGGCGGCAGGGTTTGGTCTTTTTGCGCGGCATCGAGCTCGTGCGTCAGATCCTGCATCCACGAGAGCAACTCGCTCCATGCGGGCGGTTCGTTTTCGATCAAAGCTGGCAGCGTCGTGCCTGCGGGCGACTGCCAGACATCCCAGGTGACTCCGGCGGGATCGCTCACGCTCTGCATCCAGCGCAGGCGTCCGCCGCGATTGCAATCGCGACGCTGTGACGTGGGAGCCGCCTCGGCGCGGCGCTGGAGCAGCACGGGGCGTTTCAAAACGGGATCGTGGCCGTGCCTCCAGTCGGGCGAGATCACGGTGCCGGGTATGAAGGGCCCCCAGCGCTCCTCGGTGGTGGAAACAGGCTCCGATGCACTTGGCAGCGCTCTTTTGCGGAGAGAGGGCTTGGCGCGGCGCACTACGCGGATGCCGGTGAGGATGTCATGCCAGCCTGCATGGTCGCTGCGGCGAAAAACGGGAATGAAGAGCAGCAGTTGCGTGTAGGTCTGGGCGAAAGCGAGCAGCGCCATGACGATTTGGAAGACGATGGTTTTTGGCATCGAATCGGGGTCCAACAAAGTGCGCATCACGAGCGGACGCAGCTCCTGCACGAGCAGGCCGGCGATGACTGGCAGACCGAGGATCAGCACGGCGCGAAGAGCAGCGCCACCGATTCCGGGCCTACCACCCTGCTGGCGACGCACACAGAGCCCGCATAGTACTTTACCTGGCGTTGTCCCCCAGATGCACTCGAGAAGGATGAAGTAAGGCAGACCCACCAGCATCACCTGCGCCCACGACCAGTCGAACCAGAGATCGACGTTGCCCCGCATAGCAAGAATGGCCTTCAGGGCATTCACGGCCACCTCAAGGATGCCTAGATCGACGGCACCCGCCAGGAGTCGCAGTCCGAGCGGCGCTGGCTCCGGCATGATGGAGCTGAAAGGCATCAGTGCCTGCCGCATTTCCGCATGAGTTGCGGGTCGCTTCGCCGCATCGGCAGAAAGGCAGCGCATGATCACCACGGCGAGATCCGGCGGCACATCGGCGCGTAGTTTCGTCAGTGGTGTGATGCGGCCCTCCAGCACGGCGGCCACGGTTTCCACGGGCGAGCCCGCCTCCACCGGAGCTTTGCCCGTGAGCAGATAATACAGCGTGCCCGCCGTGGAGTAGATGTCCGCCCGTTGGTCGAGCGGCTGTCCGCGAAGCTGCTCCGGCGGTGAAAACGCAGGCGTGCCCATGATGGTGCCGCTCTGCGTGAGGCAATCCTCCACAGGTTGGTTTTGCGACACGGACAACCCGTAGTCGCCCACGATGGCATGACCATCGCCGGTCACGAAGCAGTTCGTGGGCTTCATGTCGCGGTGCAGGATGCCTTTGGCATGAGCGGCCTCCAGTCCATCGAGCACGCCGAGGATGGCATCCACGGCCTCACGCACCGGCATGGTGCCGCGGCGCTTCAGTTCGTCGCGGAGTGTGCCGCCCTCCGCCAGCTCCATCGCGATCACCGGCACGCCCTCGATCTCTTCCGTGCCAAAAACATACACACTATGCGGATGATCGATCGTCGCGGCCAACCGACCTTCACGCAGGAATCGCTGGCGCTGCTCTTCGTTGTCGAGGCTTTGATTCAACACCTTCAGCGCCAGCCGTCGGCCACTTGCAAACTCCTCCGCCTCATAGACAATGCCCATGCCGCCCGAGCCCAGCTTTTTCAGCAACCGATAGCAACCAAACACGCACGGCAGTGTCGGAATGCCCGTGCTCACGGGCTGCAGCGGCAGCGTTTCGTTTCCCGCGCTGAGCAGGCAGGCCGCGCAGAGCGTGGAGCCGGGTTTCATCGTCGCGCCGCATTCAGGGCAGGTGGAGGAGTTCATGGTGAGGATGTGATTTGGGGGTTCACCAGAGTCCTTTTGAGTTTGCGGCGGCAGGTTACAGAAAAAGTTCTCAGCGTCGCAAACAGGCCACCAGATGGGCCAGTTCCGCGTCCACATCGGCCTCGCTTTCCACCGTGTCGGCCACGGCTGCGCGGAGCAACTCGCGGAAGCGTTTGCGCAGGCGGTGGATGGTCACTTTGAGGGCGCCTTCATTCAGGCCAGTGGCCTGCATCAGCGCGGCGCGATCCTCACTGCCGGTCAAAGCTGGTGCCAGCAAATTGAAGCGTGCCTCGTCTCGCTGCTCGGCACGGAGTTGCTGCATCGCACGGTCTAACATGCCATGCGCCCAGCTTTGATCGAAAACCTCGTCGTCGCTCGTGCTCAGTGCCTCGACTTCCAAGCGATAGCGTTCCTCCGCCTCCAGTGCATCGAGATGCACCGCCGCCAGATGCCCGCCGCGACGCTGCGCCTGCCGCTTCTGCCAATCATTGCCGAGAAAGTGCTTCAAGCAGCCGAGCAGGAACGAGCGAAACCGCCCGCGCTCCCGACGTGCTTCCGCCATCAGTTCATGCGTCAGCAGATACTCAAAAAAGCCCTGCGTGGCATCCTCCGCATCTGCCGCGCTCATGCCTGTGCGCCGCACGAAGGCATAAATCGGAAACCAACTCCGCTGACAAAGCTCCCCCAGCGCCACGCGGCAGCCCGATTCATCCCCCACGGCCCGCAATTGCGAAACGAGACTCCAACGCGTGGTGTGAAAGCTGTGGTCGGCGGTTTCGGGCATTGGCGGGAATTTTTCTGTGGCAGACTGTAACCGCAACCGTGCTTTGACCAAGAAACAGAAGCCATGCCCCCTCTTTTCTCCAAGACACTTCTCTTTTTCGCCTTTGCCGCGTTCGCGTTTGCGCAGCCGGTGACGACGACCGGCTTTAACAACGCCTTCCGCCCGGAGGCTCCGGGGACGCTGCTTTCCCACCCGGCGAACAACGATTCCGAGGCGACGGGACGGACGACGACGCTGAATTACCTCAACGGCTGGCTCATCGTCGGCGCGGAGTCTCCCGGCTCGCGCGAGGGGTCGGATTTGCAGATGCGAGTGTATGACATCTCGAATCCGGCGAACCCCATCCGCCGCTTCCCTGCGGACTTCGGTCACAGCTACCCGGACAACAGTTGGCACTTCGGCAATGCGGGCTGGAATGCGCATGGCTCGGCGCAGGCGGGCAGCTACATGCTGCCGGAGGTGATGCGCGTGCAGAGCTTTGGCGGAGTCGTGGAGCGTGGGGCCTGGAACATCCCCAATGGTGTGCCGGACATCGGGGCTTTCCCCGTGGGCTGGAACCGCAGTGCGCAGGCAGGGCCGTGGCTGGCTTCGTTCCCATGGTATGGGTCGCCGGACGAGGACTTCACCCTCCAGCGCATCTGGCAGGGGCCGGGCGGGAACACGTATCAAACCCTGGCCACCTGGGATCATGTGGGGCCGTATGGCGGGGGCGACTGGCATCCGATGTTTTTCGGCGACCTGCTGATCTATGCCCGCCACGGGGCCTCGGCGCAGGACGGCGTGGTGGTCTATCGGCTGCAGTACAACAACTTTGACGATCCGGCGAACCGCTCCATCACGCCGCAGTATGTGGGCTCCCTCAGCGGCGGCTTTCAGGGCTACTGGCCGAATCTTTTCAGCGATGGCACCGGGCTGTATGTGATCGGCTCCGCCACCAACATCCTCATGGGCGCGGACATCACGGCGGCGGCGGACCCGGCGGGGGATGGCTCGGTGAACGTGGCGGCCAGCCTGACGATCCCCGGCTTCACGAATGCCTCGTATCCGGTGTATCAGGACCAGTTCGGCTTCATCCATAACCGAAAGGTGAACATGACGAGCTTCCTGGCCGGGGATGCAAATCCCATCGCGCTGACTTTGCAGGAGGGCGCGCCGAATTTTGCCGACACCTCGCAGATGTCCCTGCCGCTGGGGAATCTGTGGGTCACGGGCGGGTATCCGCACGGCTTCGGGACGGCGAACTACCAGCGCCAGGGCATGTCCGTCTGGGTGCATCAGCAGGAGCCGGACTCCACGCCGCCGCGTGTGACCTACCACATCCCGCAGGCGAACCGCACGAACTACCCGCGCCATGCGCCGCTGAGCTTCCTGCTGCACGAGCACCCGCGCCATGGAGGGCCGCGCAATGGCATTGACTTCACCGTGCGTCCCGTGGGTGCAGGCGATGTGCCGGGGGCGTTTGTGCCGGGCTTTTTGATCCATGATTTTTCCGGCAACCTGACCTTCACTCCAGATGCGCCGCTGGCGGCGGAGACGACCTACCAGGTGGATTTTCATTCGGATGAGACAAATCAGATCGGCTTTGCCGACGCGGCGGGCAATTACATCGAGCCTTACTCCTTCCGCTTCTCCACCGGCGGCGGCATCAGTGCCACGGCACCACCGGTCATCACCTCCGTCACCGCGAGCAATGCCATCCCCGCGCCGGATGATGCCATCACGGTGACGGTGGCGGCCACGGGGGATGCGCCGCTGGAGTATCGCTTCAATTTCGACGGTGCCTGGAGCACCTGGGGTGCGGCGGCCAGCGCGGGCCACACCTACACCGCGCAGGGCCGTCCGCGTGTGCTGGTGCAGGTGCGCGACAGCCATGGCAGCGTCGTCACCGGCTCGGTGCGCCTGCTGGTCATCGAGCCGCTGCCGCCCGGGCCGCGGCCGACGCAGAGCAGCACGCTGGCGGTGGGGGATTTCAATGCGGAGCGCCATGTCTGGGTGGTGAACCCGGATGCGAACACGGTGACGGTGCTGGACGCTGCGACGGGCACCTTCATCGCCGAGCACGCGGTGGGCGCGGACCCGCGCGGCATCGCCCGCGATGCGAACGGCCGCTACTGGATCACCTGCCATGACAGCGATGAAATCCGCGTCTTGAATGCCGATGGCAGCACGCACGCCACGCTGCCGCTGGCCTATGGAGCCGCGCCTTTCGGCGTGGTGGCATCACCGGACGGGCAGTGGATTTATGTCAGCCTCTACGGCTCCAGCCAGCTCCAGCGCTACAGCGCGGCGAACCCGCCTGCCACGCCGCTCACGCAGGCCACGGTGCCCACGCCGCGGGCGCTGGCGGTGACGGCGGACGGCGCACGAGTGCTGGTCACGCGCTTCATTTCCCCAGATCTGCACGGCCAGGTGGCGGCGCATCATGGCGCGACTTTGGCATGGGAAAATGTCATCGGCCTGGGGGTCTCCATCTCCTGGGACAATGGCGATCGCTCCGGTGGCACGCCGAACTACCTCGCAGGCATCGCCATCTCGCCGGATGGCAGCCGCGCGGCGGTGGTGTCGAAGCAGGACAACACGCAGCGCGGCCTGCGCTTCGGCGTTGGTGACCTCACGCACGAGACCACGGTGCGCGCGGTGATCTCGTTCATTGATCTGAACACGAACCAGGAGATCGCCAACACACGGCGTGACTTTGACAACAGCGAAAGCCCCAGCGCCGTGGCCTGGTCACCGCTGGGGGACACGATCCTCGTCACGCTCCAGGGTAACAACCGCCTCGTCGGCCTGGACGCGCTGAACCTCGCACCCGTGCCCGGCGGCAATTCAGCACTGAGCGTGGAGACCTCTCCCGCCGTCATCGCGCTCGATCTCGGCACCGGGCTCGCGCCACAGGGCCTGCTGCTGGACGCGGTGTCGCAGCGTTTGTTCGCGCAGAATTTCATGGGCCGCAGCGTGACCGTGCGGGATGCGCAGCCCTTCCTGGGGCAGAATCTCACCACCTTCCCGCTGCTGGCCACCACGGCCACGACGGGCGCGGAGCTGCTGACGCCACAGATCCTGTTAGGCAAACAAATCTTCTACAACGCCGCCGACCCGCGCATGAGCGCGGACAGCTACATCTCCTGTGCCTCCTGCCACATCGATGGCGGGCACGACGGGCGGGCCTGGGACTTCACCGGGCGTGGCGAGGGCCTGCGCCGCACCACGGATCTGCGCGGGCGCAGCGGCACCGGGCATGGCAATGTGCATTGGTCCGGCAACTTCGATGAGATCCAGGACTTCGAGCACGACATCCGCGGCCCCTTTGGCGGCACGGGCTTTTTGAATCTCACCCCGCAGCAGTTCGCCACGCTGCATCCCACGCCCTCGTCGGGAAAGGCCGGCCTCAGCCCGGAGCTGGACGCACTGGCGGCCTATGTGGCATCGCTGAACCACGCGCACACCCCGCGCAGTCCGCAGCGGCAGAGCGGCGGCACGCTGACGGCCTCCGCGCTGGCCGGGCGGACGGTTTTCCAGGCGCAAAACTGCGCGAGCTGCCACAGCGGGAGCGAATTCACCAACAGCGCGCCGGGTTCCGTCATCGGGCACGTTTTGTCCAATGTCGGCACGCAGTCCCTGCTCAGCGGCGGGCGCCTCGGCGGCACGCTCAGCGGCGTGGATGTGCCCACGCTGCACGGACTGCACGCCACCCATCTCTATCTGCATCATGGCGAGGCGAAGACGCTGCCGGAGGTGTTCTCGTATTCGGGAGGCACCTTGCTGCTCGCGGCGAATGCGGAGCTGCTGCCTGCGGCGGGGGCGCCAGGCTCGATCGGCAGCTTGCAGGCGTGGCAGTTCAATCCCGCGCAGGGCGGCGGCGGCTTCACCCGCGGCATGTTCGGCGGAAACACCGTGGGCATCGCCTACACGGCGGGTGCCGCCGAGCAGGCACGGGTGCGCTTCAACAACGTGAACGGCGGCAGTGGTGGCATGGCGCGCATCGCCGTGCGCTACCTGCGGCAGTATGGGAACACCAGCGCCCTGCTGCGTGTGAACGGCGTGGACCAGACCTTCACGCTGCTGCCGCAGACGCCGGACTTCGGCTGGCACATGGGCGGCTGGCGCTGGCATGTGGCGGAGGCACTGCTCAGCGCCGGTGCGGCGAACACCATCGAGGTGAGCGCAGGCCTGCCCGTGGACAATCAGTTCTCCCTGAACGCCATTCTTGTGACAACAGCCAACGACCTCGCCGCCGCGCAGCCGCATCGTCTGGTGCAGGACCTGCCGGAAACGGATCGGAACAATCTCCTGGCCTACCTGCGCCAGCTCGACGGGCACGATGACAGCGGCACGCCTCTGCCTGCGCCTTTGCCGCCCGCGCCGCAGCCGCCGGTCATCGTCGCAGAGCCGCAGGATGTGACTTTGGCCGCAGGGAACACCCTGAACTTCCATGTGGTCACGGCAGGCAGCGGCCCCTTCACCTTCGAGTGGCGTCGTGGCAGCACGCTGGTGGGCACGAACAGTCCGTTTTTAGAAATCCTGAACGTGCAGCCGGGTGACGCGGGACTTTACACCGTGACGGTGACCAATGCGGTGGACGCTGCGGTCAGCACGCCCGCAGAGGTGGCCGTGAACAGCGCCCTGGGCATCACCACCACCATGCTGCCGCAGGGCACGGCGGGGCAGGTTTATCACGCAGCGCTGGCTGCCACGGGCGGCGTGGGAGATCGCGTGTGGACGCTGCAGTCCGGCGTGCTGCCTGCGGGGCTGAGCCTGAGCGCGGCGGGTGTCATCAGCGGCACACCGGCGGTCGCCGCACGGGCGCAGTTGATCCTGCGCGTGACCGACAGCTCTGGCAGCGACACACGGGCGCTCGCGCTCGATGTGCAACCTGTCGGCGGCTTTGTGAACGATCCTGACCTCGTGTTGCACTACACCTTTGACGAAGGCGGCGGCACGCAGATCTGGGACATCTCACCCGCTGGCAACAACCACAGCACGAACGTCCCGACCGCGCACTGGAATGGCGGCGGGCGCTTTGGCGGCGCTTACGGCCCCGCAGCCGCCGACGCGGGCCTCAACAACTTCCTGCCCGCGAACCAGGCCGACCTCGACTTCGATCCGCGTGGCGATGAGTACACCATCTCCGCCTGGGTGCGCACCACGGCCTTAAGCTCCTACCACATCATCGCCGGCAAAGACGGCGGCGATCCCTACCGCGTGCAGCTTCGCCTCTGGACCGCGAGTCCGCCGAACCTGCTGCAAGGCATCAACGGCAACCAATACGGCGGCACGCTGAACGGGGCACCGCCGGTGAACGACGGCCAGTGGCATCTGGTCACGCTGGTGAACTACAACGACGGCGGCACCTGGCGCACGCGGCTGTATTACGACGACGGCACGCAGTTCACCCAGTTCGACACAGGAGCCGGCGGCACCGTGCCCGCGCCCCTGCGCATCGGCGGCATGAGCGCGGGCTGGAACGGATGGGCCGGCCAGCTCGATGACTTCCGCATTTATCGTCGAGCCTTGAGCCAGGGCGAGGTGGCGCAGCTCTACCTGCCGCCGGACAGCCCTGTCGCCACGATCACGCGTTCACCAGGTCAGGGGGCCTCCTCGGCGCGTCCCTATGCGGAGTTTGACATCAGTTTCTCGCGTGCGGTCGTGGGATTGAGTGTGGATGATTTTGTGCTGGGCGGAACCGCCGGGCACAGCGCCAGTCTTCTGACCACGCTGACAGAAGGTGCGTACTACCGGCTGCGGGTGGCCGGTTTTTCCCAGGCCGGGACCGTCACCTTGCAGTTGCCGGCGGCTGCCGTCTCCGCTGTCGGCAGTGCTGAAACGAATCCCGCATCCGCAATCGCGGTGGTGAACTACACGCCGCCTGTGATCGACGGTATTGCGGGATTGTCGGACGAATTCGGCAGTGCCGGGACGCTCGGCGACTGGCAGCGCAACTACATCGCCGAGGGCTGGGGCAGCGACGCGAACAAACTCGAGACCTGGGACATCAATGCTTCGCGCTCAGGCCACATGCGGCTGGTGCCCGTGCCGAGCACCTGGTTCAACAACAACACCGGCGCCCTCGTCTTCAAAGAGGTCACGGGTGATTTCGTGGCGACGGTGCGGGTCGATGTGCGGCGACCGGGAGGTTTGCCGGGCCGACCGCAAAGCGACTACACCTGGGCGGGTTTGCTGATCCGCTTCCCGCGCACTCTCACCGCCGCTGCGCCGGTGCCTAATCCCGGGCCGGGCACCGCTTTGCCCTGGCCGCCGGACGGCAGCTACACGACCCAGTGGAACTTCCAGCCGGAGAACTACCTTTACCTGGCTTCCGGCTTCGGAACCAATGCCACGAGCAGCGACACGAACCTCTGGCACTACGAATCGAAGCTGACCACCAACAGCAACTCCGACTTCTACGGCGGCGTCACGGGCGTGCCTGCGGGGGAGAGCGTCTCGACGCTGCAGATCGTCCGCGTCGGCCAGACCTGCGTTTTGATCAGGCGTCATGGCGCGGGCGCATGGATCGTGCAGGAGCGCTACAACACCCCCAACCTTCCAGCCACGGTTCAGGTCGGTATGACGGCGTACACGAACTACTTCCACATCGCCTCGCAGGATGCCTTTCACCACAACCGCACCGCCGCGACCGGTGGCAGTCCCGATGTCGTCGCTGACTTCGATTACCTGCATGTTCGTCGTCCCGATCCCGCCGTCACCGAAGCCGCCCTGCTCGCCTTGCCCGTCACGGGCGATGGCGGCGGCGCGGCGCTGCTTTCCGGCACAGGTCTGGCGGGCGAACTTGGCGAAAACGCCGATTCTCCCGCCGTCGCCCCCGGCATGACCTACGACGACTGGTTGCGCGAAAATCTCACCGCCGCGCAACTCATCCACTCCGCGCAAACGGGCATGGCGGGCGATGCGAACGGCAACGGCGTGCCCAACGGCATCGAATTCGCCACCGGCTCTGCCGACATCGCCCCCATCCAGATCGAAATCGTCGGCCCGCCCGAATCACGCATCGTGCGCCTGACCTTGAATCGAAACAGCGCCGTTCATGCAGCCACCCTGATCGTCGAATCCTCGACCGACTTCACGGACTGGACCCCGCTGGCCACCAGCAGCGGCGGAGCCGCACCCACCGGCAGCGCCAGCATCAGCGAAAGCGGCGGCGTGATCCGCACGCTGCAGGTGGAGGTGCCGCAGGCGGCGGTGCCGACATTTTATCGAGCGCGCATGGAGATGCCGTGAGGTCATCTCCGGCTCTCCTGCCGTGCGGCTTTGAAAGGGATGCCCGATGTCATGAAAAGCGCCACAAACTGAATTGTGGCCCCCGCATTGATCGTGGAATCCGACTCCGTTAGCAGTGCAGGATGATGTCAAAACCGGTGCGCTTGTGGGTGACCTTTCTCTTCTTCCTCTCCGGCTTTGCCGCCTTGGTTTACCATGTGGCTTGGCAGCGCCTGCTGGTGGTGTTTGCAGGCGGGGATGTGCTGGCCGTCACGCTGATCGTCACGGCTTTCATGGCCGGGTTCGGTTGCGGCAGTTTCTTCGGCGGCATCCTGGCCGACAGGCGGACGCCGCAGCGCAGTCTGCTGCTCTTCGCGGTGGCGGAGGCGCTGATCGGGCTCTTCGGCCTGGTCAGCAAGCCGCTCTTCCATGATCTGCTGTACTTGCGACTCGGAGGTGTCGTGGACTCTTTGGTGCTGTCCGCGCTGGTGCTCTTCCTCGTCCTGCTGATTCCGACTTTCCTGATGGGGGTCTCGCTGCCGCTGCTGGCGCGGGCCATGATCCATGACCTTCCGCAGGCTGCCGTCACGGCGGGGCGGCTCTATGGTTTCAATACCCTCGGAGCGGCGGCAGGCGCCTTCGCCACTACCTGGGTCCTGCTGCCGATGCACGGCATGGAGGGTGCCATTCTCCACGCCGCCGCTCTGAACGGCGTGTGCGCGCTGGGTATTGTTCCCCTGTTGTGGCGTAGGGCGGTGGAGGCTCCGGCTCCGCCGCCTGCCGCGAATTCCGATCAGCCGGGCTGGAGCATTCGCCACTGGCTGCTCATCTATGCCTTGTCAGGCTTCCTCGCGCTGGCGCTGGAGATGCTGTGGTTTCGTCTTCTCGGCGTCATGCTGAAATCCACGGCTTTCACCTTCGGCACCGTGCTTGGGATCTACCTGGGCGGCGTCGGTGCCGGCGCGATCCTCGGAACATTCGTGGCACCCCGCGTCCGCAGCCCGGCCGGGTGGTTCCTGATGGCGCAGTGGGGTGTCGGCCTCTATGCCGGGCTCGCCACCGCAGGATTGCTGGCTGCGGTCAGTGATTGGCCGGTGCTGGAGTGGGTGCGCACTTATCTGGACGGCTACGAGCCTGTGGATGCAAACACGGCCGTGCTGCTGCTCCGCCAGTGGTGGGAGGGCGGGCTCCCCTCTTCGCAGGCCGATCTGGCGTGGCTCTTTCCCGCACTGCACATCGGCCTCCCGCTGCTGCTGGTAGGTCCGCCGACATTGCTCATGGGCCTGAGCTATCCTCTCTTGCAAAGGGCCGCGCAGAACGATCTGACGCTCGTCGGCCGCCGCGTGGGATGGATTCAGACGGCGAACATCGCCGGCAGCATGCTTGGCGCGGCGGTCGTGACCACCTGTCTGCTGCCGGTGCTCGGAACTGCGATGACTTTGCGGCTGCTGGTGGCCGTCAGTTGCGTGTTTGCGGTGCTGGCGATACGGCGTTGCGCCTTGCCGCTCAAGTTTGCGTGCGCCTTTGTCACGGCAGCGTGCATCTGGCTGGTGCCCGACCAGCAGACTTTTTGGGCGCAGGCCCATGGCACCACGCAGGATCGGATCATGCTGGCCGAGGACGGGGCCGGCGTGTCGGTCTTGAAGAAATCCGCGCCGTGCACCCCCGGCGGCGCCACCACGGTCTTTGTCAATGGCATCGGTCAGAGCTGGATTCCCTTCGGCGGCGTCCATAGCGCCCTGGGCGCGTTGCCTTCAATGCTCCACCCGGCTCCGGAGGACATCGCCATCATCGGTTTGGGCTCCGGAGACACGCTCTTCAGCGCCGCCTCGCGGCTGCAGACGCGGGAGGTCGTCTGCATCGAAATCGTCGGCGCTGAACTGGAAACTCTGCGTCAGCATGCCGCAGAGTCCTCTTACGCAGGCCTGCGCAACCTGCTTCAGGACGACCGTATCCGGCATGTCGAAGGAGACGGGCGGAAGTTCCTCATGAATACGTCTAAACGCTTCGACATCATCGAGGCCGACGCCCTGCGGCCCACGAGTGCGCATTCGGGGAATCTTTACTCCGAAGAGTACTTCCGGCTGCTCCTCCAGCGCCTGAAGCCCGGGGGATTCGCCGTGACCTGGGAGCCCACCCCGAGGGTGCGGCGCACCTTTGTGCGGGTGTTTCCGCATGTCCTGAGCCTCCCGCATATCCTCATCGGCAGCGACCGGCCCGTTCCCTGGGATGTGCCCGCGCTGCGGCTGCAGACCTCTCATCTTGAGCTGCGGCATTACTTTTCCGCCGCCGGCATCGACCTGCCGGGCCTGCTCGCGCCCTTCATGGCTGCGGAGACGCCGGTTCAGCATTTCGGCCCCGGCTTTGACCGTGCCGGGATCACGGACTTCAACACGGATGTGTTTCCCCGGGATGAGCTGTCCCTGCCCGCTCTTTGGGAGGAGTAGCACTCTGCTGCGGCGGGGCTCACGATTCGCCCGGCAGCGGCAGGCCCTTGTTCACCGTGGGCTTGGGCGGCTCGGCGGTGATGGTGCCGTCATCCGGCAGCCAGGCCTCCGGGGCGCCGGCTTTGACCATGACTTCACGCAACGTCACACGGGCGCCTTCGCGGCGTTTGCTCTCCTCGGCGGCTTCCATGAAGGCGTAGATTTCCAGGGTTTGCCTCGGGGAGATGGGGGGCTGCTTCGTTTGGAAAAATTTCACGATCTCCCGCAGCATGGGTGTGTAGTCGCCTTCGGACTTCTGCTCGGTGATCTGGGCGTCTCCAAAGCGGATGAGCTTGTAGGCTTTCGCGCCTTCGTGAATGGCCACCAGGGTTCCTGCGCGGTCGCCGGTCCACAGGCCCGTCACGATGGATTCCGACGCCGTCGTGGTGCGGGTGACGGAATGGCAACCCGCGCCCATGACGGTGAAGAGCGCTTCCGTGGGATGGATGCCGTAGAAAAACAGGTCGGGATGGTGGGGCAGCACATGCGCCGGACCGTAGGAGATGGCTCCGCGGGCGGGGGTTGGCTCTGCATTGGCCACATCCAGGACGCCTGGGTACCAGCGCACGGCGGACGCGCTGAAGACGGGCACCTGGGCGGTACCGGCGAGCTTGTAGATATCGACGGCATCCCGCAGGGAGGAGGCTACGGGCTTGTCCATGAACACCGGTTTCCCGGCTTTGACGATGGTCTTCATCTGTTCCAGGCGCGGGCGGCCTTCCAGGCTCAGCAGCAGGATGGCGTCCACTTCCTGGCAGGCTTCTTCGACGCTGCCGACGATCCGCACGCCGAACTTGTCCCGCACCGTGGCGGTGAAGCCGTCGATACGGGTCTTGCTCTCTTCGATGTCCGGGCTGCCGCCAGGGAAGGCCACGACCACGCGTGCGCCGGGGATGTGGTTCGGATTCGCCGGATCGTTCAGCCGCAGCGTGAACTGCTCCGAATGCGAGGTGTCGAGACCGACGATGCCGATGCGGACTTCTTCTTGCGCCATGAGCGGATGATTGAAGGCGAGCGACAACCATCCTGTGACGAGGATGATCCAGAAAGCAGTCCTGTCTGGCGGTCGCATCCGTGAAAGTGCCGCACTTGACCGGGAGCGCAACTGTTGAGTCGCTTGACCGCCCGAAGGCTCCTGCTAGGCTCGCTTCATGGAAACCGTCAGAATTGGTATCGTTGGGCTTGGAAACATGGGCAAGGCGCACCTTGCGAACATTCGTGCAGGCAAGGTGCCGGGGCTGCGCGTCACCGCGCTGTGCGAGAGCGTCGGCACGCTGCCGAGCCTGATCGAAGGCGAAAAAGCCTTCACGGACGTGAACCTGATGATCCGCAGCGGTCACATCGACGCGATCCTCATCTGCACGCCTCATTTTAGCCACACGACGATCGGCATCGAGGCGCTGAAAGCGGGCCTCCATGTGCTCGTGGAAAAACCGATCTCCGTCCACAAGGCGGACTGCGAACGCCTCATCGCCGCCCACACGGACAAGAAGAAGATTTTCGCCGCGATGTTCAACATGCGGACCAACGCCTGCTTCAAGAAGGTCAAAGACCTGATCGAAAGCGGTGAACTCGGCGCCGTGCGGCGCGTGCACTGGGAGGTGACGAACTGGTTCCGCACAAACTACTACTACGCCACCGGCGGCTGGCGCGGCACCTGGAAGGGGGAGGGCGGCGGCGTGCTCATGAACCAGTGCCCGCACAATCTGGATCTGTTCCAGTGGCTCTTCGGCGTGCCCCAGCGCGTGCGCGGCTTCTGCCAGTTCGGCCGTTTTCATGAGATCGAGGTGGAGGACGACGTGACCGCCGTCATGCAGTACGACAATGGCACCACGGCCACCTTTGTGACCAGCACGGGGGAGGCTCCGGGCGTCAACAAGCTCGAAATCTCCGCCGAACAGGGCCGTCTGACGGTGACCGACGGCACCCGCATCCACTTCCAGCGCAATCGCGTGCCGATGAGCAAGTTCTGCATGGAGGCGGAAGCCGCCTTCGCAATGCCGGAGAGCTGGCATATGGACATCCCGGTGGAAAGTGCCGGCGGTCAGCACGTCGAGATCCTTCAAAACTTCACCAACGCCATCCTGAAGGGGGAGAAACTGCTCTCGCCTGCGGAAGAGGGCATCCACAGTGTGGAACTGGCCAATGCCATCCTCCTGAGCACCTGGCAGGACAAGACCATCGAGCTGCCCATGTCCTCCGCCGACTACGAGTCCATCCTCGTCGAGAAGGGGGAGAAATCGACCTTCCAGAAGACCAAGGTGGTCGCCAAGGCCAGCGCGGACGACTTCGCCAAGAGCTTCCGCTGATCAGCGCTCCTCCACCCAGCCGGGTGCGGGGTAGCTGCCGAGTGTCTTCACCTCCACGGTGTGCTCTTCGAGCGCCGTGATGGCCTGCTGCAACAAGGGATCGGAATGATGACCGCTGATTTCCAGGAAAAAACGCGCCTGGGTGCCGCCGGGCGTGGGCCGGTTTTCGATCTGGCGCACATTGATGTTCCGGGAGGCGAAGACCTGCAGCACCTCCATCAGCGCGCCCACTCGGTCGCGTGAATGGATCATCAGCATCGTGTTGTCATTTCCGGAGGCGGGTCCGGAGCGGCGGCCCAGGATGATGAAGCGGGTCTGCGTGGCAAACTCACGCGGAGAGGTGGCGATGACCCGCAGGTCGTTCAATTCCGCGCTCAGAGGCGTGCCGAGAGCCGCCACGGCGGGTGATTGCTTGGCCGAAACTGCCGCCGCGCTCGAACTGGCCGCTTCGACGAGTTTCGCGCCTGGAAAGTTCTGCACCAGCCACGGGCGGCAGTGGGCCAGCATTTGCGCACGGCCATGGATCTCTTCAATGCCGCCGCCGCCCTGGGCCATGACGGCCGTGTCGGCCTTCCACAGAATCTCGGCGTAAATCTGCAGGCTGCTGTCCGCGAGGTGATCCAGCGTGTGATGCACGGCGCCCTCCGTGGAGTGCTCGATCGGAAGCACACCGTAGTCGGCCGTCTGCGCGGCCACGCGGCCAAACACGCCCTCCGTGCTCGCCTCCGCGATGTATTCCACGCAGTTCCCGAACTTGTTCACCGCCGCCTGGTGCGTCCACGAGCCTGCGGGCCCGAGGTAGGCGATTTTCAGGCTGTCCTCCAGCGCCAGCGCCGCGCTCATGATCTCCCGGAAGATGGCGCGGATGGCGCGTTCCGTGAGGCGGCCGTTCTGCGCGGTGTTCAGGGCGGCCAGCTTCCGCAGGAGCTGGTGCTCACGGCCCGGCACATAGATGTCCAGATCGTCCTTCCGCTTGATCTCGCCCACGGTGTGGACCAGCTCGGCGCGTTCGTTCAGCAGGCGCAGCAGTTGCTGATCGATGTTGTCGATCTTCGTGCGGACTTCATCAAGGGACATGGCCGCGGGATTCAAAGGGGTTAGTCTTCCGCTGCGGGTTCACCGCCGGCCGGGGTGACGACGGGTGCCAGGGCAAGCTGCTCCACTTGGGGCTCGCCGGAGGCATTGGCTGCGGCCTCTTCAGCCGTGGGCAGCTTCACGCGACGCAGTTCGGAGGCGTTTGGCATCTCATCGAGGTTGCGGACGCCGAAATGATCCAGGAAAGCCTCCGTGGTGCCGTAAAGCAGCGGGCGGCCGGGCAGGTCGGCGCGGCCTTCGATTTTCACCAGCCCGCGGTCCACGAGCTGCTGCACCATCGTGTCCACGGAGACGCCGCGCACCGCCTCAATGCCCGCCTTCGTGATCGGCTGGCGGTAGGCGATGATCGCCAGGGTCTCCAGCGCTGGCTGGCTGAGGCGCTGCACCTTTTTGCCGGGATACAGGGCGCGGCACCACTCGGCATACTCGCCGCGGGCGGCGATGCGCCAGCCGTTGGCCCGCTCTACAAGGGTGAAGGCGTGCTTCTCCGCTGCATAGCGGGCGATGAGGTCATCCAGGGTGGTGCGCACCTGCTCTTCCGTCACTTCCGCCAGCGGGGTCACCCACTCCGGGGTCGGGTGCTCTTCCGTCGCCGCTTCGATGATGTCCTTCGCGGTGTCTTTGACCGCGGCGCACATCTGCGGCACGCCCAGGGGTTCCTGGGTGGCGAATAGAAGGGCTTCGACGATCGAGATCAGTTCCATGACGAGGGCGGTCAATCTCAAGCGAGGGCGGGGGGCGAGTCAAGCCGGGGAAAATGCCCCCGGCACGGAGAAGCGCTCATTCCGCGTCACATCCCTTGACACCCGCCGCCGTGCCGCCTTTTCATCCCGGCATGGCTCTGCGTCTCGACAATGCCGTCATCCGTGGCGAAATCGACAACACCTCCCGCGGCAACGTGCGTGGGAGGCTCTGGCTGGTAGGGCGGGAGGAACCGGTCGTGCTGGACCTGCGCGGAGATGCCTGGCGTGATGTTGCCGGCACCCGCCTTTCCTTCGTGAATCCACATCCC
>CAMAZK010000034.1 GCA_945863205.1 Akkermansia muciniphila | reverse complement strand
GGCGTTGCGGAGCTGCGTTCCCATGGATTGCTGGGGGGAGGAGAACGTCCGGTTTTTGGCTTCATTCATGGCAATTGGGCGCTGGATGATTCAGATCCGCAGGGACGAGGCTGCGGAGTACGGGATGAACTGCGGCTTTTGCGACAGGCTGGATGCTATGCGGATTTGACCATGCCCTCTGCGCCGCACCCGACACAAACTCCTGTGGTGAACACTTTGTACTACGCGCGGTCCACTCCCCGTGGCTGTTCACACCACCGTGGAATCCGGGTAACTGCTGGCGCCCACGGAACGCAGAGATTGCGTGAGGAGAGTGACCACCTGCTGCTGGTACAGGGGCCCTTGACGCTCGACTTCAAGAGGCGCAAATGGGGGCTGCTGCCCCGCCTGGAGAATGCCGACCTGGGGCCGCAGAATCCGCCCACCCTTCATCGAATGCATTCGTGGATGGGTTGTGATGTTTCCGTCCGGGGGGCTGAGAACTGGTGCTTTGTGAAACTGCACACCCATGGTGCGCCGGAGCATGGCCATCGGTCCAATCTCGGCGCAGAGCGTGCGCAGTTTCATGAGGACATTCAGGCCATGTCACGCAGCGGGGGCTTTCGTCTGCATTATGTCAGCGCCCGTGAGATGGTGAACATCCTCCACGCGGCCGAGGACGGCCATTCAGGGGATGCAGGGGAGTGGCGCGACTACCTTTACTCCCCGCCTCCTTTATTGGGAGGTGTCCGGCGATGAATCTGTTGTTTGTTTCAAATCTGTTCCCTGACCAGACCGAGCCTTGGCGCGGGCTGGATAATGCTACGCTGCTGCACGCATTGAGGGCTGCTGATGCCGCTTTGAGGATCCGGGTCCTTGCTTTTCGTCCGTCACTCACAAGAATTGGCAGGGCGTCCAACCTGAAGGCGCGGCCTGTTGACGAGGGGTTCCATCCGGTCTTTTTTTGGAACAGTTACGTTCCCAAACTGGGAGGGATGAATCATCGCTTATTTGGGCTGGCTCTCTCCAGGGCAGTCGCATCGCTTCCTGCCGACTTTAAGCCACACGCCATTCTTTCACCCTGGCTGTTTCCTGATGCATGTGCCTCCTCACAATATGCCGAAAAAGAGAGCATTCCTATCGTGGCCGTGGCGCAGGGGTCGGATGTGCATCGCTTCCTCGACATGCCGATGCGGCGTCGTGCAATCGTTGAAATGACACGACGGGTCAAGGCTGTTGTGACACGCAGCCAGGACTTGGAGCGGCAATTGGCATCTGCCGGTGTCGAAGGCGGGAAAGTGCGGACGATTTACAATGGTGTGGATGTCAAGATGTTCAGGCCGGGTTCGATGCCAGCAGCAAGGGATGAACTTAATCTCCAGCGGGACGAGCGCATCCTGCTTTTTGTCGGCAACTTTTTGCCTGTCAAGGGGCTCGAGTTGCTCCTGCAGTCTCTTGCTTTGGTGGTCGAGAGATCGAAGTCTCCGGTGAGGCTTGCTTTGATCGGTGGTGGGCCGTTGGAGTCTGCTGTGCGTGCGCAGGCGGTAGAGCTTAAGATTGCCGACAGGCTGCTTTTTGTTGGTCGCTGTGGTGCAGCTGAGGTCGCTCAGTGGATGCAGGCGGCTGATGCTGTATGTCTGACCAGCCACAATGAAGGGGTGCCAAATGTGGTGCTTGAGTCCCTATCGAGTGGACGGGTTCCCATCTGCACAGATGTAGGAGGTATTTCCGAGGTTGTTGAACCTGTGCTGGGCCGAAGGTTTCTAATTGAGAAGCGCGAGGCTGGAGCCTTCGCGTCGGCTATCATGGATGCTTTGGAACATCCGGCGCCTCCTGAAGAGCTTCACCATTCGATGCAGCGCTTCTCCTGGGAAAACTGTGCCAATCAGTATCTGGAACTCTTGGATCCGATGGCCTCAGGCCGCATGGACCGAGGGCTTGAGGTCTGAATTGGCGACGAATCCATTGTTCACTCCTGTATTGGTTTTGTTCGTAGCATCGGACTTGTTGCCTATCGTGTAGCGTTCCTGGGTAGGGGCTTTCTTGCCGCCCTCCAGCACGACGCGCACGGTGTCTAGCAGGATGAGGAGGTCGAAGATCACGCCTGCGTGCTTCAGGTAATAAAGATCGTATTCCAGTTTGCATCTGGCATCCTCCACAGATGAGCCATAGGGGTAGCAAACTTGTGCCCATCCTGTCAGCCCTGGGTGGATCATGTGCCTCTCTTCGTAGTAGGGCAGCACCTTCTTCAACTGGTCCACAAACTCAGGGCGCTCCGGCCTGGGGCCAACGAAAGACATCTCACCACGCAAGATATTGAGCAATTGGGGGATCTCATCGATCCGGTACTTTCGCATAAACGCTCCGCCAGGAAAAACACGTGGATCCTTGGACTGCGAAGACCAGACCGGTCCGGATAGCTCTGCATCCGTGCGCATGCTGCGCAGTTTCCAGATTTTGAAGGGCTTGCCGAAGCGTCCCACCCGCACTTGGGTGAAGAAGAGCGAGCCTTCTGGTGAAAAAAAACGAACGATCGCCATGCCGAGAAGCATGGCGGGAGACAGGATGACAAGTAGAATCGACGAAGTGAGGATATCGAAGAGGCGCTTCATCTTGCTGAAGTAAAGACTCCTTGATCCTCCTTCTGTGTAAACAAGCCAGTTCAGCGACACGAGGTGCAGAGGGACATAGTGCAAGTGCTTCTCGCAAATGTTGATCAGCGGGGTGCATGTGAATCCTTGGTAGCGCAGTTGACGCACTTGTCGCAAGGCTTCGCTCTCTTCGAGGCGGCTTTCCGAAAAGACGATACAGTCGATTCTGTGAGCCTTGAGGATTCGGGCAGCGTGTTTGAGTCTGCCCAGATAATCCGCAGCGCGTTCTGAGCAGGGGTTGATCGAAAGTCGTCCGACAGCCTGGACACCCTGAAGACTGGTCTTCCTGAGTCTTTCATATTCGAACAGTTCATCTTCAGATTCGGCCAGAAAGGCAATGCGTCTTGGCGCGATCTTGTGCTTGTGATAAATGAACCAGTGGTGAGTGATCAGCAGAGGCAGGGACAGTAGGCAGCCAAGCGCCATGAATCCACGTCCGACCCGCTGGTCAAAGCTAATGTAACCGCACAACGTCACCGCGATTAGGCCCAGCAGGAAGCTAAAGAGAAGCAAAATCAGATGGACGCGAAAACCGGATCGGCGCTGGGATTCCACCGAGTACAGCCCGAGAATATAGGTCGTTGAAACAAAAGTCAGGGCACCGATCACGATCGGTGGGATGAAACGTTCAATGCGCCACAGTTCAGCGAATCGCACATAATTCGCGATCAGGTAGGCACTACTGAACAAAATAGCATCTCGGAGTGCCCTGTGCGCTGCTGTAAGGCTATGTCCTTGTCCAGTTGAGTGCATTTCAGAAGAAGTTGGAGAGCAATGAGCCTATTGACAGAGGGTGGTGCATTACGAATGCGGAGAGTTCGTTTGGTGTCTGCGCTAGTTGCCGCTCGTTCACATTAATTGATTTTCCATTGTTGTCTAAACAGGATTCATGCGTGTCTTTTTGAGCACATGCAGTCCCAACAAGCCAAACGAAAAAACGACCGAAACAGCAAGCATATGAACCCAGAGTAGCAGATCATGCGCCAAGTTGAGTCCGCTAAAATTGGACAACGACCACTTTAATGTGACAAAACCGACCATAGCACCCATCAGCACCAGCAATGATACCAGCAGGAAGAAGAGCACGCCCTCATCGAGGTGGATTAAGGTGCGGGTCACCAGTAGCGGCTGATCTTTTGTCTGTAGGTAAAGAGTGCAGCCGAAGATATAGAACTGCGCTCCAAGCAGGCCTGCGAGAAGCAACATCGACTGACTGTGAACATCGAAAATCTCAAATCGATTCAGGATACTCACAGGTCCGCTGATAAAAGCTGCGATCTGCAGGAGTGTTGCCGGAATCAGGCATAGAAGTCCGATCAGTTCGAAGAAGCGGGGTTTCTCGGAGAAGATAAACAACAGGTGCCGCATGCCGTCGCGCCAAGTCCGGAGGTGGGCCACTCGCCCGGGGGGGCCACAGCGCAAGCCTGAGGAAATTTCTACCAGGGCGGCCTTTGCTTTCAGTGCCTTGATGAGCAGTTCGGAGGCAAACTCCATGCCATTGGAGCGGATGTTCCATGTCTGAAAGGATGCTTTCCGAATGCAGCGGAAGCCGGAATTGCAGTCGGAGAGTTTGCCCTGGAAGAGCATGTTGATCAGAAAGGTCAGCACCGGGGTGCCCAGTCGGCGATGCAATGTGGGCATGGCACCAGGTTCAATGCTGCCGGTCATCCGGGAGGCGATGGACATGTCCGCATCATGCTCTTTGGCGGCGAGGTAGAGTCTCGCGGCATCTGCGTATAGATAGGTGCTGTCCGAGTCGGCAAACATCACATACTCTCCACGACCGGCCTCAATGCCGCCGCGCAATGCTGCTCCGTAGCCCCGTTCCTTGACCGGGACGACTCGACACCCCAGTCGTTCGGCGATTGCTCGGGAGCTGTCGGTGCTGCCGTTGTCGGCAACGATGATTTCATACCGAATGTCTCCCGTGGAGAGGCTGTCTTGGACCTGTCGAATGCAAGTCTCCAATGTTCTCTCCTCGTTGAGGCAGGGGAAAACAAAAGACAGATCGGTAATCAACGCTGTTTCGGGCGCAGTCGTTGGGGTGGCCATGGGATCATCCATAATTGGCTTGTTTCATCTGCGCAGCAGGAGGGAAATGCAAGTTGCCTTTGGGATAGAGGTGTTAAAAAAGGCAGAAGATGCGTTGCCTGAACCTTGCAATGAGGGGGAGGCGGGTGGCCTGCTTCATCTGCGGTTGGGCGTTTGCTTGGTCCTGCCTCAAAACGAAAAACGCCTGCCCGTTTCCCGGGTAGGCGTTATTTTCGTGAATTGAACGTTGCTGATCAGTTCGCGCGACCGAGGTAGGTGCCGTCTTCGGTCTTGATGCTGATCTTGTCTCCGGGGCCGATGAAGAGGGGGACCTGCACGCGCATGCCGGATTCCGTGGTGGCTTCTTTGTAAACGTTGTTGGCGGAGTCTCCCTTCACACCGGCAGGGCTTTCCGTGACGGTCATGATGATGCTGGCGGGCAGTTCGATACCGGCGACGACGTCATCGGCGAACACGACGAGGTACTTCTGTCCTTCGATGAGGTAGCCGATGGTTTTGGCGTCAAGTTTGTCTTCGCCGATGAGCACGTCTTCGAAGGTTTCCGGGTGGATGAAATGGTAGCCATCGCCGTCCTTATAGCTGAACTCGTGGTTGTCTTTGACGAGATTAACGGACTCAAGCGTCTCGTTGGAGGTCATGCGCAGGTTGTACATCTTGCCGATGGTGATGCTGCGGACGGACATCTGGACAAACGACGCCATGCGAGGCGGCGTTTTGAGTTCGGTGTCAGTGACGACGCAGACGTCGTTGTTGTGGCGGACTGCGTGGCCTTTGCGGAGGTTGATGACGGGGGTGGCTGGCATAGGAGCGTGTTGTCATGGCGAGATCGGGGCGCTTTGCAAGTTCCGGTTAACGCCCAGTCCTGGCCGCGCCAGTGAGTGCAGGTCACCGCACCACCTGAAACTCTGGCAGCATGCACACCGCCCAAAGCAGGTCTTCGAGCCCCTGCTGCGTGGGTTTCTCCCCGATGATTTCCTTTGCGGTCGCGAGTTCGGCTTTCGTGGGATCGCGGGAAAGAGCGTGGCGGTAAAGCGGGGTGATGAAGTCGCTTTTGGCCGTCTCGAGCAGCCGTTTGGCTCCCTGGCTGATCGTGTCAGCCAAGGTACTTCCGTTGGCGAGGTCAATGGCCTCCAGTGTGCTGAGTTCGTTCGGGCGCTCTGTGACGATCTGATCGCGGTTCGGGCGGCCGAGCGTGCGCATGAGGAAATTAGCCTTCATGAGCGAGGCGCGGATCATCTTGCCGCTGGCGGCAGCGCCTTGGGTTAGCAGCGTCGGTGCTTGCGTGTCGATGGTCTTCTGCCAGGGGGGCAGAGTCTTCACCAGAGTGGCTTTTTTCCAGTCCTGAGGATCAAAGGCGCCCATGCGGCCTTCCTTGCCGCCGGGGACCTTGGCGGACCATTCCCAGGTTTCGTCGGTGGCGATGATCGTCTCATTGCCTGCTTCATCGCGCACGCGGGCGTCGAAGAAGAAGCCGGCGGCGTTCGGTCCGTTGCCGGCGTTTTTGGCGATGGCGATGATGGTGTTCACTCCTTTCTTCAGTGCGTTCTGCAGCGGCACGGCGGCGAGTTTGTTCCAGTCGTCGCCCTCGCTGATCTTCTTGTTGTTCACGAAGAGCGCGTAGCCGTTGTCGCAAGTGACCACCGCGCTGGCGCTGGCGGGATCAGCATCGAGTTTGATCGTCTTGCGCAGCGTGATCGTCTCGCCCGCTGCAGGCTGCGGGTTTTCGCTCCAGATCCATTGGCCTTTGACCGTGATGGTCTTGGCCAAAGCGGGATCGACTTTGCCACGCAGCACGCTGGCATCCATCTTCGTCGGCGCGGCATCGGTGAGCTGCCAGACGGCATCCACGAATTGCTCTGCGGTGAGCCGCTTGGCACGCGGACCGGAATACACGTAGCCATGATCATCAGCGCCCTTCTTTACCACCTGCGCGTGTGATTGATAAGCCTGGGAAGTCGCGATGTGTGCCAGCGTCCGTTTCAAATCGTAACCGTTCTCCGAGAGGTAGGTGGCCAGGTAGTCCAGAAGATCGGAACTCCACGGTTCCGTCTGCATCGCATCCACCGGATGCACGATTCCGCGTCCCATCATCCGCTGCCACAGGCGGTTCACGATCGTGCGCGTCGTGCGGCCGTTCTGCGGATGTGTCATCAGTGCGGCGAGCTGCTTCAGGCGCTCCGGCTGCGCGGCCTTCGCATCCACCTGACCGATCTCGGGGAACAACCATGAAGCCACAGCCTGCTCGCCGATAGGCTTGTCACAGCGGCTGATCTCCAGCTGGCGCGTCGAGTAGATCGCCGCCAGTCCGTAGGCCTCGCTCAGCTTCCAGCGGTCGATGAAGCTGTCGTGGCAGGAGGCGCACTTCATGTTGATGCCGAGGAACGACTGCGAGACGCTCTGCGCGAACTGAATTTCCACCGTCTGCCCTGCGCTGACATCGCCGCGCCACTTGATGCCGTCGATGAAGCCGCGGCTCTCGTCACTCGGTGGGGCGATCAGCTCACGCACGAACTGGTCGAAGGGCTTGTTCGTAATCAGCGCATGATACAGCCAGTTGCTGATCTGCTTGCGCCCGCCGGTGATGAAGCCGGTGCCGCCGTAGTCGTTGCGAAGCAGGTCGTTCCAGAATGTCAGCCAGTGCTCTGTGTAGTCGATGTCTCGTGCGAGCAGCGCCTCCACGAGCCGCGTGCGCTTGTCGGCGGCTTGGTCCTTATCAAAGGCCGCCCCTTCCTCCGGCGTTGGCAGCAGGCCGGTGAGATCCAGCGAAGTGCGGCGCAAAAACGTGGCATCGTCGATCGCCGCCGGACGCGGCTGCTCCTTTTCCGCGAGATACGCATCCAGGATGCGATCAATCGGATGCGTTCGTCCGTCTACTGCGGCAGGCAGGGCAGGGGAGCGCGGTTTCAGCGGCGGCTCGTAGGCCGGCTTCTTGAAGGCAAAGCCCTCCTCCCAGGCGAGACCCGAGTCGATCCAGGCTTTCAGCAGGGCGATTTCTTCCGCGGGCACTCGCTTGCCTTTCGGCGGCATCTGATCATCGGGGTCCGTCGAGAGCATCGCCTGGATCATCGCACTCTCGCCGCTTTTGCCGGCGATCACCACAGGCCCGTTTTCGCCGCCCTCCATCAAGGATTTCCGATCATTGAAGGAGAATCCGCCCTTCTTCTTCTCGCCCGCATGACATTCTGCACAATGCTCCCGCAGGATCGGAACGATCTGATGAGAAAAATCCACCGCAGCCTGGGTGGTGATGCTGATGGATAGAGAAAGAAAAATTGAGAGACGCATTCGACAGTAACGAACGATGCGTGAGGGCGGATTCTCGCGGGCTGGTTTGGCTGGCAGCCTTTAAGACGGTGGCGGAGTCAGAGGATCAGAATCCAGATCACGATAGCGACGATCATGCGGCAGAGCCGGGAACCGCGGCGGTAACCGCGAACAATGCGGAGCAGCAGCCCCGCGCCGATGGCGACCAGCGGCAAGGCGATGACGATGGTCAGCAGGCTTGTGAAATACGCAAAAACGACGCCCCGTACGACGGGCTCCAGCGAATCGATCCTGTCGTTGAGGATGCGCATTCCGGTCAAGAGCGACGGGATCACGGCTGCGAAGGGTGCGAGACACAGCGTGCCGTAAAGAATGGCCCCGATGCCCGGTGGCTCGCCATCTGGCGGGCACGACTCAGCCGGAATGTCCGGGGCTGGCACTTCTTCGCTGACGTCCGAACTTAGAAAGGCCTCCGCTTCCTCCACCTGGTCCTCCGGCACAAGGACTGTGCAGTCGAGCAGCGGCGTTCCTCCGTAGATCTGGGCGGTCATCTCACCTCCCACCGCAGCGGAGATGCCGCCCGAGGAAAGGGCGCCCGCCAGGATGTGTGCCTGACTGTAGGGCAGGTGGCTGCGGAAGATCCGGCTCATGAGTCGTACACGAAAAGCAGATTTGCCGAAAAGGGCAATCGTATTGAGATGCAAGCTCTTCGCAGGGGCCGGGCGTCAGTCTGAAAATGGCAGCCTCTTGGCTCTGCATTGCTTTCATTGCGGTGTACGACCACCAGAATCTGAAGTCCGATGCCTCGAAGAACGGATTCAGGCAGCGGCTCGAACGACATCTGTCGCGTCTCGACGCCTCCCGCTTGCCGTCGCCTGAACGGAGACGTTGACTCCCGAACTGCATCCTCGCTTGCTTGCAAGATGTCCCACCCCGTCCTCGTTCGGATTCGACCCATGAAGTTTCTCACCGCCGCCGCTGTTTCGTTGTGTCTCGTCAGTCTCGCCCGATCCGCCCCGCAGGATGACCAGTATGTCCTCGGACCCGATTCACAGGTCAACGAGGGCGTGCCGCAGGGGAAGGTGACGCAGATGCCGGCTTGGACGGAGTCGAAGATTTATCCGGGCACGACGCGGGACTGGTGGATTTACGTGCCGGCTCAGTACAAGCCTGAAGAAGCGGCGAATGTGATGGTCTTCTGCGACGGCGGCGGCTTTGTGAAGACGGACGGGCAGTTCCGCGTGCCGGTGGTTTTCGACAATCTCATTGCCAAGGGCGAGATGCCGGCAACGATCGCGATCTTCATCAATCCTGGCGTGTTTCCGACCAGCAACCCGAAGGAGAAGCCGCGCAGCAACCGCAGCTTTGAATACGATTCCCTCGGCGATCTGCATGCGCGATTCCTGATCGAGGAAATCCTGCCGGAAGTCGCCAAGAGCTACAAACTGACCGACGATCCGGAAGGCCGTGGCATCTGCGGGAACAGCAGCGGCGGCATCTGCGCCTTCACCGTCGCCTGGGAACGTCCCGACGCCTTCCGTAAGGTGATCAGCCACATCGGCAGCTTCACCAACATCCGCGGCGGGCATGTGTATCCCGCGCTGATCCGCAAGACCGACAAGAAGCCGCTCAAAGTCTTCCTGCAGGACGGCAAGAACGATCTCGACAACCAGTTCGGCAACTGGCCGCTGGCGAACCAGGACATGGCCGCCGCGCTGAAATACGCGGGCTACGACTACCAGTTCGTCCTCGGCGAAGGCACGCACAACGGGAAGCACGGCGGCGCGATGCTGCCGGACACCCTGCGCTGGCTCTGGAAGAAGTGAGCCGTTGAGCGTTTATTAGATTCGATTATCTTCCCCCGCATGAGCACCGTCCTTGAAATCGAACAGGCCATCGACTCCCTGCCGCCCAAGCAGTTCTTTGAACTCGTGGACTGGATAGAGAAGAAACGTGAGGAGGCGGAGGACGTCTATGATAACGCGCGTGCCGATGCCGCGATCACCGAGGGCGGCCCGAACATTCCCTGGGAAGAAGTGCAGCGGAAGTGCGGCCTGCTGACATGACTTATCGCGTTGAATTCACGAAGGCAGCAGACCGTGCTTTCTGTAAACTGGAGAAGTCAGTCCAAGCACAGTTGCAGAAGGAAATTCGACTGCTGGCGGCCGAACCGCGACCGTCCAAATGCAAAAAGTTGAAAGGTGCCGCGAATCGCTGGCGCATTCGCTCGGGAAATTACCGGGTGGTCTATGAAGTGCACGATGGCGTTCTACTGATTTTGATCTTGGACGTTGGACACCGAAAAGATATTTACAACTGAGTCTACCATGAAACACCTGCTTCTCACCGTCGCTGTCCTCTCCTCATCGCTCCTCGCGCAAGACACCTCGCTGCACGACTACCTGATCGACGGGGAGCCGTGGAAGGAAGTGGCGGGCGGCTATGTGTTCACCGATGGCCTGTGCTGCGATGCGGCCGGGAACTTGTTTTTCACGGATGTGAAGGGCGGGAAGGGGATCTACAAGCTGGACGTGACCACGGGGAAGGCGGACCTGTTTCTGGACAACCTGCCGGGCATCAGCGGACTGCAAATCGGGCCTGACGGTCGCTTTTACGCCTGCCACAACAAAGAGGGGCGCATCATAGCCATCACGATGAAGGGCGATGTCGAGGTGCTGCTCACGGATGTGAAATGCAACGACCTGGTGGTCAGCAAGGCCGGGAATCTGTATTTCACTGAGACGCCGACGCAGCGCATCCATCTCATCACCAAGGGCGGGAAACACGTTGTGGTGGATGAAGGGCGCGTCATCAAGCCGAACGGCATCACCATCTCCCCCGACGAGCGCACGCTGGTGGTGTCCGAATACGGCGGGAAGAATGTCTGGGCCTGGCGCATCGAAGACGACGGCACGCTCACCGGTGGAGCGCCCTACATGACGATGTGGCTGCCGGTGGGCAAGGAAGCCGCTGCGGGCGATGGCTCCACGACGGAGGCGAACGGGCGCTTTTTCGTGACGACGGAACTCGGCGTGCAGATTTTCGATCCGGCAGGACGACTGGCGGGGATCATCACCAAACCCGATCCGACGGGCAAGATCGTGAGCGTGGAGTTCGCCGGCAAGGAGCACGACGTGCTCTACGTGGCGGCAGGGGACAAGATTTTCGGCCGCAAGGTCAAGGTGAAGGGGTATTTTTGATGCCACGCATGACCTTTCACTCGATCCGGCGGTTGGCGTGCTTGACGGTGGGTGGCGCGGCGTTCGTGGCTGTCACTGCGGGCTGCACGCACGGGATGCGGGCGAGGATGGATGCCGCCTGGGAGACGCTGGATCCCATGGGGCACCGCAAGATCCATCAGGAGCAGGATTTTGTCAGAGGCCGCAGCACCGGTGTGAAGATGCCGAAAGGGGCGAAGTACTGAGTCGCTCCGAGGGAATGCCGCGGTGATGGAAACAAAAACACCCCGCTGTATCGTGAGACACAGCGGGGTGGGAGAAAAGAGTCAGGAAATCAATCCTCGCCGGCGACCTTGCTGATCACCTGACGACCGCGGTAGTAACCGCAGGACGGGCAGGCGACATGGCCTGGTACCGTGGTGCCGCATTCCGGGCAAGATTTGAGGGTCGGGGCTTTCCAGCGGTTTGCGCCCTGACGCATGCGTTGGCGGCTTTTGGATTGTCTGCGCTTCGGATTGGCCATGAGATTGTCGTGGGATGGGGGTCTAGTTCAGTTTGTTCAAAGCTTCCCACACACCCGTTCCCGCATGCTCAGGTTCGTCGCCGACTGGATCCAGATCGGGTTCAAACTTGCCTTCGGCGGGACACTGACGGGGGCGGACATTGCCGTCCTCGCAGCGTGGGTAGCTCGGAAGGGCGACGAGAGTATCTTCCCTGAGCATGTCCGTCAAGTTGATCGTGCTGTCCTTCGCGCTTCCTTCTTCGATGGCCAGCTCTCCCCGGTAGCGGCGGAGGTGGAGGCGGTGCTGGAATCGTTCGAGGCAGCGGCCGCATTCGAGGCTGAAGACAGCCTCAAGACTGCCGGTGACGATGACCTCCCCGCCGTCGCGTTCGACGTTCAGGTCGTAGGAGAGCGGGGACTCTGCCTGGATGGTGTCCTCTGGAGAAAGATCAAAAAAAGCCGGGGCCTCCTCACCGGTGAGTCGGAGTCCGCCGTCTGGCAGGGATCGCAGGTCGATTTGGAAAGGGGAGCGCATGGCGGAGGTCAGGAGGTCTGGAGTTTGGAGCAGAGGGCGGCGGCGACGTTGGGAGGGACGAATTGTTCGATGTGTCCGCCGAGGCGGCAGATTTCCTTCACGAGGCGGCTGCTGATGTAGGTGAACTCTTCTCGTGGCATGAGGAAGAGCGTTTCGAGATTGGGCTGCAGCTTGCGATTCATCAGGGCGAGCTGGAACTCGAATTCAAAGTCCGAAACGGCACGCAGGCCGCGGATGAGGGCGCAGGCGCCTTTTTCCCGGGCGAAATTGACGAGCAGGCCGTCGAAAGGAAGGACCTCGATGCCGGGGATTTCGGCGGCCGCATTGCGGATGAGGTCCACGCGCTCTTCGACGCTGAAGAGGCTCGTCTTAGCGTTGTCCCGGGCGACGGCGATGATCACCTTGTCAAAGATGCCGGCCGCTCGTTGGAGGACGTCGAGGTGTCCGTTCGTGAGCGGGTCAAAACTGCCGGGATAGATGGCGCGTCGCATGATGAAGAGGTCAGGATTGTAGCGGAAGGGCGGGTGGGTGAAAGCGGAAAGCTCGGTGCTCAACCAAGCATCACCTGGGCCATGGCAAGATCACGCGTGTGGGTGAGGCTTACGAGGCATTCTGCGCCGGAGGCATGAGTGAGTGCCATGCCATGGAGGACCAGGCGCGGGCGCCCGGACGGCTCGCGGACGACTTCGATGTCGGTCCAGTTCACGCCTTCGCTCCACAAGCCGGTGCCGAGCGCTTTCGCGGCGGCTTCTTTGGCGGCGAAACGGGCGGCGTAGTGCATGGCTGGATCGGCGCAGGAGTCGCAGTACGCGATTTCACCAAGTGTGAAGGTGCGCTCCTTGAAGCGCGGCCCGTGCTTTTCCAGCATCTGGCGGACGCGTTGGACTTCGACGAGGTCGATGCCGATGCCGGAGGGTTTCATGGGCGGATCAAGCACCGTAGGTGGCCATGACGTCGAGGATTTCCCTGACCGCCGCCCGCATTCCGACGAAGACGGCACGGGAGACGATGTGGTGGCCGATGTTCAGTTCGGCCAGGTGAGGGACGGGCCAGAGGTCGGGCAGGTTCGCGGTGGTCAGGCCGTGGCCGGCGTTGATTTGCAGCCCCAGTTCGTGCCCGAGGGCGGCTGCAGCGATCAAGCGCTCCACTTCAGCCTGGCGCTCCGGACCGGTGTGATTGGCAAAGGTGCCGGTATGCAGTTCGATCATGGCCGCTCCGATCTCGGCACTGGCCCGGACCTGGTCGAGATCGGGGGCGATGAACATGCTGACGCGGGTGCCGTTATCGCTGAGCGCCTTCACGGTGGCTCGCAGGGCGTCACGCTGCCCACAAACGTCAAGCCCGCCTTCGGTCGTGACTTCGTCGCGGTTCTCCGGGACCATGCAGACGAAGTGCGGGCGGATGTCGAGTGCGATGCGGAGGATCTCGGCGGTGTTGCCCATCTCCAGATTGAGTTTGGTGCCGATGTTCCGGCGCAGCAGGTGCACGTCGGCATCTTGAATGTGGCGGCGGTCGGCCCGCAGGTGAACGGTGATGGAATGAGCGCCCGCTGCTTCCGCTTCGAGGGCTGCGGCTAGTACGGAAGGCTCCGCATTCGGGGATTCCAGCATCGTGCGGTAACGCGCTTGTCGCAGCGTGACGACATGATCGATGTTCGCTCCGAGGAGCAGGTTGGGTTGGGACATGGGCGCTATTTAACGCTGCGGCGGGCTGCTGCAAGGTTGGTGCATGGCTCAAAGTTGCGGAATATTTGCAGAAATGTGGTTCGGCTCCCCCAAGATGTGGAAGTATTTGCACGCTTGTCTAAGCGGCTGGCGAAACCTCGACTTCCCATTCTCGTATGAAATCCCTCTTCATTACCTTGCTTCTCTTCGGCGGCGCTTTCCTGGCCTATGACTATTTTGGAGCGCCTCCTGGAGCCAAGGTGGTCTTCAAAAGTCTCAATCCCCCACCATCCAAAGTCGTCAAGACGGTCGGGACGGATAAAGTGGAGGAAAACCCGGCTCCCATGCCAGAGCCGGCGAAGATCGTGACGGAAGCCCCCGGGAACAAGATGCCGGAACCCGCGCCGGAAGCCCCGCCTGCATCCGTTTCCAAGGGGCCGCGCTTTGAAACGATCGAAACGCTCACGGGCAACTGGCTGAAGATTCCGGAGTCGGCGTTCTCTCCGCCTCGTGAGGTAAAACTTCTTCAGGATGCCGAATTCAAAATGAGCGTCGGCACCAGCAAGGTGAGGGCGGGAGGCATCGCTTTCGTGATCGGTGCGGTCAATGGCGTGCTCACGCTAGCTCCGACAGCCACCTCTCCGGCTCGCGCCCTGCTTCCGATCGATGGCACGGATCTCAAGGAGCGACTGAACAAGATCTACGAGGATTGGAAAATCGTGCGGGCGGAAGAATTGAAGACGATTGCCAGCCGCAAGCAGCAGATGGCGGCAGCACCCGTGGCGGTCGCCTCCAGCAGCGAGGTGGACGGTGAAGGGAAGCCGGTGCGTGACGGAGACGGCAGCTACCCGCTTCTAGTCGCCAGCATGAAGCGTGGACAGGTGACCGAGGTCAAGCCCGACAACATCATCGGCTGGCAGCCGCCGCAGCCTGCAAAGATCCAAGGCAAAGACGGCTGGGCAGTGAAGGTGAACTACAACGCCAAGACGATCTTCGGAGATTTTCCCGTCGAGGCTCAGGCGCTCGTGGTTGACGGCCGGGTGCAGGGTTGGTTCTATGTCGGATCGGGTGAGGAAGTGCCGTGATGAAAGGAATTTTGCGGGAATGAAAGTTTCCGTTTGCCAGAAAGGGGCGAGCGTTTAAGATCGCGGCCCCAAACGGCGAAGGAGCGGTAGTTCAGTTGGTTAGAACGCCAGCCTGTCACGTTGGAGGTCGCGGGTTCGAGCCCCGTCCGCTCCGCCATTTTGGATATGCAAAGGCCGCCATGATCATGGCGGCCTTTTGTTTTATCGGAGATATCTTCTGCAGGGGCTATTTTGCGCTCAGGACCCGCTGCAAAAAGCGGCTTTCTTCAGGCAGCATCGTGGCCTGAGGTGAGATGGCTTTCACCACCCCGGCAGCCTCGTCGATGAAGCCTGCCCGACTCGCAATCCCGGCAAACACGGCTCTCTGGCCTTCGGTGAGAAGGTTGAGGTCCATGAACTGCAGGTAGGATACGGCCTGCTGAATGTCCTGAAGTCGAAACTGGGCCAGTGCGACGTTCAGCTTGCGCATGTTGTCCTTCGGCTGCTGCTGCAGGAGCTTTTGCGACTGAATGAGTGAATATTCGACGTTCCGACCGGCGAGCAGCGTGACGTAGAGGTGGCGGTCGAGGTACGAGGTGTCGTCCGGCCAGCGGGTGGCCGCGTCCGAGGTTGCCTGGAGGAGTGATTCTGTGTCACGGTTGGCTTCGCAGGCTTTGATGAGCCCAGTGTAGGCCTGGCGCTCGATTCGTGGTGGCGCCGAGGCGCGGCGAGCAGCCTGAATGGTGAGCCGGTAGGCGTCTTCGGCGATGTCGTAGTGTCCGCGATCCTCGGCATACTGCGCGATGCGGAGCAGGGAAGGGTAGCGCCCGTTCACCTGCGCGCTGTTCTTGGCGGCGATGAGTTTTGTGCGTAGCTCCTCGGCGGGCTTTTTGAGGACGTAGGCCAGATGGGCGCGAAACATCGACAGCGTGGTGGCATCGAGGATGGTGGCGACGGTTTTGTCTTCGAGAATTCTCTCCACGTCGGTGAATCGCTTCAGGATCGTCAGGGCGTTGAGGTAGTTCTCCAGGAGACCGCGGTGCTTCAGGGCCTCCTCCTCGGGGAGGATGGACATAACTTGCAGAGCCTCGCCCTCCTCGATGAGCCAGCGGATGAAGGGCAGCAGCTCGTCCCGTTTTTTGTCGCGGTATTTGATCGTGGCCTCCATCACGATCTCTTTTTTGCGGGAGGGAGTGCGCTGAACCTCGTGCTTCAAGGCGACGACGTAGTGCCGATCATCGCCTTTGGGGTGGGATTTAAGCCTTGTGATCAGGTGATCGAGGTCCGCCGGGGTGTGGCTGGGCAGGCTGTTGATGAACTCCAGCGCCTCCAGGCTGAGAGCATCATCCTGATCCGCCAGTTTCCAGAGCATTTCCATGCCTTTGCCCGCTTCGACCGGGTTTCCGGAGTTCATCTGCACTTTGGCGAGCCGCAAGGCTCCCTCCCGGTCTTCGGGGTGGTCTTCCGAGTAAGAACTGAGCACTCCGAGCAGCGCTTTGTTCTGTTCCCGGGTGCCCCAGACATCTTCCGCCAGTTTCATCAGCGCCTCGCTTGAGGGCTGGTTCTTCATGATCTTTTGCAGGGCCTCGGCGGCGTCAGCCTGGCGTCCGAGATTGAGCAGGGTGCGGACGTGCAACTGCTCGTCGGTCGGCGTCAGGGCGCCGAGTTCATCCAGGCGGTCATAAAAATACAGCGCCGTGTCACGCCGCATGTAGGTGAAGTATTCGAAGTTCAGGCGAATGGCGGCGATGCTGTCCGGAGCCTTTTGCACGGCCTCCTGCGCCTTCATGACGGCGTTGACCATCTGTCCGTTTTCAGCCATCTGGCGGGCTTCGTTCACCATGCTTTCCGCGCGCATGTTTTTGTACGAGTTCTTCAAAGGGCGTGCGTAGATGACCGCCAGCAGGAGCAGCGTGGTCGAGATCGCCACGACGATCGAGATGCCGATCCAGCGGGCCAGAGGGGACTGGCGGTCACGTTCGGCGACGGAGGCGGGCACCATCCAGCGCCATGCGGAGATGAAGGGGCGCCAGAGGACAAAAGGCTTCTGCGAAGAGTCCTTGGTCGGATCGATGTCTTGGTTGGTCAGCATGAAGTGGGCGGGATGTGGATTGTAGGTGCTGCGGGTGTGCCGTCACGTTGAAAAAAATCACACAAGCCTCTCAGTTGGTGGCGTTTCCGTCGAATATGAAAATTCAGTTGAAATGCTGTGTTGAACCCCTAAAAAGCCGTCCGCGATTGAACGTCCGGGAGCGGCGAACAACCCAGTGCCCCCCTTCCTGGATGTTTTTCTCCCAACCAACCCCAACGACGTTATGATCCAAGTACAAAACCTCATCAAGGTATTCGGCACGAAGGTGGCTGTTGATGACATCTCCTTCTCCGTGGAAAAAGGCGAAGTGCTCGGCTTTCTCGGTCCCAACGGCGCCGGCAAGTCCACCACGATGCGCATGGTCACCGGCTACTTCAGGCCGACATCAGGCAGCGTGAGCCTCTGCGGAATCGACATGCTGGAAAATCCGGAAGCGGCGAAGCAGCGGCTGGGGTACCTGCCTGAAAACGCCCCGCTTTATTCCGATATGACCGTGGCCAGCTTCCTCGGCTTCTGCGCCGAAATGCGCGGCTTGCATGGCGCGGCGCGGAACAAGGCCATCGACCGCGTGCTGGAGATGTGTTTCTTGGACAACGTGCGCAATCAGAGCGTGGACACGCTTTCCAAGGGCTACCGCCACCGCACCTGCTTCGCCCAGAGCATCATTCACGATCCGGATGTACTCATCCTCGACGAGCCCACGGACGGACTCGACCCCAACCAGAAGCACGAAGTGCGCAGCATGATCAAGCGCATGGGAAAGGACAAGGCCATCATCTTTTCGACCCACATCCTTGAGGAGGTCGAAGCCGCCTGCTCCCGCGCCATCATCATCGATCGCGGCAAGGTCGTCGCCGACGGCACGCCGGAAAGCCTGAAGAAGCTCGTGCCCGGGGCCCACTCGCTGGACGAAGTCTTCCGTTCCATCACAAAACCGGACACCGCCCCTGCCAAAGCCGCCTGAGCGATCCGCCAAAGCGTTTTCACACCCCAATCATTCCAATCATGAGCAATCGAGACATCCAAAACACCATGGCCGTCTTCAAGCGGGAGTTCCTGGCCTACTTCAACTCTCCCGTCTTTTACGTCATCGTCGTCATCTTCCTCCTGGCGGCGATGGGCTTCCCCTTCCTGTTCTCACGCATCCTGGAGAGCGATGATGTGAATCTCACCGAGCGCTTCTTTGTCTGGCATCCGTGGATTTACACGGTGCTGGCCCCGGCCGTCGGCATGCGCCTTTGGTCGGAGGAGCACCGCCTCGGCACGATCGAGCTGCTGCTCACGATGCCCGTCTCCCCCTGGCATGCCATTCTTGGCAAGTTCTTCGCGGCAGCCGCCGTCTGGCTCGCCGGACTGGTACTGACCTTTCCCATCGTGTGGACGGTCTGCTATCTCGGAGAGCCTGACATGGGGCCGATCATCAGCGGCTACATCGCCAGCTACCTTTATGCTCTGTCCTGCCTGTCCCTGACTTGCGCTGTCAGCGCGATCACTCGCAGTCAGGTGGTGTGCTTCATTTCCAGCGTCTTCGTCTGCCTCGTCATCGCCCTCATCGGTGATCCAGGCTTCACCCAACTCATCGTCAGCAGCGTCCCGGGTTGGGCCGAGTGGCTGGTGCATGTCGTGAGCTACTTCTCCTTCATGGATCACTTCTATGAGCTGACCAAAGGCATCTTCGTCACCCACGACGTGCTGTATTTCGTTTCGGTGATCATCGTGACCCTCATTTTCACCCATGAAGTGCTGCGCGCGAAACGCGCCTGATTCCGCAGTCCCAACCCCAACCTGTTTTTGACCCCATGAGCACGAAAATGAACAGCAAGCAGGCCACCGCGGGCATCACCGCCCTGCTGATCGTGGCGATCGTCGTCGTTGTGAACTTCATCGTCGGCGGACTCGGTGTCGGCGATCTCCGTCTCGACATCACGGAGGACCGCCTTTACACCATCTCCGACGGCACCCGGAACATTCTGAGCCGGATCAACGAGGACGAGCCGGTGACGATTCGTTACTACTACACCACGGACGACCGTGTGATGCCGACGGTCCTCAAGCCGCACATCCGCGCCGTGGAAGACCTCCTGTTGGAACTCGTGAAGGCTTCCAACGACAAGATCATCCTCGAAACCATCCATCCGAATCCGAATACGGACGAGGAGGATGACGCCCGCGCGGACGAGATCCAAGACATGGGTCCGGTGAACCAGGAAGGTGACAAGATCTACTTCGGCATGACCATTGAGTGTCTCGACCAGAAGGAAGTCATCCCGTTCCTCAATCCACCGCGTCCAAATGAAGGCTCCACCGTGGAGTACGACATCGCACGCGCCATCAACAAGGTCGTCAAGCGTGAGCGCAACGTCGTAGGCGTCATGAGCGCCATCCCTGTCATGGGTTCTCCGATGTTCCCGTTCCAGCGTCAGCGCGGCCAGGAGCCGTGGCAGATCATCCAGCAGCTCCGCGCCGACTACGAGGTGCAGGAGGTGCCGATGGGCACGGACAAGATCGACTCCAACATCAAAGTGCTGCTCGTCCTGCATCCTGCCGACCTCACGGAAGGCGCCGAGTATGCCATCGACCAGTTCCTGCTCGGTGGCGGCAAAGTCATCGCCTTTGTGGATCCGAACAGCGTCGTGGCCCAGGCCTTCAGCGGCCAGGCCAATCCGATGACGGGCCAGCCGGGTGCGCCCATCAACACCAGTTCCGACCTCCCCAATCTCCTCAAGACCTGGGGCATCGGTTATAAGAAGGACATGGTCGTCGCTGACATGAGCTATCGCGGCACTCTCCAGGGCCGTCAAAACCCGACGGCGCTCCAGCTTCCAGCAGACGCGATCAATCAGGACTACCGCATCACCACCGGTCTGAACTCCCTGACCGTGGTCACCTCCGGCTCTTTCACGATCGACAAGCGTGACGGCATCGAATCCACCATCCTCGCGCAGAGTTCCGAGGCGTCCGATATGATCGACATCACCGATGCCGAAAAAGCTCGCTCACCGCAGGGACTCACCAACTTCACCGCCAGCGGTCGCCGCCAGATTCTCGGCCTTACGCTCACCGGCAAGTTCAAGACGGCCTTTCCAGGCGGCAAGCCCAAAAAGGCACCCAGCCCCGAGTCAGGCGGTGCTCAAGACGAAGCCAAAGCGGGCGATGCCAAGCCGGTTACCGTCACGACACCTCCGGTCAGCGTGACGACTCCGCCCGTCTCCGTCACCACTCCTCCGATTGCCGTCCCGACCGCCGCCACCGCCTCTGCGCCTGCTGCGGCTCAGCCTGCGCCCGCCCCGACCGCCGAGCCGAAGAAGGAAGAGGCTCCCGTGGACGACGGTTCTCTCAAAGAGTCTGTGAACAGCGAAGGCACCGTGATGCTCTTTGCCGATGTGGACATGCTCTACGATGCATTCTGCGTGCAGCCGGACCAGATGACCGGCATGCTCGTCGCCCGCACGGGGAACCTGCCTCTGCTGCTCAATTCTGTGGAAGTGCTCTCCGGCGGCGGTGACCTCCTCCAGGTCCGCAATCGCAAGTCCTCCGTCCGCCCCTTCAAGACCCTCGACGAAATGCGTGCGAAGGTCGAAAGCCGCTACCGTCCCGAACTCATGGCCCTGGAGGCCAAGCGCGAGAAGATCGCCCAGGACATGGGAGCGCTCCGTTTGAAGCGTGACTCCAAGGGCAAGGGCTTCATCATTGATCCCCAGCAGCAGAAGGAACTCGAAGCCCTCATGGAGAGCGACGTCGATCTGTCGCGCAAGGCTCGTGAGATCAAAAAGGACCAGAACCGGGAAATCGAGTTCACCAAAACGCTGCTCAAGTGGCTGAACATCCTCGCCGTGCCGCTGCTGGTCATCTGCGTGGGCATCCTGCTCGCCGTCCGCCGCCGCGTGGCCACCGCCGCCGTCTAATCCCCTGATCGTAACTTTAATCTCAGACGACTCCTCATGAAAAAGATCCTCATCCTGACCATCGTCCTGGCCGCGCTCGTCGGCGTGGCCGTGTTCAAGAAGAACTCACGCTCCGCCAGCCTCAGCACTGGCGCCCGCAAAGGCATGGACATCCGCGAACTGCTGCTCCCCGACCTCGACGTCAACAGCGTCCAGAAGATCCGGATCAAAGACGACAAAACCGAAGTCAACGTTGGTGTCAATGGTACCACTTGGACCGTGCTCGAACGCGGGGGGTATGAGGCCAGCTTTGACCGCATCAGCCGCGTTCTCATGGCGCTCAAGGAGCAGAAAATCAGCCATGGCAAGCCCGTCGGCCAGAGTTCCTGGGCCAAGATCGGCGTCCAGCCTCCTGGAGAACCGAGCGGCATGGGCATCGGCACTCTCGTCGAACTGCTCGACGCCAAGGGGAACATCAAGTCCTCCTTCGTCCTCGGCGGCACCGTCAGCAGCTCCGGCAGCCTCAATGCCTCCCCCTTTGGCGGCGGCAACGAGCGCCTGGTCCGCATGGTCGCGCCGGACGACGGAAATACGATCTGGACTGTCGGCAACACCTTCCAAGACGTCGAGCCGAAGCCTGAGGAGTGGGTCGAAAAGGCGTTCTTCGATGTCGTGAAGCCCCAGTCCGTTGAAGTGACCTTCACTGCGGCTGGCGACTCCTGGAAGGCCTCCCGGAAAGATGCAGACGGCACCGACTTCACCCTCGACGACGCCAAAGCCGGCGAGAAGTTCGACAATGGCAAGGTCGCCCTCGGCAGCATCCTTTCCAGCCCTACCTTCAATGACGTGGTGGCAAAGGCCAAGGTCGCCGAAACGATGAAGGACGCCGTCAAGGTCCGCGTCACCACCTTTGAAGGCTTCCGCTACGACCTGCAGGTGAACAAGAAAAACGTCGATGGAGCCGACAAGTACTACCTCACGGTCGCCATCTCCGCTGACATTCCGAAGGAGCGCCCGGCTGTGAAGGACGAAAAGGAAGAGGACAAGAAAAAGAACGACGAAGCCTTCGCTGCGGAGAAAAAGACCAAGGAAGAAAAACTCGCCAACGAGAAGAAGCTCGAAGGCTGGGCCTACGAGGTCACTGAGTACACCGTCAGCAGCCTGTTGAAGAAGCGCTCCGAGGTCCTGGCCGATCCTGCGAAGGACGAAGCTGCCACGACGCCCGCACCGGCGCCTCCTTCTGTTCCTTCCAGCCCTCCGTCGGCACCGCAGCCCGCCGCTCCGGCTGTGGAGCTCAAGCCGGCCCCTGCGGGTGGTTCCGGCGCTCTCACGAAGCCGGTCGCTCCCCTCCCGGAGGCACCCAAAGTCGAGCTGAAACCCGCCCCGGCACCTGACGCCAATCCGGTCACAGGAGAGAAGAAGTAAGCCTCCCGTTTCCCGCATCCTCAGGTCGGGCGTGGCGAAAGCCCGCCCGACTTTTTCATGGTCGCGACACAGCCTCCCGTCTTCCTCCTGCTTTGCAGGCGTGACAAGAGGTTGGGTCGGCGGCTTCTTCGCCCATGGTTCGCAGGCACCCCGGAGAGCGGCGCCTTTGCCATGGCGGGGGGAACGAAAGTGCCGATCAGCAGGATTTCGCCTGCCGCGGCGCCGGGCGTTTCTTCATTGACTTGCCTCGGGCTCAGCCGGCGATGCGCTGGAAGATGCGCGGTGTGGTTAAGGCTGCGCTCTTCGGTTTTGGCGCGGGTTTGGGATCCAGGTTCTGTTTCAGTTCCTCAGGGGAAACCGAAGACTCAAGGCCATTGGCTGGAACCTCCACTTTCGTGACCCAAAGCAGGGCATTCAGCACCACCTTGCGCACGTTGTCATTGCCCCAGTTGGCGTGAAAGTGGCCGCCGGTGAAACCAAAGCCGCGTCCGCCGTCCGGACGTTCCACCGTCCACATGGTCGTCTCTGCCGCACCTTTTTCGGCCTGGATGTGAGGGTAGGGGCCCTTCGGGTAAACGTAAGGGCCATCACGCGTCGCGTCAGGCGGTGTGGCCACAAGAATCGGGGCAAAGACTGTCGCACCATCTTTGGCGGTTTCGATGCCGTGGCCGAAGGCCGGGCGGAAGCGCATGTGGATGTACCACTCGTCGTTGGTCGTGAAGGGCTGCACTCCACGAGTGACCGGATGCAGCGGCAGCCGGGTGTAGTTCGCGTCCCAGATCGGGTTGCAGGAATACGAGTTCTCGTAGTGGCCGCCCAGCCATTCCAGGAACTCACGTCCGGCCTCGTCTGGCACCACTTCGACACCGTAGTGCATGCAGCCGAAGCCCACGCCCTTCGCCATCAGCCCGCGCAGCGTTTCCAGGTGTCCGTCCACGACGGCCGGGTGCTTGCCGCCGCCATCGGCATAGATGACCACGGCATCCGCATCGGCAAAGGTCGCCTCATCGCTCACCCAGCCCATCTCATGCCTCTCCACCAGGAGGCCGGGGACGTCCTTCAGGCATTTTTCCAGCAGCATCGTTCCCGCGCGGAACTCGTGCATGCCGGGTGGGTGGGAGGGCTTGCCGGCGATGAGCACGAGTTTCTGCCTGCCATCCGGCGTGGCGGCGTGGGCATGGGAAAGAGAGATGCAAAACAGGGCGGCGCAGAGGGCTGACTTCATGGGGCCGGTTCTACGAGATGGCGGCACGATGAACAAGCCAAAAAACATCCCCCGCCCACCCCTCCGCTCTCCGCCTTGAACCAGCTCTTGTGAGAGAGGTGCAGCCTCACCCTGTTTCAAGACAGAAGAGGCAGGAGAACGGAGGTAGAAAAATAAGCCCTGGCAGGGTTCATCCTTCATCCTTCTCTCCGCCGTCCCTGCCCGCAATGCTTCGCGCAGCGATGCAGGCGGGTCCCAGTCTCATGGTCTCATTGTCTCCCCCTCTCCAAGTCTCCAAGTCTCCAAGTCTCCAAGACTCCAAGTCTCCAAGTCTCCAAGTCTCCAAGTCTCCAAGTGCGCGCCAGCGGGACCTGCTGCAGAAGCTCCGGGCTGCGGGGCTGTTTTGAATCTGTGGACCCGGTCTTGTCAGAGCGTTGGAGCCTGACGCCGTTTTCCCCGCCACCTCACTCGTGCACCGTGCTCAGCACTCGGCTTTCCAAGTCACGACCAAAATCCGCCGCCTCATCTTCCTCGATGAGCGTGATGCCTTCACAGGAGTTCAGGATGTCCTTCGCTCGGCCATAATGGCGGGCGTTGTCCGTGATGCTCGGTTTGCCCAGGAGATAGTGCAGCTTCGGAGCTTCCTTGGCCTGCGTTAGATGCATGCTGCGGCCATACCAAGTGTGCGCCTTGCGCTCGATGGAGTCGGGATCGGCCATGTCGAAGGACAGCGTCTCATAGACATTCCACACACCATTCTTCCAGGCATGCTTGAAGACATGGCTGGCCAGCGGGGCCACCACTTCATGCTCGTGCATCCGCTCCGCCAGCTTGGCGGAGGTGAAGATCGAGCGGAAGGCTTGGCGAAAGACTTCCCCATCATCCCGGCGCGTGGCCTCCTTTGCTTCATGATGCTTCCCGATGAAACGGTCATAAACAAACTTCAGTTCATTGGCTGGATCATCCGTGATTCCACCACGGGCAGGACTCCAAAGAAGCGCCCCATCATCCTCCGGCACCACCTTTGTCGCCAGTTCACGGGCACTGGCGGGCAGCGGGTCCAGCGGCAGTCCGTTCACGACATCTTCTGCCATCTGATCAAACCGGCGTTCCACATGGGCCACCAGCAGGCGGTAGCCGTCCCGGTCCAGGTCGCCAAAGAAGTGCGTCAGCCGAGCGAAGCGGTGACTGCCTCGAAAACCAAGAAAACGATCCTGAGGGCACCAGAAGAGCACGCCGATGTTGGCAAATTCCCCCGCCTCGCGGTCCTGGCAGTAACGCAGGAAGCTGTAGCTGTAGTCGTGGGTTGTCATGGTTGGAGAGACACTTTGAGATAATCGAAGAAGTCCCCGGCATCGGTCGCCAGGGCTCTTAAATACGCACGGATTCGGGCCAAGTCCAAACTTGCCACAACTCTGCGGGGTTCAGCGAAAGTGATCATGCGGGCTTCCAGAAACGGCCTGACGAGTAAATCGGACCATTCGGGTGCGGGCGGGCTGTGAAGGGTGGTTCCGGGCAGCGGAGGAAGGTTGTGGAACGAGGATCTTCTGCATATCTCCGAAATCCATTGAGCCGCAGAGCCTGCTCGGCCTCGGCAGAAGACGTGAATTTCAACTCGTCGAACACCCCGCTCGCATCACTGACAAAATACACGGTTACTCCGTGTGCGGCCTCAGCCACGAGCGCCCAGTTTTGCTGGAGCATCTCGATCACCTTAAACCAGTAGTCACCGCTTCGAATGGGAATGGCTTCGTTCATGAAGGCTGAGTGAGTTCGGTGACGAGGGCGGAGAGGAGGTTCGCGGCGGTGGCGCGGGAGGCGGCGAGCTGCGTTTCCAACGCGTCCACCAAGGCCATCAGTTGCTCCACTTTGGCCACGATCCGGCGTTGTTCGGCGAGGGGTGGGATGGGCATGACGAAGTCCTGCAAGAACTCTGTCTTCAGTTTGCATGTGCCGTGCGACGAATGTTCGATTGCCGCAAGAACGTCCGGTTCAAAGGCGCGAAGCGCCACAAGGAGATATTCCTTCGTCTTCGGCTCGGTTGGCAGGAGCGCCTTCATGTCCTGATTGATGGTGACTTCGCGCATGGTGAGCGCGACTGGGAATGCCCGCGCGAGAATCATGCCTCGGACAACCATCAAGAGACTTCCGGGCGGAATCAGCCTCACGGAAGAACCTTCAACCGCCGCAGGCGAAATGTGATCCTGAGCGTCCGCAATATTCAGCACCTTCATGTCCTTAGGGCTTACCCATGGGAGGTCGCCCTTCCAGAACTCAGGACGCGATTTCGATGGCGTTCCACCGCCGCGCCACTCTCCCATTTTACCGAGCGGCACACGGAGCCAGTGTGCCGTAAAATCGTCGCCCTCAGTTTCAACTGCCAACGAGGCGAGCTTTGGAAACGTAACGTCCGCCGGTTCGTCGTTGGGGTCTTGGGGGACGAGTTTGCCTTGGACGGCGAGGGTGAGGATGGACTTCCTCAAATCAGAAGGATGAATGATGAAGGATGAATGAAAAAGGTAGCTGAGGTTGGCCGGGGTGGGAGCGTCGGCGAAGCGGGCCAGCGACGCGCGGGCGAGCGCTTCGTGCCGCGTCTCCCGTTCCTGCTGCTGCGCCTCCAGCCGATCACACAACGCCATCAACTCATCCACCTTCGCCACGATCCGCTTCTGCTCGGCGAGGGGCGGCACTCCGACTGGCATCTTCGCCAAGATCGACTGATTGAGGTTCTGCATCGTCGTGCCCACCGATGCTCCACCGAGATACGTTCGAGCCATTGGAGCGCCGATCAACATCGCCAAGTAAGGCGCATACAAGGAACGAGGCATCCGCAAGACGAGGCTACCTGTTCCGCAGAGCCAGCCAGCCTCGTTCTTCGTCACGATGGCACAGCGCCCCATCTCACCTCGTCGCGCCATAACAATGTCGCCCGCACAGAGCTTGAAGACTTCAAGGCGCTTGAGTGTTGCGTGACCGATGGCCATCTCATCAATGGGAACGATCTTCCCGTCCTTTAGCGAAGCAGGATTGATGACGGGAGTTCCGCCAAGCTGATAGTCACTCTTGTGCAATGAGCTTCCAAACGGGCCGGTTTGGATTTCCATCACGAGTTCGATGAGGCGCGCGGCTGCCCAGCCGGGTTGAAGCTCGAACAACAGCTCTTCTTCGCCGACCGCTGGCAAAGGCTTCATCGGGCCGATCTGCCGCGCCTTCACTGCGGCCAATCGTTCTGCGTTGATCTTCTTGAGAAGTTGTTCGCCCGACTCGTCGCTTGGGTCTTGACCGACAAGCTTGCCAGTCACTGCCAAATGCCGCACCAACTCCCGCATCTTCGCCACCGCGTCGGGCGCGTCGGCGAAGAGGTCGAACTTCTCGAAAAAGGTGTCCAGGGTCATGGGTTGGCGGCGAGGAGGGCTGCCCACATGGGACGAGTCTGCCAGTCGGCGGGGAAACCCATCTCAGGGATGAGCGCGGCATCCAGCGTGCGCAGCAAGCGGATGAGGCGGTCCGGCCAGTCCGTGGCGGGATCAATGCAGCGGAGCAGATGAATGAGCAGGAGGAGGGTGTTGTGGATTTTCCCCTCCTTTTTCGGCAGGAGCGGGTCCTCGTAAAAGTTCGGGCGCAAATGCGGCGGCTTTTTGCGCGGGAGCTTGAACTTGAAGACGAAGAGGCGGTTCCAGAGCCGGGAGTGATGCGCAGCGGTGTTTCTCAGCACGCTGAGGTGGTGCATGAGGGAGCAGAACGTCTGCTCATCCAGCCCAAAGGGTGTGGCGATGGCTTGTCGAATCGAGGATTGGCGTAACTGGCTGAGCAGCGTGGAGATGTTTCCGAAGGAGGCGATCTCCACGATGACCCAGGCGGGCGGCCAGGGCATGAGGAGCGTGCTGCGGTGGTGCTTGATGAAGTCCTCCTTGCTGCGCTCCATTTCGGCGTGGAGCTTTACCATTGTGGTGGCATGGACCAGAGGCGTGGAGAAGTGAGCATTTTCCAGATACCCCAGCGGCCCCAGCCGGTGGCCGACCTCATAGGCCCAGCGGGAGCGCAGGGAGATTTCCACACTCTTGCAGCCCTCGATGACCAAGTGGCGCAACTGACGGTCAAAGGTGTAGAGCGCCCAAAGCTGCTCGAAGGTGGTGCCGGACCGAAACGCATCCCGATTTCCCGGCTGGGTGAAGGGAAAACGATAGGGGGACAGCCGG
>CAMAZK010000033.1 GCA_945863205.1 Akkermansia muciniphila | reverse complement strand
AGAAAAAGATCGTGCCGAGTTGCGTCGTCACCAAGGGCTCGGAGAAAATCGGGCTTGTTGGTGTCACCACTCAGATCCTGCGTGGCATCACATCCGCAGGAAATGTCCAGGTCACGGGGAATCCCTCGGGTGACGACATGGCGCTGCTTGCCAGCCAGGTGCAGCCGGTCATTGATGACCTCAAGAGCCAGGGCGTGAACAAGATCATCCTGATGGCGCACCTTCAGCAGATCGCGAACGAACTCATTCTCGCGCCGCTGCTCACGGATGTGGACATCATCCTCGCCGCGGGCTCCAACACCCGTCTTGGCGATGCCAACGATGTCGCCGTTGCTTTCACCGGCCACGCGGCGAACTTCGCGGCGAACTACCCCATCTACACCGCCGGTGCCGATGGCAAGCCGACCGTCGTCGTGAACACCGACAACGAGTTCACCTACCTGGGCCGTCTGGTCGCTGACTTCGACGCCGATGGCATCCTCATCGTTCCAAACCTCCTTGCGAACACCGCCATCAATGGAGCCTACGCCGCCACCGCCGCCAACGTCGCCGGCGCGTGGAATGTGGCCGAAGTGGATCTTCCAACCACCGCCTTTGCTGCTGGAACGAAGGGTGCCTTGGTCAAACAGATCACCGATGCCGTGCAGGGCGTCATCACCACGAAGGATGGCGATGTGCGTGGCTTCACCAGCGTCTATCTCGAAGGCGAGCGCAGCTTTGTGCGCAATCAGGAGACCAATCTCGGCAACATCAGCGCCGACTCGATGGTCACCGTGGGCAAAACGGCCCTGCCGGCCGCCACGCACGTCGCCGCGCTGAAAAATGGCGGTGGCATCCGCGCCGCCATTGGAGCCGTCGAAGTGGGTAGTGGTGCCAAACTGCCTCCGCTGGCCAATCCGGCCGCTGGGAAGCCCGCCGGAGCCATTTCGCTGCTCGACATCGAAAACTCGATGCGCTTCAACAACGGCCTCATGCTCTGCGACACCACGCCAGCAGGCTTGAAGGCCATCTTGGAGCATGGTGTTGCCTCTCTCGGCAATCAGGGCCGCTTCCCGCAGATCGGCGGCATCCGCTTCAGCTTCAATCCGACCGCCGCTGTAGGCTCGCGCATCCAAAGCATCGTCACCATCGACGACAGCGGTGCCATCACGGGCCGCGTTGTTTCCGGCGGAGCCGTGCTGCCCACCGCGCCGGCCACGATCACGCTCGTCACGCTGAACTTCCTCGCGAATGGCGGCGACGGTTATCCCTTCAAGGCGAATGCGGACAACTTCCGCTTCCTGCTCACCACTGGAGGGCTTTCCGCCGCCATCGACGAGTCGCTGAGCTTCACCGCTGCTGGTGTCGTGCCGGTGAACATCCTCGGCGAGCAGGCCGCGCTCTCCAGCCATCTCCAGGCCCGCTACACCACGGCGCCGAGCGCGTATGATCTCGCCGAGACCGCCCCCGCGCTCGACACCCGCATCCAAAGCACTGCCGTCCGCACCGACACCGTGCTCGATGGACCGGCCACCTTTGCCTCCTGGCTGGCTGACAATGGCTTCAGCGGCACTGCTGGCGGTGACACGGACAATGACGGCGTGCCAGACACGCTCGAATACTTCTTCAACACCAACCCCAATGGCGGTGGAGATCGCGAGAACTTCCCGCAGATCGTGCTGAACGGCTCCGATCTCGAATTCCGCTTCGGCTACAACAATGGCAGCGTGTATCCCGGGTATCTGCGGTGCTCGACGGATCTCGTCACCTGGGCGGATGCTGTTCCAGGCATCGACTACGAGGTCATCACCGAAACCGTGAACGGCGGGGAAACCGTGGTCCGCTACCGCATCTTCTGCAATCCGGCTCCCACACCGGAAGGTCCGTTCACCTACCTGACTCCCTTCACTGCGAGTGTGGACGGCGGTTCGCTGAACAGTCTGACGATCACCAATCACGGTCTGGTGGGGGTCGGTCGCGTGTCGGGCTCGGCATTGGACGCCTTTGGCGAGACGATGGGTGCAGCCTCCGGCTTGTTCATCACCAATTGGGCTTACAATGCTGGCCAGTTCAGCGGCACGTTCAATGTGCTGCCGGACCGCGGTTTCAATGCCGACGTGGGCGGAGTACCCTATTTCTCGAACTACGCGGCTCGAATCCATGAGCTGCCCTTCACCTTCACGCCCTACTACGGCGCGGGTCCGGTGGCGCAGGGCCAGGTCGTTCCGAGCTACTCGGGATCGACCAAGTTCACCTATGACGACGGCGGCACGATGAAGTTCACCACGGGTCTGAATCCGACCGGAACGAACACCGTGCTGGGTGGAACGGTGGGCACCGTGCCTGCGGCCAACGGTCCCGGCGGCGCGGTGACGGATCTTCTCAGTTTCGATGCCGAGGCGATCCACGTGTTTGCCGACGGCTCGGGATTCGTCTCGGACGAATACGGCACCTATCTCTGCCGCTTCAACAGCGCGAAGCAGATCACGAACATCACCCAGCTCACGCCCGCCGCGCAGCCGCACAAGCCGGTCACGGTTCCGAATTTCGATTCGACCTCCGCTCCGACGAATGGACGTCGGAACAATCAGGGCCTGGAGGGCATGGCGGTCACTCCGGACGAAACACGGCTCTTCGCCCTCATGCAAAGCGCACTCGTGCAGGACACCGGCACCGGTCAGCAGGGCCGCTACAACACGCGTCTGTTTGTCTTCGACATCGTCGGAGCTAATCGTGAGACGCCCGTCCTGATCGGCGAGTATGCCGTGCAGCTTCCGCGTTACGACATCAGCGGTGACGGCTCCGGTCTCGACCGCACGGCGGCGCAGTCCGAGATCGTGGCGATCAGCCATTCGCAGTTCCTCATGCTGCCGCGTGACGGCAGCGGCCTGGGCACGGGCAGCTCGAACCCGATCGTCGCGAAGACGGTGGACCTCGTGGACTTCTCCGGTGCCACGAACATCCTCGGGTTGTTCGACACCGAGGACGCAAAGATCAGCCCCGGCGCCGTGCTCGATCCGGCCATCACGCCGGCCCGCAGCACCGTGGTGGTCAATCTGGCCTCCTCCGCCGACCTCGCCAAGTTCGGCCTCAACATGAACACGGCCAGCCCGAACTCCAACACGCTCAACGAGAAGCTTGAAGGCCTCGCGCTCGTGCCGGACCTCTCGACGCCGAGCACGGAGGACTACTTCCTCTTTGTGGCGAACGACAACGACTTCCAGTCTGCGGACGTTCGCATGCTGAAGGCCGACGGAACCGGCCTGGACCTCCTGGGAGATCAGACCGCAGGCGGTATCGTGAATGACGCCATGTTCTATGTGTGGCGGATCACGATCTGCCCGTCGAACCGGAAATTCTTCCGCATCGAGGTGGACGCCCCAGCTCCGTGATGCCCCGGCGGCATTCCCTTCCGCACCGCGAGCCATCATCTCCAGGACCATGACTTTCTCCCATCCTGAAGCCGAAGGATCCGGCCGCCAGCTGGACCGGGCCTGCGATCTTCTGTATCACAGCCACCAGCTCAGCCTGGTGAAGTTTGCCCGCCAGCGCGGGTGTGACGAGCACGAGGCCTGGGATGTGGTGCAGGAGCTGTTCCTGCGCACTTTCCGCCTCGGCATGCTGCTGCCGCTCTGCGCCAAGCCGCCGGAGTGGCAGCGTGCGTGGTTGCTGCGCACTTTGAACTGGATCGTGCTCAATCACTGGCGGCAAAAGACCGCCCTGCGCCGGAGCGGCGGCAGCGTGCCCGAGTCCATCGATGTCCTGCTCGAGCAGGGGCAGGATCTGGCGGGGCCGGGCTCGCCAGAGGCTGATCACGACCGCAGGTGGATCATGTCCGTGATCGAGCGCGGCGTCAGCCGCCTGCGCACGACGGTGGCTCCGTCAAAGTGGGAGCGCATGGAGCCTTCCCTGCTGGGGGCCGAGCATGCGGACGGTGCGCCGGAGCCCACGCCGGCATTTCGTGTTGCGGTTCATCGTGCGCGCACCCGGCTGCGCAAGATGGTCGCCTTTGAGGCCGGCGGATCGGGGGTAGGCTCGGAGCAGGGGAAGACCATGCTTTTTCAAGCCCTGGCGGCCCACTCCTGACCCGATCTGTCGCGAACGTGATCCGCCTCAGGCATGGGCGCGCAGCCAGTCGAAGCTGCGCTCGACTTCACCCTTCTGGTAGGCGATCTCGGCGTCTTTTTTGCCGGGGCCGTCGGGGGCTTTGAAGCTGGGGATTTTTTTGCCGCGCTTGGCCATGCCGAGCCAGGCTTTGAACATGTCACTGTCCTGGTGTCCCGGGAAGATCTGCCAGAATTCGTCCTTCTGATGCTCAAAGGTGCGGGCGAAGCCGGAGATGGTCTCGACCTGGAGAGGGACGCCGGGGGCGAGTTCGGCAAAACGTTTGGCGTAGGCTTTGTAATCCACCAGACCTTCACCCACGGCGCTCCATTGCACGACGGTGCCGCCGTTTTCATCCTCCCAGAGCATGCTGTCGCGCACGCTGCTGCAGACGGTGAGCGGCCCGAGGACTTCGAGATGTGCGAGCGGTTCTTCGAGCGCCCAGACAGCGTTGCCGGGATCGATGTTCGCGCCGACGTAGCCTTTGCCCGCCGCTTCGATCAGTCCCTTGAGTTCGTGGGAAAGCATGTCGCCGGCATGGTTTTCGATGGCGATTTTGATGCCTTCGCCTTCGGCCTGGGACTGGCATGCTTGGATGGTTTTGACGACGGCCTCGATGTGCTTCTGGATGCCGCCGTCACTGCCGCGGTCCTTTTGATTGCCGAGGTAGCAGCGGGCAACGGGTGAGCCGAGAGCCTTCGCGATGCGGATGGTCAGGCCGAGGTGCTCCTCCGGCGTGCCGTAAGTTTCCTTCCAGGTGTTCGAGGATTTGCAGACGCTGCCGGTGCCGACGTAGAGCTTCAATCCTGCACGGTCGGCCTGCTCCTTGAGACTCTTGAGATACGGCTCGTCGAAGCTTTCAAAGACGTGAAGCTCGGAGATGAACATCGTGTCCAGCTTCAGCGCGGCGGCATAGTCGATGAATTGCGCCGCCTTCCAGCCGGTGGCCCTCACGGCGAAGTGATCGAGGCCGATGGCTAGCTTGCCACCCTGGACGGCGGCATGGGAAAACGACGAGACGGCGGTGGCGGCGAGGGACTGCGCGAGGAAGGAGCGGCGGTTCATGCCGCGCATGCTAGCGGAGCCCCGTGTCCTGTCGATAACGAATCAGGGGCCGTCTCAGCGGATGATCAGCTTTACGGCGGCCTGGCCTTGGCGGTCGTCGGCGGATGACACCAGAATCTGGGCCACATGATGCCCGCTGCGCCACGGGGCGCCGTTGATGGGCTTCACCTGGAGGAGATAGGCACCCGTGCCGACGTTCCGGAAGGAGGTGATGTTGTTGCTGAAGGGCGCCTGCTGCCCGGGCACTTCAAAGTACTCCATGATCGTGAAGTGATCCTTCGTCAGCTCGGTCACTGGCCAGCCAGCGCAACTGACCAGGACGAGAATGTTGGCCGGGTGGGTGTTGCCGTTGGATGCCGTGCCGGGGGAGGCCTGGGATGAGATGGTCAGGGCCGCAGTGGCGGGAGGAGTCATGTTAGAATCGCTCGCGGCGGGAGCGAGTGTGGGGGAGGGGGGCTTCGGCGGTGCTTCGAAGACCGGCTTGTAAACTGGCGCTGGCTCCTGCTGCTTCGGAGCAGGCGGAGAGGACTTTGCGGCGACGGGCGGTGTTTTGACCGGCTTTTTCGGCGTCGGGGCTTTGGCGGGAGCTTTTTTCGCGTCGGGCTTCTTGGGCGCTGGTTTGGCCGACTTCTTCACCAGAGGCTTCGATGTCTTCGGTGCCGGTTTCTTGGAGGCAGCGGGCTTTTTTGCAGGCGCCTTTTTAGGAGCTGGTTTCTTGGCCATAGCGTTTCGCGGGTCGTATTTGTTGCAATTTCGAAGAGGCTAGCAATATCCCCCGTCATCTGTCGAGAAACCTCTTGATAAGGGGCCGGAAAAGTTTGCCTTTGCCGGGCGGCTGCGGGAGCCGGAAGGTGACTGGTGTCAGCCTGGAGTCCGAGGAGCGGCGGCTGGGCTCGAATAATAGTGGCTCTGGAACTTGACGTTGCTCACATGAACAGCATTGTGAATAATTCTATTTCGAGCTTAAAATTCTGAAAATAGAGGATTGCCATCATTGGCATCTGTAGATTATAAGGATTAGTTAGATTTTTGGCTTTGAGGGTAAAATCAGTTCCCGTCCCGCCAGAGCCGAAGTCTGAACAATTGTCATTATGATCTTCCTTCCCGCAATCGCGCACCCACTGCCTGGCCTGATCGCCGGCCCCGGGACGTGCGTGCCTTCGTTGAAGCGGCGGATCGTTCGCGGGCTGACGGGGCTGATTTCTCTGCCCCAGGTGGGTGGCTGGCCTTGGTTCGGCGCCACGGATCAAATGGATGACATGATGCCCTGGGGACGCGGCATGCTGGTGACACGCCCCGGCGGAGGCGGCGGTGTGGATCCTTCCGAGCCCGAACCCGCCGTGACCACCTCCCGGGCGATGTCCTTTTACCATGCTCCGGTGCTGCTGGCGGAGGTCATCGAGCTTCTGCAGCCGGCTCCGGGAAAACTGATCTTCGACGGCACCCTCGGCGGTGGCGGCCATTCCGAAGCGCTGCTCCAGCACGGCGCACGTGTGGTGGCCATGGACCAGGACCCGAATGCGCTGCGGCATGCCGAGGAGAGGCTCAAGGCCTACGCGCCGCAGTTTTGCGCCCTCCGTGGAAATTTCCGGAACTTCCCGCAGATCGTGGAGGAGACCGGCGTGTCCGGCTTTGACGGCATGCTGGTGGACATCGGCGTCTCCAGCCATCAGCTCGACGAGGCGAGCCGCGGCTTTTCATTCTCCAAGGATGCGCCGCTCGACATGCGCATGGACACCGATGCGCCGGTCACCGCCGACGATCTGATCAACACGGCTGAAGAGGCGGAACTCGCCCGCATCTTCTTTGAGTATGGCGAGGAGCCCGCCGGACGCCGCATCGCCCGCGCCATCGTCAAAGCCCGCGCCTCACGCCGCATCGACACCACGCTGAAACTCGCGGAAGTCGTCGCCGCCGCCGCGCCGAAGCGCGGGAAGCGCCACCCGGCCACGCTGGTGTTTCAGGCGCTGCGCATCGCCGTGAATGACGAACTCGCCGCGCTGCATGATTTCCTGGCCGCTGCGCCGCGCTGGCTGAAACCGGGCGGCAGGCTCGCGGTGATCGCGTTTCACTCGCTCGAGGACCGCATCGTCAAGCAAACCCTGCAGCACCTCTGCGCCCCGTTTCTGGACCGGCCGGAATGGCCGGAGCCGCGCCCGAATCCCGACTGCCTGCTCAAGCCGGTGACCCGCAAAGCGGTGAAGGCCACGCCGCTCGAAATCGAACTGAACCCCCGCGCCCGCAGCGCCGTGCTGCGCGTCGCTGAACGCCTCCCCGGATGAAATCGCGCCCGACCAACCGCTATCGCAATCGCCTCGGCATCGGGGCGCTCACCGCGATCCTCGTCGTCGTGGCGTCACTGGCGCTCGCGGGACTCGGCGTGGTCGTCAGCAAGAACCGCGTCCGCGCCCTGGGTGAGGAGCAGCGGCAGGTCGAGTCCGAAATGCGGCTGCTGAAGGCGGAAATCATCGCCCTGAACAATCGCATCGAGACGCTGCTCACCCGCGACCGCGTGCAGCCGCGCCTCACCAGCGCCGGCACGCTGCTCCGTCCGATCACTCCCGCCAATCTCATCACGCTGCGCGGCCCCTCCGCTGAAACCGCCGGGGTCATGCCAGCCGCTGCTCCGTCCCTAGCCCACTCCACTCCCTGACACCGCCTTGAGCCAGCCACTTCCAAATCAAGCCCTACTCCGCCGCGACCGCCCCGTCTGCATGCGGATGCTGCTGCTTTTGTTCGTGCTGCTGGCGGGCTTTTCCCTGGTGGCATGGCGGCTTGCCGTCATTCAGATCAAGGAATCCCCGCGGCTCTCAGCGCTGGCCGCGAAGAAGTATCAGCGCCACATCGTCCTGCCCGCCCATCGCGGTGCCATCAAGGACTTCAACGGTGAATTCCTCGCCCATGACGAGGACGTTAACGAGCTTTACACCGACCGCACCCACCTGCGCGAAATCATCACCGTGCGGCATCATCTGGCGCGGGTGCTCGGAGTGAAAGCCATCGAATTGCGCGAGCAGCTCGGGGAGAAAGAGACCCTGGCCGCCTATCACGATCATGTGGCCAAAGTTCTCGCCGGACTGCTTTCCAAGCCGCAGGAAGAGATCCGTGAAAGCCTGGCTTCTAGCAGGCCGGAGGTCGTCCTGGCTAAGGACATCGACGCAGATACCGCGAAGCAGTGGTCCGTCCTGTTCGAGGCGGAGCACATTTTCGGCATTCACCTGCGCCCGACGGTGGCGCGTCGGTTTCCCGCCAAGGATCGTCTCTCCCTCGTTCTAGGCGACACCGACACCGCCAACCAGGGCCGCTGGGGCGTCGAGAAAATGATGGACGCGCATCTCGTCGGCGTCCCGGGCGAGCAGTTCATCGAGCGCGACCGCTCCGGTCACGAACTCCCCGCCTATCGCGGCCTCTACGTGGAGCCGCAGCATGGCAGCAGCGTGCATCTGACGATCGACATGCAGCTTCAGGACACCGTCGAAGCCATTTGCGAACGCGCGTGGAAGGCCAGCCAGGCCCGGCGCGTCGTCATCGCCGTCACGGACCCGGACACCGGCACCGTGCTGGCCATGGCCGCGCGTCCGCACCGTGACACCGACAATCCCGACCTCAGCACCTGGACCAATCACGTGATTGCCGAGCCCTACGAGCCGGGATCGATTTTCAAAGTCGTCACCCTCGCTGCGGCCCTGGACAACAATAAAGTCACCCCGGGAGAGAAGATCGACTGCGGAAACATGTTCTACGAAGACCCCGTGCGGAAGGTGAAGCTCAGCGACGACGAGCCGCTCGGCATGCAGACGGTCAAAGGCGTGCTCGTGCATTCCAGCAACATCGGCGTTTACAAGATCAGCAAGCGCGTGGGCCAGGATCTGATCCTCGACTACACCGCACGCTTTGGCTTCGGCAGTCCCACGGGCATCGGCCTTGTCGGTGAAAAAGGAGGCTATGTGAACACCGGCACCTGGAGCAACACCACCTACTCGCGCATGCCCATCGGCTACGAAGTGTCCGTCACGCCGCTGCAGATGTGCATGGCGTATGGAGCCATCGCGAACGGCGGCGTGCTCATGAAGCCGCGGCTCATCGACCGCATCGTGAAGACGAACGGGGAAACCGAAGTCGTGGCTCCGCAGCCCGTCTGGCAGGTCTGCACGGCAAAGACCGCCGCATCGCTGCGCGATTTCCTGGCCGGCGTGGTGACGGAAGGCACCGGCAGCCGCGCCGCGCTGCCCGACGTCAGCGTCGGCGGCAAGACCGGCACCACCCGCCGCTACGATTCTGAAAAGAAGCGCTACATCGAAGGCAGCTACCTTACCTCCTTTGCCGGTATGGCGCCGGTGGAGGACCCGAAAGTCGTCTGCCTCGTCATGCTTGACGATCCGAAGGCCGAAAGCCCCCGGCTCGTTCGCGGCGGTCGCGTGGCCGCGCCGATCTTTGCCGAAGTCGTGAAGGAGACGCTCGCCCACCTCGCCATCCGCTATGAACAACCCATGAAAGTCGCCGTGCAGGGAGGTGCCCAATGACACTCCGTGATCTCATCCCCCACCTCGAACAGCCTGCCGTCTCCGGCAGCCTGGACACCGAGATCCACGGGTTCGCCTACGACTCGCGCAAAGCGGGTCCGGGCATCGCCTTTGTCGCCCTTCGCGGCACCCATGCCGACGGGCATGACTACATCGCCAAAGCCATCGAACTCGGTGCGGCAGCGATCATCGCCGAACGAGCTCCCGAAGAGGGCTGCGCTACGCCCTGGGTGCATGTCCGCCGCTCCCGCATCGCGCTGGCGCAGGCGGCGGCCGCCTTGTTCGGTCATCCGGCGAAAAAGCTCACCATCACCGGCGTCACCGGCACGAATGGGAAGACGACCACCGCCTTCCTCCTGCATCATCTCTTCAACACCGGGCAGATGCGCAGCGGCCTGCTGGGCACCGTGTTTTACGACCTGGGGGATGAGCACGTCCCCGCCACGCACACCACGCCCGAGTCTCTCGAAATCCAGAGCCTGCTCTCCACCATGCTGGACAACGGCTGCCGCGCCTGCGCCATGGAGGTGTCCTCCCACGCCCTCGATCAGGATCGCGTTTACGGCCTGCCCTTCGCCGCCGCCATCTTCACGAACCTCAGCCAGGACCATCTGGACTACCACGGCACGATGGAGAAGTACTTCGAGGCCAAGGTCCGCCTCTTTGAAATGGCCGCCGCCGAGCCGCGCTCATCGCTCATCATCAATGGTGACGACTCCTGGGGGCGCAAGCTCGCGCAGCGCTTCGAATCCACCGGCCGGGTCACGCGTTTCGGCTTCGGCGTGCATTGCGAATTCCGCGCCATCAACGTGCGCTACGACCTCACCGGCACCACCTTTGAGCTGGAGGCCCGCGGTCGCAGTTTCCTTGTCCGCTCGCCGCTGATCGGGGATTTCAACGTTTACAACACCCTCGGCGCACTCGCCGCCGCGCACGGCGTGGGCCTGAATCTGCGGGAGGCCGTCCGCAGCATGCAGCAGGCGCCGCAGGTGCCGGGAAGGCTGGAGCGCGTCTCTGAAAACTCGCGCTTCCAGGTGTTCGTCGATTACGCGCACACGCCTGACGGCCTCGTGAACGCCTTGAACACCGTGCGGGCGCTGCGGCCGAACCGCATCATCACCGTCTTCGGTTGCGGCGGTGATCGTGACCGCACCAAGCGTCCGAAAATGGCCGCCGCCGCAGAGGCCGGGTCCGACATCTGCGTGCTGACCTCGGACAATCCGCGCACCGAAGATCCGCAGAGCATTCTCAACGATGCCCGGGCCGGATTCACCCGCCCGAAGAATCACGCCGTGATCGCCGACCGCCGCGATGCCATCCGCGCCGCCTTCGAAGGCGCGTGGGATGGGGACATCGTCCTCATCGCCGGCAAGGGGCACGAAGACTACCAGGACATCCAGGGCAAGAAGCATCCCTTCGACGACCGCCGCGTCGCCCGCCAGCTCCTCCACGAACTCAAAGCCAACCGCGCCCAGGAACGCGAGGAAAAAGCCGCCGAACGCGAAGCCATGCGCGGCGGATTCAACCGCCCAGATCGCCCCGACCGCCGATGACACCGATCCCGCTCCAAACGCTCTCCCACTTCGCCGCAGGCACCCTGCGGGGCGATGGATCGCGTCTGGTGACGAAGGTGAACACCGACTCCCGCAAGATCACGGCGGGCGAGGTCTTCCTGGCCCTCGTCGGAGACAAATTCGACGCGCACGACTTCATCCCGCAGGCCGCCGCCGCCGGAGCCGCCGCAGTCGTCGTCAGCAAGATCGATCCCGCCTGGGGGGCGCTGCCATGCCCCGTGATCGAAGTGGCCGACACCCTGACCGCGCTGCAGCAGATGGCCCGTGGCTACCGCCTGCATCACAACCCGCTCATCATCGGCCTGACCGGCAGCAACGGCAAAACCTCGACGAAGGACCTCACGGCGGTCGTGATGGCCAGGAAGTTCACGACCCGGGCCACGTTCGGCAATTTGAACAACCACATCGGCGTGCCGCTCACGCTGCTCTCGCTGAGCGAGGGCGAGCAGTGCTGCGTCACCGAGATGGGCATGAATCATCCCGGGGAGATCAAGGTGCTCACCGACATCGCAGATCCGGACGCCGGCATCGTCACAAACGTCGGCATGGCCCATATCGAATACATGGGCACGCAGGACGCCATCGCCTGGGAAAAGGCCACGCTGCCTGCGCAGGTGAAGCGCGGCGGCATCGTCGTGCTCAACGCTAACGACGCCTACACCCCTGTCATCGCCCGCCACTGCCAGGCCGTTGTTTCCACGGCTGGTGTTGGCTGCGGAGACGTTTCCGCCTCCAATATCCGTGCGGACGCGACCGGCACGACCTTCACGCTCGATTTCGGCGGTGAAAAACTCGAAACGCGCCTGCCGCTCCTCGGCGAGCACATGGTCGGCAATGCCGCGCTCGCCGCCTGCATGGGCTGGCGGCAGGGCATCGCGCCTGCCGACATCGCAGACGCGCTGAACGGTGCGAAACTGACCGGCGGACGACTGGAGCCGAAGGTGGTCAAAGGCGTACGCTTCATCGACGACTCCTACAACGCCAATCCGGACAGCATGATCGCCGGCCTGCGCACGCTGAGCGCCCTCGGGGATGAAAAGAGCCGCCGCGTGGCCGTCCTCGGTCGCATGGGGGAGCTGGGGCCGACTGCCGAAGCGGAGCACCGTCGCGTCGGCGAGTTCGCCGGCTCTCTCAAGCTTGACGCCGTTTTTAGTGTCGGCGGCGCCGAGGCCGGATGGATCACGGAGGCTTCGAAAGCCGTGTCCTCCGAACATTTTCCTGATCACGCCGCTTGCGCCGCCCGTCTGCGGGAGTGGCTGCGCGAGGGTGATGTCGTCCTGCTCAAAGGCAGCCGCTCCTCACGCATGGAACAAATCCTCACCCATTTTTCCGCATCATGATGTACTGGCTCTACGAACTGAGGGAATGGCTCACCGCTCATCACTGGATCAGCGATGACGCCGCCCTGTACAAACTTCTGAACCTGTTCAAGTACCACACGTTCCGCGCCGGCGGAGCTGCGGTGACGGCGTTCGTGCTTTCGCTCATGTTCGGTGAGCGTCTCATCCGCAAACTGATCTCCCTCAAGATCGGCCAGCCGATTCGCACCGCTGAGGAAGTGCACAAGCTCTACGAACTGCACGGCAAGAAGGCGGGCACGCCCACGATGGGCGGCATCCTCATCCTCGGCGCGATCGTGTTTTCCACCCTGCTTTGGGCCAAGTGGGACAACGTCATGGTGTGGATCGTTCTCTTCACCACGGTGGGCCTGGGAGCGCTCGGCTTCCGCGACGATTATCTCAAGATCAGCAAGAAAAACTCCAAAGGCGTCAGCGCCCGGACCAAGCTCGTCTGGCAGACCAGCGTGGCTGTGCTAGCCGGCTTCCTGTTCGCCTACGCGGTGCCGGAGGATGACGGCATCACCCTGCGCGCCCTTTACCTGCCCTTCGTGAAGAATGCGGTGATTTCAGACATGCACATCTTCGCCGTGGCGCTGTTCGCAGTCGTCATCGTCGGCTCCTCGAACGCCGTGAATCTCACGGACGGGCTCGACGGACTCGCCACGGGCTGCTCGATCACCACGGCGATCGCCTACGCCGTGTTTGGCTACGTCTGCGGAAACGTGAAGTACTCCGACTACCTCGGCGTCGCGCACAACAGCCTCGCCAACGAGCTGCCCATCGTCGCCATGGCGCTCGCCGGCGCCTGCCTGGGCTTCCTGTGGTTCAATGCGCACCCGGCCAAGATGTTCATGGGTGACACCGGTTCGCTGGCCCTCGGCGGCTGCATCGCCACGATCGCCATCGGCTGCAAGCAGGAGATCATTCTCGTTCTCGTCGGCGGCGTCTTCGTGATGGAGGCCATGAGCGTGATCCTGCAGGTCTGGAGCTTCAAGAAGCGCGGGAAGCGCATCTTCCGCATGGCTCCGATTCACCATCACTTCGAACTCGGCGGCTGGCACGAGAATCAGGTCATCGTGCGCTTTTGGATCCTCTCCCTTCTCTTCGCCATGCTCGGGCTGGCGACTCTCAAACTTCGTTGACGGATGAAATACGCCTCCCAAAAAATCGCCATTCTAGGCGCCGGCCGCAGCGGGCTCGGCGCCGCTCGTCTGGCGCGTCTGCATGGCGCGGAGGTCACGATTTTTGACGAGGGTGACAAAGCGAAACCGGTGGAGGACTTCCCCTGCGTGCTCGGCGGGCCAGCGCGTGATCTCGTGGTTCGTCCGGGTGACTTCGATTTCGTCATCATCAGTCCCGGACTCGACGAGCACTGGCCCTTGCCGGCCAAGTTCACCACCGCCGGAGTCCCGCTCGTCGGTGAGACTGAATTCGCCTTCAATCTGACGGACATGCCTATCGCGGCGATCACCGGTACGAACGGCAAGAGCACCTGCACGGAACTCATCGCGGCGGTTTTCAACGGCTGCGGCCTCAAGTCGGTCCCTTGCGGCAATCACGGCATGTCCCTCAGCGAAGTCGTCGCCAGCGGCGTGCGTTACGACGTGCTGGCCTGCGAGATCAGCAGCTTCCAACTCGAAACGATCCGGAACTTCCGCGCCCGGGCCAGCCTGTGGCTGAACTTCGCCGCCGATCATCTGGACCGCTATCCCGGCATGGCTGAATACTTCGCCGCCAAGGCCCGCATCTTTGAAAACGTGACGCCGGAGGATGTGGCCATCGTCCGTGCCGGAGAGAGCGTGGACAGCGGGCGGGCGCAGCGCTGGACTTTTTCCGCCTACGGCGAGGAAGCCGACTACACCTATGCGGACGGCAGGTTCTACCACGCCGGGCGCGAGATCGGCAGCACCGCGAAACTCCGCGTGCGCGGCAAGCACAACATGGAGAACGTTTTGGCCGCGCTGATGACGGGCCGGGTCTTCGGCCTCGAATTCGACGCCATGCTCGGCGCACTCGCAGACTATGAGGTGCCGCGCCACCGCTGCGAGCTCGTGCGCACGCTGCACGATCGCGAGTATATCAACGACTCCAAGGCCACGAACCTCCACGCGCTGGAGGCCTGCCTGCGCTCGCAGGAGCGGCCCATCGTGCTCATCGCCGGCGGCAAGGACAAGCAGCTCGACTACTCGCCGCTGCGCGCCGAATTGAAGGGGCAGGTGCGGGCGATGGTCTTCATCGGCGAGATCGCGCAGCAGCTCGAAGCGCTCTTTGGCGATCTCCTGCCGTGCAGGACCGGAGCGGACATGGCGGAGGCCGTTTCTCTGGCCGCGCAACTCTCCCGGCCCGGTGATGCCATCATCCTCAGCCCCGGCACCAGCTCCTTCGACATGTACTCCGGCTACGGTCAGCGCGGAGATGCCTTCCGCGATGCCGTGGCCGCATTGAACTGAATTTTTTGAAACGACGAATCCCGACAACCCGACAGGTCCCATGAAGACGAAGTCCAAAAAGGAAAAGAAACTCCTGCTCAACCTCATCGACGGCGAGCGCCATCGCCACCGCGTCGCGCTCGTGACTGAAGAGGGGGAGTGGAACCAGCACGAGCCGAACTCCGGCATGGCGCGAATGTTCGTCGTCATGCTTCTCGTCCACGTCATCCTCATCGGCGGCATCATCGTCTATGACTTCATGGACGCGGAGGAGACGCCCCAGCAGACCGTCACCCAGGCCGCCCGCGCCATGAGCGGCACGTCCGGCCTCCCGCAGGCCGCGCCGGACATCGTCAACGCCCAGGCGCTGGCCGTGTCCGACGTCGCCGAGTACGACAACTACGAAATGCGTTCCGGGGACTCCCTGGGGAGCATCGCCGCGAAGTTCGGCACGACGGAGCAGGAGATCACCGAGCTGAACATGATCGACAAAGGTCTGCAGATCGGCCCGGGCACCATGCTGCGCGTGCCGAAGCAGGTCGTGCTCAGCGCCATTCCCGTCGATCCACAGACGCTCAAGCCAGTGGCCGCCGCCGCCGAAGACATGCCGGTGGTCGCTCCGCTGCAGGATCAGCCGCCCGCGACCCAAATCGTGCCCAGCGAGGCCGTGAAGCCCTCCGAAGCCCCGGCCAGCATTTCCGCAGCCGCTTTGACACCGATGTCCCTCGTCGCGCCGACGGAGGAGCCGCCCGTGCCTGTCTCCCTGGCCGCCGCTGCGGATTCCGCCGCCGCTTTGCCTGTGCCGGCAGAGACGCCCGCGCTGCCCGCTCCGGTGAATCCGCGTGCCGTTTCCCTGCTGCAGGAAAACGTCCCCGCAGAGCCCGCCGCGAAGGCCCAGCCGAAAGCGCTGCCGAAACCAAGCCCCGTGGCACCGCCTTCCCAGATGCTCAAAAAGATCGCCAACCAGCCGCCCGCCACGAAAAAGAGCGAGCCGGTGAAAAAGACCGTCCCCGCGCCCGCACCGAAAGCCGCAGGTCTTCGCTCCCACACGCTGCAGCCCGGTGAAACGCTCTACCGTTTGTCCATGAAGTATGGCGTCTCCGTGGACGCCATCCAGAAGGCGAACGGCATCAAGGATCCGAACAGCATCCGTGACGGCGTGAAGCTGATGATTCCCTCGAAGTAAGGCCGCAGGCGAACCGCAAACACGAGCATGGCCAAACACTCGATCTTCCTGCTGATCCTCGCCGTGGTGTCCCTCGTCGCGCTGGGCATCACCATGCTGGCCAGCACCACGTTCGAGATCGCCAATGAAGGCGGGGAGGACTACGTCACGCTGTGGCGGCAGTTGCAGTGGCTCGGCGTGGCCGTGACCGTGTGCGTGGCGGCGGCCTTCATCGACTACCATTTCTGGATGCGCTGGCGCTGGCATATGCTGATCGCGGCGGCCGTTCTCCTGGCGCTGTGCTACGTGCCGATGATCGGCATCCGGATCAACGGCTCCCGGCGCTGGATCGGCTTGAAGGAGTTCGGTCTCTCTAGCTTCCGTGTGCAGCCTTCCGAGTTTGCCAAGATCGCCCTCGTCATCGCGCTTGCCGGTTGGTACTCCACGCATGAGGCGCTGACCCGCACCTTCCGGCGCGGCTTCTTGCTGCCGGGGCTGCTCCTGATGGGCGTGGTCGGCCTCATCGGCTGCGAGTTCGATCTCGGCAGCGCCCTGCTGGCCTCGGCTGTCGGTCTCGGCGTCATGTTCATGGCGGGAGCGAAACTGCGCTACTTGGCGGTCATCGTGCTGCTGTGCGGCGGCGGCCTGTGGGCGGGCATCAAGTATCTGCCGAACCGCTTCGAGCGCATCATGGTCACCTTCGACCTCGAAAAGCACAAGGAGGGGCTCGGCCTGCAGCAGTGGGTGTCCAAGCTCGCGTTCGGCTCCGGCAGCGTCGAGGGGCGCGGCCTGGGTGAGGGCCGCATGAAGCTCTCCTACCTTCCCGAGGCACACACCGATTTCATTTTTCCCATGGTCGGCGAGGAACTGGGCTTCCGCGGCACCGCCGCCGTCGTGCTGGCCTTTGCCGTCTTCGTCATGGCCGGGATGATGGTCTCCGCCTACGCCCCGAACCGCTTCGGCAAGCTCCTCGGCGCCGGGCTCACCTTTCTGCTCGGACTTGAGGCGCTCCTCAACATGGGCGTGACCACGGCGCTGCTTCCGAACAAAGGCCTGCCCATGCCCTTTGTCAGTTACGGCGGCTCCAGCCTCGTCGCCGCCATGCTGGCCGTCGGCATCCTCGTCAACATCCACCGCCAGGGCGTGCACATCACATGGGACCAGCTTCCCGTCATCCGCCGAAAACGACGCTGGACGCCGCAGCTTTAGAGACGCCCGGCTGGTGAAGCGGGAGCCAGGGGCTTCCGTTTGTGCGGCGCTGACGGCTGATGCTCTATGCTGTAGCCGTCTGGATTTTTCTTTCGTTCTTGGGGTCGGTGGACGGCTTTCCTCCCAACTTCAATCCAAGGTAGTAGATATGCGCGGTTGCTGGTGGGACACCATCTTCGATGCAGTGCTTCTTGAAGAGACGATCTGCCGCATTCTTGTGATCCTTGATCGTCAGGTGCCTTTGTCTCATCAGTTGATAGAGCGCAGCGTTGAGGCCAAGCGTGAGGCTTGGTGAATCCTGTTCATCGCGTCTCGCCACCGAGGTTTCGGCAAGTGCTTGAGCGGACATCGTCTCAACGAAAAGAGCATCCGCGAAAGGTGCGGCGGCGAATCTAGCAGCAAACACTGCTCTCATGAAATTCGCCCCCGTCTTCTTCCTGCTCGTCGCTTCCTGTTTTGGAAATATGCCCTCGAACCTCATCCAGCAGGGTGATTACCACGACCAGAGGTTCGAGCCTGATTCCGCGCTCAAGTTTTACCAGGCGGCCGAGCAGTCGGCTCCGCGTGATGCCACACTGCTGGTGAGGATCGCCCGGCAGCATGTCTATCGTATCGATCAGCGCCCGACAGAGGCGGAAAAACTGCGGGAGGCCAAGAAGGCGCTGGGCTACGCGGAGAGGGCCGTCGAGTCAGATCCGAACGCCGCAGACGCGCACCTCGCAGTCGCCATCGTTCTCGGAAAAATGACGACCCTCATGAGCAATCGCGATGCGATCGAAGCATCCAAGCGCATCAAGAGCTCTGCAGAGACGGCGGTGAGGCTGGATCCGGGCTCCGACTACGCGTGGCATCTGCTCGGGCGCTGGCATCAGGCGCTCGCTGGGATGAGCCCCATCACCCGCGGGCTCGCCCGTCTCATTTATGGCAGCCTGCCTGAGGCGACGAACGAGCAAGCCGCCGATTGCTTCAAGAAAGCCATCGCGCTCAAACCCGGGCGGCTGATCCACCACATCGAACTGGGCCGCACTTACGCGCAGATGGGCCGCTCTGAAGAAGCGCGGGAATTCATTTCGCGCGGGTTGCTCATGCCCTCGACGGAAAAAGACGATCCAGAAACGAAGGTCCGGGGACGTCAGGCGCTCGCGAGGCTGAATTAAAGCATCAGCCCGGTCATGTGGAGCTCGAGATCGAGCGGGTGATCGTGGGTCACGGTGGATCTTGATCCCCCGTCGCAGTCGCCATCGGCTTGCCGGTCATTCTGCTGTTCTGGCCGTTGTGAGCGGAAAGGACTCCGGTGCTGCCTGTAGGTTGCGCGGAGTCGAACGTCAGCGAGACTGCTCATCGAACCACGCATGAAGACGCTCCTCTATCTCATTCAACCTCTTGGCATCGTCTGGCTGCTGCTCGGCGGGTGGCTGCTCTTCCATGCCTGGCGGCGGCGGTGGCGCACCGCCGCAGTCCCCGGGCTTGCCTGGTTCATCCTCACCCTTGTCACCTGCACGCCCGCCGTCTCATTCCTCGCCTTCGCCATCGAAGAAGAACACCCGCCGGTCGCGATCGCCGACCTAGCGCAGGCGGACGCCATCATCTGCCTCGGTGGCGGGGCCTCCCCCTCGCTCACCGAGCCCACCGGGCTGCATTTGAAGTCCGGCGCGGATCGTCTCAGCACCGCGCTCGTGCTGCTCCTGCAAAACAAGGCGCCTGTCCTGGTCCTCGGCGGCGGTTCCTACCTGGAACGCGGCCGGGCCTACTCTGAGGCGGACTACGTCTGCGACATCCTAACCCGGACCGGACTCCCCTCCGGGAGCATCGTCTCCCTCGGCGCCTGCGCGGACACGCATGACGAGGCGGTCAAGGTGACGGCGCTGGCCCGCGAGCGCGGCTGGAAGAAAATCCTGCTCGTCACCTCCGCGCTTCACATGCCGCGCACCACCCGCGTTTTCACAAAGGCCGGAGCCCCGGAGTTTCAAGCCGTGCCGTGCAACTACCTCAGCGGCCTCAATCACATCGGAGACCTCGACTGGCTGCACCTGCCGCATCCGGGCGCCATCTCCACCTTCGGCGCATGGCTGCACGAAGAGATCGGCCTGCTCTACTACCGCTGGCTCGGCCGGATCTGATCCGGGCTCGCAGCCTTCGCAGACCCTGCTGCCGCACCGCCGCTGGAAAACGCCGCCGACATGTGCTCGAATACCCGCATGTCCGCCGCGTCGTCACGCCGCCAGCACCGCCGCCGTCGAAGCCTCTTCGACATCGGACCGCACGAAGTCCCGTCCTGGTGGCAGGCCTTGGCCGTCATCATCGGTGCGATCCTCATGAGTTGGGTCGTCAGCGAGTCCGCCGTGTCCCACCGCCAGCCCTCCGCCATGGCCGACACCCTGCGCATCGACATCAACCACGCCACCCAGGCCGAGCTGGAGGCCCTCTTCGGCATCGGCCCCGTCTATGCGCAGGCCATCATCGCCGCGCGGCCCTTTCGCAGCGTCGATGAACTCACCCGCATCCGCGGCATCAGCCCCCGTCTGGTCGAGCGGCTCCGGGACCGCATCAAAGCCGCCCACGGCCAGCGTGCGGCGGATTTGCGGTGATGGGGGGTGCGTCCGGGGCAGGATCAAAGCCATTTCCCAATCCGCACCCGCAGCGCCTCGATCACCTTCTCAAGAAACGACCGGTTCCGCACCGATGCCTCGCGCCAGGCCAGCACCAGCGAGCGGTCATAGCGCAGTCCTTTTTCCAACGGGCGTTGCATCACCGCTGAGTTCCCGGCAAAGGCCGCGTTCTTGGCGAATTCAGGGAGAAATCCCGCGTAGCGTCCCGTCTGGACCGCCATCGCCACCTGCGTGTAGGAGGAGCACTCCAGCACCGCGTTCAGCTTGATGCCTCTCTCGCGCGCCTTGGTCTCCAGAAACTGCCGGAAATGCCCCCGGCCTTCCAGAACGGCCCATGGCAGCGCGGCCAGTTCCTCCACTTTGAGCACCGTGGCGGAGCGGCACAGCGCTTTGGGCACAAACGCCGCCTGGGCATAGGTCCAAGCCTCCGTGTGCGCCAGACTCGGTGTCACATCCTCCCGCCGGATCAGCGCGACATCGATTTCGCCCTGTTGCAGCGCTTCGATCAATCGTGAGCTGTCGAGATTCTTGAAGGTGAAGACGACCTTGCCCGCCTGCCTCTGAAGGGCCTCACACGCCGGGAACAGCAGCCATTGGATCAGCGTCTCGCCCGCGCCGATCACCACGCGCTGCGCCGCGTTCTCTGCCCGACGCTGCAAATCATCCGCCACCTGGAAAAACTGCCGCGCCGCCTGTGCCAGCTCACGTCCCTCGGGAGTCAGCCGGAACGGTCGCGACTGCCGCGCCAGTAGCGCGACCCCAAACACCGCCTCCAGCTCCGCGATCTGTCGGCTCAGCAAACTCTGCCGGTTCGCGTCCCCGCGCGAAGCCTGTCCAATGCTCCCCGCCTCCGCCACCTCACAGAGCGAGGCGAGACGTTCGAGGGAGAAGCCGGAGAGGTGAGCGAGTTGGCGGAACATGACTGTGGGGTCATGTATCATGCAGCGCAGGGGGTGGAAAGACTTTCCATAGGTGGCAGCATGACGGGTCATCTTTTTCCTGCCACGTCATGCAAGCTATGCCACCATCAACACACGCCGCCTCCCAGCTTTGGGCAGCCGCGTCTGATCGTGTCATGACTTCCCTGAATTTTGAGTTTCTCCGCGCCTGCCACCGGGAGCTCGCCGACCTCGGTGGGTTCGCGGAGCGCTATGCTTTCACAGATGCTACCAGCGCTTTGGTAAAGCTGCGGACCTTTGCCGAATCGTTGGTGAAGGCCGTCTTCGCCCATCACGGACTTCAGATGAGCTATCAGAGCAATTTGCTCGACCTGCTCAGCGATCCCTCGTTCAAGCACATCACCCCCGCTGTCGTTCAGGACAAACTGCACCTCCTGCGCGTGAAGGGGAATCACGCCGCCCACGGCAGCCTGCATCCCATGCCGCCTGCCAAAGTCGCTGAACTCGTGCGGGAAGCCTACGATCTCGGGCGCTGGCTCATCCTCTCCATCCAGTCCGCTCCAGTCGATTCCATCCCAGCCTGGAAACCACTGCCAGTCACACTTGAGGATGGAACCGCCAAACTGAAAAAGGAAAGTCAGGCTACGCGGCAAAAGCTCGCCGAGCAGGAAGCTCTCATGGCGAAGCTGCTCGCCGATCTGGAGACCGCTCGCGCTCAGGCGGAAGCTGCCCAGAAATCTGAAGAAGAACTGCGCGCCATCCTAAAAAACGCCCAGCAGGCAGCGAGCGTCCTCGATTTCAGTGAAGAGACCACCCGCCGCCAGCTCATTGATGCCCAGCTCACAGCAGCAGGTTGGAATGTCGGCCCCCAGGGCAAAAGCACGCCGCAAGTTGGTCAGGAGATCGAAATCCCGCATCAACCCACGTCCACCGGCCTCGGTTATGCCGACTACGTCCTTTGGGACGAGCACGGGAAACCGCTTGCCGTCATCGAGGTGAAGAAAACCTCCAAAGACGCCGAGCAAGGGCGCATGCAGGCCAAATACTACGCCGACGGGCTGGAAAAGCAGTTCGGCCAGCGCCCCATCATCTTTTACACGAATGGCTACGAAATCTTCATCTGGGACGATGCCAAAGGCGAACCGCCGCGCCCGCTCTTCGGCTTCTACTCTGCCGACAGCCTGCAATACAGCCTCTTCCAGACGGCCGAGCGCGTGGAAAAGCTCTCCGCACTGAATCCCCGCGAGTCCATCATCGACCGTCTCTATCAGATCGAGGCGAACAAGCGCCTCTCCGAGCGCTTCGACAACCGCTTCCGCAAAGGCCTCCTCATCCAGGCCACTGGCACCGGCAAGACCCGTGTCGCCATCGGCTTCTGCGACCTCATGATCCGCGCCCGCTGGGCCAAGCGCATTCTCTTCCTCTGCGACCGCAAAGAATTGCGCAAGCAGGCGCTCAACGCCTTCACAGACCATCTGCCCTCCGAGCCTGCCGTCATCGTTAATAGCGGCACCGCTCAGGACCGCCAAAAGCGCATCTATCTGGCCACCTACCCGGCCATGATGAAGTGCTATCAGAACTTCGATGTAGGCTTCTTTGATCTCATCATCGCCGACGAGTCCCACCGCAGCATTTACAACCGCTACCGGGATCTCTTCCGCTGGTTTGATGCCTATCAGGTCGGCCTCACCGCCACGCCGCTGAAATTCGTCTTCCGGAATACATACCGCCTCTTCGACTGCGAGAATGGCGACCCCACCTTCAACTACGGTTACGAAGAGGCCGTCACCCACGAGCCGCCCTACCTCTGCCCCTTCCGCGTCGTCAAGCACACCACCAAGTTCCTGCGCGACGGCATCAAATACAAAGCACTCAGCAAAGAGCAGCAGGAGGAACTCGACGACCAGGTCGAGGACGCCGAGTCCATCGACTTTACCCGCGAGCAGGTCAGCCGCGCTGTGTTCAATAAGGATACCGATCGCCAGATCCTCCGCAACCTCATGGAAAACGGCATCCGCAATGCCGACGGCACCCGTCTGGGAAAAACGATCATCTTCGCTCGCAACCACGCCCACGCGAAGCTCCTCGTCAGTCTCTTCGACGAGATGTATCCCCAATACGGCGGCGACTTCTGCGTCCGCATCGACAACTACGAACCCCGCGCCGAGCAGCTCATCGACGATTTCAAATCCACCGACGGCACCAAAAACCTGACCATCGCCGTCTCCGTGGACATGCTGGATACCGGCATTGATGTCCCCTCCATCGTGAACCTCGTCTTCGCCAAGCCTGTGAAGTCCTATGCCAAATTCTGGCAGATGATCGGACGCGGCACTCGTCTCTGCTACGACCTCTTCGGCCCCGGCCAGGACAAGCAGGTCTTCCAAATCTTCGACCACTGGGGCAACTTCGAATACTTCGACGAACTCGTGAAGGAGGAAGAACCTGCCAAGGCCAAAAGCCTGCCCGAGCAGCTCTTCGAAGCACGCCTCCAGCTCGCCGAGACAGCGCTGCCAAAGCAGGACCTCGACATCTTCCAGCTCGCCACTCGACTCCTCACTGCGGATGTCGCAGCGCTACCTGCGGACTGCCTTTCGGTGAAGGAAAAATGGCGCGAGGTCCAGGGCATCCTCCGGGAGGGCGTCCTACCCGCTTTCCAATCCGCCACCGTCGCCACCCTCCGCCGCCAGATTGCTCCCCTCCAGCAATGGCGCGACCTGCGCGGAGCCGAGGCCGCGCATCAGTTTGACCTGCTCACGGCAAAGCTCCAGCAGGCCAAGATCACCGGCTCCGCCACAGCCGCCGATCTCTCCGACCGCCTCACGCAGCAGGTGTCTGAGCTGCCGATCAATCTCAGCCAGGTCGCCGACAAGATCGCCTTCATCCAAAAGGCCAAGTCCACCTCCTGGGTCGAGTCCGCCACCGCCGCCGATCTCGAAACCATCCGCACCGAGCTGCGCGGCCTCATGCGCTTCCGGGCAAAGAAGACAGGTCCCGCCTTCTCGCCACTCATCATCAATGTCCGCGAGGACGCCACCGAGTTCCAAGTCGAGACGCACAAACCCAAGCTGGAGGGGCTCGACCTCGCCGAATACCGTAACCGCGTCGAAGGCGTGCTGCGCAGCCTCATGCAGGCCAACCCCGCCCTGCAAAAAATCCGTTCAGGCCAGCCCGTCACTGCCGATGAGATCAGCGATCTCACCACCGAGGTGCTCCTCCACGATCCCGACCTGCATCTGGAGGAACTGCTCCACCACTTCCCAAACAAAGCCCGCCGCATCGACCTCGCCATCCGCCAGATCATCGGCCTGGAGGCCGCCCGCGTGGACGAGCACTTCCGTGCCTTCGTCCAAAAGTATACTGACCTCAACGCCAACCAGATCCGCTTCCTGGAACTGCTGAAGTCCTACGTCGCCCGCTATGGAGCCATCGAACTCGAAAAACTCTGGGACGCCCCCTTCACCACCATCCACGGCAGCGGCGTGGACGGCGTCTTCACCCAGCCCGCCCAGGTGGATGACCTGCTCTCCCTCCTGAACGAACTCAACCTCCAGGCCGCCTAGTCCGTCCGCCCTCCTTTTCAGCCCCCTTCTTTCTGTCAGCTCCCCACTCCCTTTTCATGGTAACAACCCGCCTCAAATCCAAAATCGACGCCCTCTGGCTGGACTTCCACTCCGGTGGCGTCACCAATCCCATCACGGTCATCGAGCAGATCAGCTACCTCATGTTTGCTCGCCTGCTGGACCTCTCGGAGGCACGGCATGAAAACCGCGCAGCTCGCCTCGGTGGCCAGCATACCGCGCTCTTCTCTGCCGACCGCCAGCACCTCCGCTGGTCCCGCCTTCGCAATCTCGGCGGCGATGACATGCTAAAAGTCGTCCGCGACGAGTTCTTCCCCTTCCTCCGCACCGAGCTGGAAAAACGCAGCGCCCTCGGCCGCTTCCTGCGGGATGCCAACTGCCTCATCCCCACTGGCAACCTTCTCGTCCGCGCCGTCAACGCCATCGAGGAACTCCCCCTCACGGAGGGCGATACCAAGGGCGACCTCTACGAATACCTGCTCTCCAAGCTGTCCACCGCAGGCATCGCCGGGCAGTTCCGCACCCCGCGTCACATCATCCGGCTGATGGCCGCCATGCTCGATCCCCAGCCCACCGACCGCTGCTGCGATCCCGCTGCTGGCACCGCCGGGTTCCTCGTCGGCATCATGGAATACCTCATCGAGAAATACTCCACGCCCGCCCTTGTCGAGGAAACGCGGGATGAGGACGGAACCATCACCCGCCACTACCCTGGTGATCTCCTGGAGCCCTACCGCCAGCACATCCAGAACGACCTCCTGCATGGTTTCGACTTTGATCAGACCATGCTCCGCATCGCCGCCATGAACCTCCTGCTTCATGGCATCGAGTCCCCCAGCATCCAGTATCAGGACACGCTGAATACCGGCTTCTCCGAGCGCTTCCCCCGTCTAGCCAGCGCCGCCTTCGATGTCATCGCAGCCAATCCACCCTTCAAAGGCACCATTGATGCCGACAACATGGACCCCAACCTGCGCAGCCGGGTGAAGACCAAAAAGAGCGAGCTGCTCTTCCTCGTCCTCATCCTCCGCCTGTTGAAGTCCGGTGGCCGCGCCGCCGTCATCGTGCCGGACGGCGTCCTCTTCGGCTCCAGTGGCGCTCACCTCGGCGTCCGCCAGATGCTGGTGGATGAGAACCAGCTTGAGGCCGTCATCTCCCTGCCCGCCGGAGTCTTCAAGCCCTACGCCGGCGTCTCCACCGCCATCCTGTTTTTCACCAAAGGCGGCGAAACCAAAGACGTCTGGTTTTACGACGTGCAGGCCGACGGCCTCTCCCTCGACGACAAACGCAGCGACCTCCTCCCCCCCGCCAAACAAGGTCCCACCCCGCTCACACCCCTCACCGAGGAAGAGCACGCCAAGAACAACCTGCCCGATGTCCTCACCCGCTGGCGCAGTGTTCGTAGTTCGGGCTTTAGCCCGCCTCCGGGCAACCCAGAACGGGCTGAAGCCCGAACTACGAACTCCCCCAGCGAAGCCGCCCGCCCTCGCACCGCCCAGTCCTTCCTCGTCACCAAAGCCGAGATCCAGGCCCAAAACCACGACCTCTCCCTGAACCGCTACAAACAAACCGAGCACAAAGAGGCCACCTACGCCGCCCCCGCCGTCATCCTCCACCAACTCAAAACCCTCGAGCAAAGCATCCTCGCCGACCTTGATGAACTGGAGGCGATGTTGAAATGAAGACATCCAAGAAATCGGCCAAATCAAAACCGGCCAAAACCGCTCCCAAAACATTGGCGGCAGCCCCTGCACTCTTTGACCGCGTCGCCGCCATCCTCGACCAAGCCCGGGGAAACGTCGTCCGCGCCGTCAACAGCCAGATGGTTATTACCTACTGGCTCATCGGGCGGGAGATCGTGCATGAACTTCAAAGCGGAGAGGAACGGGCGGCTTATGGAAAGCGGATCATTAATGATCTATCCCAGCGGCTCACCCAGCGCTTTGGGCGTGGATTTCCCGTGACCAATTTGAAGGCTTTTAGGCTCTTTTTTCAAACCTACGCCCACCGCCAGCCAGAGATTGGGCACTTTCAAAGTGCCCAATTCACCGACGACTCATCCACCTCGCCAATTCGGCACATCGGAAGTGCCCAATCTGGCGGCGCTAACATTCAACACATCGGATGTGGTGTTTTGGCAGACCTGACAGAAGCCGTCGAACAGGTGGACGCAAAGCGCGGTTTCTCTCCCGCTCTCGGGTGGACGCACTATTGGGCGTTGATGCGGGTGGAGAACCGCGCAGAACGTCTGTTCTACGACTATGTGCTCATTGATCTCAAGCTGGGTAAGCTGACTCACCAAGACATCGGCCAGATGGACGGCTACGTCCGCCTCTGGGATGAGTCAGGCAAACAACCGGAGGATAATCCAACCATTGGCATCATCCTGTGCAGTGAAAAGTCGGAAACCATCCCCCGCTACTCCGTGCTTGCTGACAGCCAGCAACTCTTTGCCTCCCGCTATCGGCTTCACCTTCCCACCGAGCAAGAACTCGCCGCCGAGCTCCGCCGCGAGGTCCAAAATCTCGGCAAACTTGATGAAAAGGAGGGAGTATTGAAATGAACCTGCCTCTTTCAACTCATACGCTCGGAGAGCTATGCAAAGTCATTGCTGGGGGTACTCCATCGCGATCACGCCCAGAGCTTTATGGCGGTAACATCCCTTGGGTCAAGATCGGTGACATGCTGCAAGGTACGATCCGAACGACTGAGGAATACATCACTGAAACCGCATTATTAGAGAGCGCTGCCAAACTCTTGCCTGCAAACACTGTTCTGCTCTCAATTTTCGCAACCATAGGTAGAACGGCTGTGTTGGCGCGACCTTCTGCAACCAACCAAGCTATCGTTGGAATCGTGCCGAACGACAGGCGCTTGGATGCGCACTACCTTCGTCAATTTCTAGATTTTGCTGCCCCTCAATTAGCGTCTCAAGGGCGTGGAGTGGCTCAGAACAACATCAATTCATCCATATTGAAGGCGCTAAAAGTGCCACTTCCCCCCCTCGAAGACCAAAAACGCATCGCCGCTCTGCTGGACAAGGCGGATGCGCTGCGCCGGAAGCGCCAGGAAGCCCTCCGCCTCACCGACGGCTTCCTCCGCGCGTCCTTCCTCGACATGTTCGGGGATCCTTTGACCAACACTCGCCAACTTCCAATGAAGCCTCTTCGGGAATTTGGTGAGATCGTGACTGGAAACACTCCGCCGCGATCTGAGCCAGAGAACTTTGGAAGTGCCGTCGAATGGATCAAGAGCGACA
>CAMAZK010000032.1 GCA_945863205.1 Akkermansia muciniphila | reverse complement strand
CGACGCCGCGCGGGACTGGCTCGTGCTTTCCTCCTACCACCTCACCGCAGAGCGTCTGCCGGAATACGTCGCCGCCTTGAACCGCTTTCGTCCCAAGCACCTGCTCGCCTATCCCAGCACTGCGCTCATGCTCATGCGCTTGGGCGCGAAACTCGACTTTTCACTCACCTCGATGCTGTGCAGCTCCGAACGGCTCAGTGCAGAGTCACAGCGTCAGTTGGAGGCTTATTTCGGCGCGCCCGTCATGCATTGGTATGGTCACAGCGAGCGCGTCGTGCTTGCCGCTCAGCGCAAGGAATCCACGGACCTCCACTTTTGGCCGACCTACGGCTTCGTCGAGTTCGGCGAACCGGATGCCGAAGGAAATCGAGAAATCATCGGCACCTCCTTCCACAACCACGTCATGCCGCTCGTGCGCTACCGCACTGGCGATCTGGCGAAAATCACGACAGGCGCGGTTTCGGAGGTTGTGGGTCGTGATTACGAGTTCCTGGTCAGTTCCACCGGACGCCGTATTTCCCTCACGGCCATCAACATGCACGACAGCCTCTTCGACGGTCTGCTCGCCGTGCAGTTTCACCAGCATCAGCCCGGCGTCGCTGAATGCCTCCTGCTTGCTGGGCCGAGTTGGTCCCCGGATCGCGAATCCGCCATCCACAGCGGCCTCATGCAAAAACTCGGCGACGACTTCACGCTCACGCTTCGTGCCACCGACCGCATGGAGCAAACCAGCGCCGGCAAACACCGCTGGCTCGTCACGGTCTTGAAATGACGAAAAATGCCCCAAGGTCCCGCCACACGAAGCGCGAGTATGGCGACAGCGTACTCGCTACGTCAGCGGTGAATCGTTCCCGATAGACCATCAAACAGGCGAGTGGTCTTCGACACACTCGCGCTCCACCCATCGGCGCTCAAAGGTTCCCCCCGCTTTTCGTCATTCGTCCTTCGGATTTCGTCATTTTCACCGCCCATGTGTTCCATCGCTGGCCTTCTCAACTGCGGCTCCCCCGAGCTGCTAGAACGCATGTCCGCGACCATGCGGCATCGCGGGCCGGACGGGCGCGGCAGCGACTGGTTCGGCGAAATGAACAGTGGACTCGCGCACAACCGCCTAGCCATCATCGACCTTAGTCCAGACGGCGCACAGCCGATGTGCTCAGCCGATCGGCGGCACTGGATCACCTTCAACGGTGAGATCTACAACTACCGAGAGCTGCGTCGCGAGCTGGAGGCGCTTGGTCATTCGTTCCGCTCGGCAAGTGACACCGAAGTGCTGCTCGCGGGACTCATCGAGTGGGGAGAGGCATGCCTGAACAAACTCAACGGCATGTTCGCCTTTGCCTGGCTCGATACGACCACACGCCGACTTTTCGCCGCACGCGACCAGCTCGGCATCAAGCCGCTCTACTACACCCAGGTCAGCGGCGGGGGGCTTGCCTTCGCTTCGGAGATCAAGGCGCTCTTTGCCTGCCCTTTCGTCCGCGCGTCGCGTGATGACGAGGCGATGCGAAACCCCACCCGGTTCCAGATCGCTCCGAGCACGGGATTCGCCGGCATCGACAAACTGCCCGCCGGTCACTGCTTCACCTGGCAGGACGGGCGGATGGAAACAAAGCGCTACTGGCGTCTTGAGCCCACCGAAACGCTGCGCGACGAAAACGCGGCCGTCGAAGAGATCGGCGATCTCATTGAGAGCGCGGTGAAGTCCCAAATGGTCGCCGATGTGCCGGTGGGCACCTTTTTGAGCGGCGGACTCGACTCCTCGCTCATCAGCGCACTCATGCGTCGTCATCACAACGGCAGTATCGATGCCTTCACGATCAAGTTTTCGTCGCGGGACCAAAAATTCGAGCAAGCCTCCGACGACTCCTCCTACGCGCGCATCGTGGCCGACAAGTTCGGCTTTCGACTTCACGAGTTCGAGATCGAACCGAAGATCACGGAACTGCTGCCAAAGATGGTCTGGCACATGGACGAGCCGCTCTCCGACCCCGCCGCCGTCAACACCTACCTCATCGCCCAAGCTGCGCGGGACATGGGCATCATCGTGCTTTTGAACGGCGTCGGCGGCGACGAGATCTTCGGCGGCTACCGCAAGCACCTCGCCTGCCTGCGTGCCGCTCAGTATCAGGCCCTGGTCCCGGGATTCATGCGCGCCGGGATCTCACGTGCGATCAATGCCCTGCCCGTCGCGACTTCCACCCGTGGCCTGCTCCTGCCGCGCATGTTGAAGCGATTCGATGGCTACGCGTCCCTGCCGGAAGCCGAGCGCTACCTCTCCGCCGACCTCTCTTTGAGCCCAAGTCGCTACGCCGAGCTCTATCAGGGCGCCGACTACCACGAATCGCTCTTCTGGAAGCGCCAGAAGGCCGCGCTCACTGCGCCGGGCCTTTCCTACCTCACGCGCATGTGCCTGAACGACACGCAGGTCTTCCTGCCGGAGCACAATCTCACCTACAGCGACAAAGCCACCATGGCCGCCAGCATCGAGACGCGTCCGCCGCTCGTCGATAAAGACGTCGCCACCGCCATGTTTCGCGCCGCGCCGCATCTGCGGATCAAAGGCAGCGTTCAGAAGCACCTGCTCAAACGCATCGGCGAAAAGCTCCTGCCGCACGATGTCGTCCATCGCCCGAAAGCCAGTTTCAACAGCCCCCTGCGCGCCTGGATGCGCGGACCGCTGCGTCCTATCGTCGATGACCTCCTTTCCGACACGCAGATCAAAGCCCGCGGACTCTACGATCCCAAAGTCGTCCAACGCATGATCCAAGATGATCGCGCCGGTCGCGAGGACCACGGCATGTGGCTTTGGACCCTCCTCACCACCGAACTCTGGCACCGCACCTTCCTCGACCGCACGCCTGATGGTCCTGTGACGCTCTGAATTACATCCCCTCATGAAACAGCTCGCTCAATACCAAGACGGACGTCTTGAACTCCAGGAAGTGCCTGCGCCGGTGCCGCCGCCGGGAGGAATCCTGGTGCGGACGACGTGCTCGGTGATCTCGCCGGGAACGGAGCGGATGAAGGTGGAGCAGGCGCGGATGTCGCTGCTGCAAAAGGCGAAGGCGAGGCCGGATCAGGTCAAAAAGGTGATCGACACGGCAAAGACGCTGGGCTGGAAGGCGGCGCTGGAAAAGGTGCGCAACCGGCTGGAATCGCCGACGCCGCTGGGCTACTCGGCGGCGGGTTTCGTTGTCGCCGTGGATGAATTGAACTCGCGTTTCCGTGTGGGGGATCGCGTGGCCTGCGGCGGTGCGGAGTGCGCGTTTCATGCGGAGATGATCGCCGTGCCGGATCTGTTGGCTGCACTCGTTCCCGAAGGCGTGGAGGACTGGCAGGCCGCCTACACGACGCTGGCGTCGATCTCGCTGCAGGCCGTGCGGCAGGCTGAGGTGCGCCTGGGAGATCGCGTGCTGGTGATGGGCCAGGGTCTCGTCGGCTTGTTGGCGACCAGTTTGCTCAAAGCCTCCGGTGCGCGTGTGCTGGCGGTGGATTTTGTTTCATCGCGCCTGCAAACATCGCTGGCGATGGGAGCGGAGCGCGTGGTGAATCCGGCGGAGACAAAGGTGGAAGACGTGGTGCGTGAATGGACAAATGGCCAAGGCGTGGATGCGGTGATCATCTGCGTGGGCGGCAAGTCCAGCGGTCCGGCGGATCAGGCGATCGCCTGCCTGCGGGATCGCGGCGTGATGGTGATCACGGGCATTTACGATGCCGAGCTGTCCTGGAAGACGGCCTACATGAAGGATATCCAGGTGCGCTACTCGCGCAGCTACGGCCCCGGACGTTACGACCCGCAGTACGAGTGGGGCGGGAAGGATTACCCCATTGGTTATGTGCGCTGGACTGAGAACCGGAACTTCGAAGCGTGTCTGGAACTGATGCGCACGGGGCAGCTCGATTTGATGCCGGTGACAACGCGGCGTGTTGGGTTCGAGGGTGTTCTGGACGTTTATGACAAGCTGGAGAGCGAGCTTGGCGTGGTGATCGAGTATTGTAGTTCCGGCTTTAGCCGGTCCGGTGAGGTGGAGCCTGCTGCGGAGTCACAGATACCGGACCGCCTGAAGGCGGAACTACGGAACGGCGTTGAGACGCTCGACGCCATCGGAGCAGGAAACTTCGCACGGACGATGCTGCTCCCGCACTTGAAGGGAAAAATCGCGCTGGGGACGATTGTGAACGCTACGGGGCTGAGCGCGCGGCATGTGAAGGAGAAATTTGGCTTTGCGACGGCTGAAACGGATGCGGCGAAGGTGCTCGGAGGTGAAACAGGCTGCCAGCCTGTGGGTTCGGAACAGGCTGGCAGCCTGTCTCACGCGGTGATGATCGGTACGCGGCATCATCTGCATGCGCCGCTCGTTTTGCGGGCACTGCAAGGCGGGAAGCACACGTTTGTGGAAAAGCCGCTGTGCCTGACGCGGGAGGAACTGGCGCAGATCGACGAGGCGATGACTTCCTCCTCCGGGAGCGTGATGGTGGGCTTCAATCGCCGCTTCGCTCCGGCAACGACGGCGATGATGCAGACGCTGCAAAACATCCCCGGGCCGAAGACGCTGGCGTTTCATGTGAATGCGGGAGCGCTGGCGCCGGATCACTGGTATGCAAACGTCGATGAAAGCGGCGGGCGTGTGCTGGGAGAGGCTTGCCACTTCTTCGACTTCGCCTGCCATGTGCTCGGCAGGCCGGTGAAGGTGAAGGCGCAGACGGTGGGCCGTCCAGCGGTGCCGGATTCGGTGACCGCGCAGATCGAGTTCGCGGATGGATCGTCCGCGCAGGTGATCTATTCGGCGGAAGGCGACTCGGCGTTCCCGAAGGAGTCGTTTCGCGTGTTTGGGAACGGCGTGGTGGTGGAATGCGAGAATTTCATGAAGCTGTCGATCTTCCAAAAGCGGAAGCCGACGGTGAAGAAGTTTGCTTCCAAGGGCCATGCCGAGGAAATGGCGGCCTGGCTGGCCTATTTGAAGGGCGAGGCGAAACATCCGCTGCCGTATGAGCAGGCGCGGCAGAGCATGCGCCTGACCTTTGCGGTGCTGGAGTCGATTCGAGAAGGAAGAGAGGTGAATCTGTGATGAAGGCGGCCTGGTATGCGCAACGACTGCGGGCGATGAGCGTCGGCGAGATCGTGCGGCGTGTGATCGAGCGCTGCGCCCGGATGGGTGAGGCGACAAAGCTCAAGAAAGTCGCCACCAAGTCGTGGGACGGCACGTTCACCGATTATCCGCAGCTTCCCTGGCGCAAGCAGGTGCCTGCGGATCTGCGCAAGCAGCTGGCGGCGGATGCAGAAAAACTGGTGCGGGGCGAGTGGGCGCTGTTCGGCTGGAAGGCGGTGGAAGTCGGTGCGCCGCCCTGTTGGCATCGCGATCCGACGCTCGGCGTGGTCATTGATCCTGGCACTCCTGCGGAAAAGCTCGACCACCGCCACCTGGAGATGAGTGCGGATGCGCGCGCGATCTGGGAGGTCAACCGCTGGGCGGAAATGACGCGCATGGCGATGCACAGCGCACTGAATGGCGACGTGCGTGCGATCCGCGTGGCGCAGCTCTGGCTGGAGGACTGGTGCGACCGCAACACGCCGGGTTACGGCATCAACTGGACCAGCCCGCTCGAAGCCGCGCTGCGGCTGATGAACTTCTGCTGGTTCGACGCTCTGGTGCGCGGCTGCGACGATCCCGACCTGGCGCGGCGGCAGGATGAGCTCACCGCCCGCATCGTGCCCGTTCATGCCTGGTGGGTCTGGCGGCGGCGGTCCTTCGGCTCGTCGGCCAACAATCATCTCATCGGCGAACTCTGCGCGCTGGTGATGGCGGTCACGCGCTGGCCCGCGTTGGAGAAGTCCGTCGGTCCGGCGCAACGCGTGTGGAAGCTCCTGGAACGCGAGATGATGCAGCAGTTTCATGCCGATGGCGGAAACAAGGAGCAGGCGCTGCACTACCATCTCTTCGCGTGGGAAATGTGCTGGCATGCAGGTGCGGCGGTGGATGGATTGAAGGGCGAGGTGCTGGAGCGGCTGACGCAGGCCGCGCAGTACTTCGTGGATGTCGTCGAAGCACCTGAAGGCTGGGATTTTGGCGATTCGGATGATGCTCAGGTGCTGCCGCTGGCTCTCAAGCGATCCCATGCGGTGGCGGAGTTCCGCGGCTGGATGCTCGGCCGTGCGGAAGGCGCGACCTTGCGCTTCTGGCTGGGTGATCCACCGAAAGGCCTGAAGGCGGCGATGCGGGGCCAGTGGCGGGTTTACCCTGAGAGCGGGCAGGCGCTGTGGCGCGATGCGCGCTGGACGGTGCGGGCGGACGGATCGCCACTCGGTCTCGGCAGCATGGCGGCGCACGGGCACCTCGACGCGCTGCATGTCTCGCTTTGGTTTGAGCAGCAGGCGCTCGTCATCGACCCGGGCACGGGCGCCTACTACGGCAATCCGGCTTTGCGCACGCGACTGGCGGCCTGGGATGCGCACAACGGGCCGGTCCCTGCCTCCGGGCTGACGACACCGCTACGCCTCGGCGCGTTTCTCTGGTCGGCGCATCATCGCGTTCCCGCCATGGAGATTAACAACGACATCTGCCTCATGAGTCTGGAGCGTGAGAAGACCCGCGTGCAAAGGGCGGTGCATGCGGCGTCGGACCGTGTCGAAATCTGCGACGACGCGGGCCATGACGCGCCGCATGTGGTCACCTGGCAGCTTGCGCCGGGATGGCGTGTCGAAAAGGAGCGCAAGAACGGCTTTCTCTGCCGCCACGCGGACTGCATCCCCGTGCACGGGATACTGAACGGGGATCACATCGAGAACTGGGAAATCGTGGAGCGAGAGGCATCACCACACTTTCGCGAGCTCGTGACGACCCAGGCGGTGAAAGTGACTTTCAAAGGCACGCTGACGACCATCTGGCGCAAGTCCGACTGAGCCGGGGCAGCCATCTGAACAAGTGCAAGGCGCGGGAGCTTCTCCCGCGCCTTTTTCATGCTCGCGTCGCCGGCTTTGAGTCTGCGCATTGAACTTGCTCCAAACTGCGGCATTGAAGCTCTGTGTCCCCCACGACTCATTCGAAACCTCGCCGCTGGTGGCGCTGGCTGAAGCGGCTCTTGCTGGCCGGGGGAATTGTGTTGCTGTTGGCGATCATCTTTCATCAGGCCCTGCTTCGCGCCCTGTTGCAGCATGGCGGACCTGTCGGGGCGGAGATGGCGGGACTCAGTCTGAAATGGAGCGTGGTCGGCTCTGTGACCGGTGATTTGAGCCTCAAGGAAATCTCCGCCAGCGGCCTCATGATCGATTCGGCGACGATCGGCGAATTCTCAGCCGAGTATGACTCCCGGAGCGCCATTCGCACGGGAGACATCGACATCCTCAAGCGCGTGACATTGAAGGACGTGGATGCCGTCATCGACCTGCGGAAGCTGTCCGTCGCCGCGCAGCCTGTTGAAGAGAAAAAGGAGGGAACGGGAGAGCCGCCGCCTCTCGTCTGGCCGAAGGTGATCGACATCGAGAATGTGAACGCCACCGTCACGCTGGCGGATGCGAGGGTGCTGACCGTCCGAGGCCTGACTCTGCGCGTCGGGGAAGGGATGCCGGGGCTGTTTGAGTGCGCGGAGTTCAAGATCGAGCTCGGTGATCTGCGCGTGGCCAATGTGAAGGCGAAAGTGGCATGGGGGGAGCGGGAACTGACCATCTCAGGTCTGGCGCTGCCCTACGGTGCTGAATTGAAGGCCTTAAAGGTCGATCTCCGCGAGTGGCGGCAGGACGCGGTGGCTGTGAAAATCGACGCTGCCTTGGGGAAGGCGGCTTTTGCGCTTGAGGCGCTGGCTCGCGGCGTCTTCGGCGGCGGGATGCATGCGGAGGCGGACGTGCGCGTGAGCAACTTCACGTCGAACGATTGGAAGATGCCGCCGGGCGTCACTTTTGGTCCGGTGAATCTTTCGGTTAAGGCTGCGGGTGATCCGATGCTGCCCATGAACATGACCGTGGACGGCAAACTGGACGTGGCCGATGTGAAAGCTGCCTGCGTGATGCTGGATGCGGTCAGCGCCATTTTCGAAGTGAAGGACGGTCTGGCGAAGATCACCGATGCCAAGGTGATTCGTGGTTCCAACGCGGTCTCGGCGTTTGTGGAGGCACGACTGGCCGAGGATGTGATGAAATCAAAGTGGACGGCACGACTGCAGGCGAAGATCGCGGACGCGGCGCAGCTTCTGGAAGCACCGCCGCCGGTGAAGGGTGTCGTGAACATCACGGCGGATGCGGAAGGCGTGGGTGCCACACCGACGAAGGCTGCGGCGCAGCTACGCGGGGACGATCTGGCGTTTGAGACCTACCGTCTGCCGAAACTGGCGGTGGACGTGGCGCTGGACGGCCATGAAGCGAAGCTGAGCGTGCCTGCGCTGATGCTAGGGGCGGGGAATCGCGTGGATGTGAACGCGGTGATGACGATGAAGGACGACATGCCCGTCACGGCGGATTGGACCGTCCAGATCGATGATCCGGCGCTGCTGATGAAGACGGTCAATCTCCCGCCGCTCGACCATCCGGTCACGGCGAAGATCGCCACCACGGGCAGGGCCTCGTTGAAGGTGAATGATCCAATGAATGCGGATGCGGAGATCGATCTGAGCGTGAAAGACGGTCGCTTCGGCGAGGCGGCGCTGCCGGCGGTGGACGTGAAGGTGGCGGTCGCCAAGGGGGAGGCGCTTTTGCAGTCCTGCCGTGTGCTCGTGGACGAGCGGAATCACATCGACCTCAAGGGCAAGGCGGGCCTGTCCGCACCCTGGGCTTTCGACGTGAATGGCGTGGTGGAACTGCCGGAACTGAAGGCGCTGAATGCCCTGTTGGCGGCCTTTAAGGCGCCGGCCATCGAAGGCGGCGGCGTGATGGCAAATCTGGATGTGAAGGGTGATGCGAGTCCCTGGCGTGGTGAAGGCCGTGTGACCCTGAACGCGACGCGGGTGAAGGTGGCGCAGATGCCGGAGCCGGCGGACGTGGAGCTGGCGATGTCGCTTGCAGAAACGACCGCGAAAATCGAGGCGCTGAAGGCTTCTCTCGGCCCCTGGCGGCTCGTGACGAAGGGCTCGGTGACGGACAAACGCGCGGATTTGAGCGAACTCGGTTTTTGGCAGCAGGAGCGGCAACTTCTTCGCGGTCATGCGCGGGCTTCGTTTGATCTTGAGGCCTTGGACGTGGTCCTGAACGCGAGCGACCTGCCGCTGCACGAGGTGGCCACTGCTGCGGGCGTGAAGGGTGTTCCCGAGGCCGTTCTGAGCATGGAGGTGGAGATTCGAGGCATGGAGGACGCGAGGGTTCTGTTGAATCTCAAAGACGTGAAAGCTCCGGGATTGCCGAACTCGTTCAAACCCGCGCAGCTTGAGGTTTTAACGACGGTGAAGGCGGGACGGCTCCTGGTGGACGCAAAGGTGGATCAGCAGCCGCTTCAGCCCCTGCTGCTCAAAGCGGAGGTGCCGATGCGGGTGCGTGATTTGATGAAAAATCCCGATTCAGTCATGCACCTGCCCCTGAAGGCCGCGCTGGACATGGCTGAGAGCGATCTGGGTTTTCTGCGCGAGTTCGCACCGGACGTGGTGAAGTCCGTGCCCGCGAGGCTGCGGTTGAACGCCAAGGTCGGCGGCATCGTCAAGGCGCCGCTGATTGACTCGACGATGGATCTCGACGCGGCGAGCGTGTCCTTCGTCAGCGCCGACATGCCGAGCGTCCGGAACGTGAAGGTGCGCATCCGCACAAATGACCGGAAGGTGGTGATCGAAGAAATTTCCGCCGTGCTCGCGGGAGGTGTCGTGAAGCTGGCCGGGTCCGTCAATGCGGAGAACATGGCCGATCCCGGCTTTGATCTGAAAGTGCAGGCGCGTGAGGCGCTGGTGTTTCGCAACCCGACCTCCAGCCTGCGGGCGAATGCCGACATCGCCTGCGTCGGAGCCTTGAAGGCGGCGCGGGTCAGCGGACTGGTGGAGGCCGTGCGTGGGCGCATTTTTCAGGAGGTGAACCTGCTGCCGAATGTGATGAACGTGATCAAGCAAAGCGAGCCGCTGCCCCCGCCGCCGCCTTCAACGTCGAAGGTGGATCAAAAGCTGGAACTGCCGCCGCTGCTGAAGGACTGGACCTTCGACCTGCGCGTGAAAACGCGCGATCCGATCCTGCTGGCGGGCAATCTGGTCAACGGGGCGATCTCCGCGGATGTGAGGCTCGGTGGCACGGGTGCGAAGCCGCTGCTGACCGGGTTTGCGAATGTGGACCGCCTGCTTTTGAAGCTGCCCTTCAGCCTGCTGAAGATCACCAAAGGCGTGGTGACGATGAACCCGGGGAATCCCTTCGCTCCCAAGCTCGATGTGCGCGGCGAGTCCCGAATCGGCAGCAATGACATCGTTTTGTATGTTTATGGCGACGCCTCGGATCCGAAGACGCGCTTCACCAGCACGCCGCCGATGTCAGAGACGGACATCGTGACGATGATCGGCACCGGCATGACGCTGGGCGGTGACAATGCCCAGATGGCGAGCGAGGCGATGACGCGCGCAGCCTTTCTCGTCGTCTCGGAGACGTGGCGGAAGCTGTTCAACAGCGAAAAGAAGATCAGCGACGAGCCGCCGAAGCTGCACATGACCTTCAACCCCAGCGGCGGTGATCGTGCGAACGACTCGATGCAGGCGATGTATGAACTGACTCCGAATGTGCGGTTCACGGGGCGCTTCACCCAGACGGGACGAATGAAGGCGCTCCTGGGTTACGTGCTGAAATTTGGCAAAGCGGCCCGGGCCGTGGAGGAGGACGAACCATGACAAGCGTGTTCCATTTCATGCGCTGTTGGATCTGCTGGCTGCTGCTCTGCGGCACGGCGGCGGCCTTCGAGGTGAAGCACGGAAACGCCATCGTCCGCGTGGACGGGGTGGAAGACGCGCAGTGGAAAGCGCTGGAGGGCATGCTAAAGGACCAGCTCACGCTGAACGGAGGAGGTCCGCTGTCGGAACCGCTGGCGGATGATCTGGCATTCTTCGCCCGGCAGCATCTGATACGCGATGGCTGGCCGGAGGCGGAGGTCGGCTGGGAGCTGTCAGCCGGCGTGATTTCTTTGTCCGTGGTGCCGGGACACCGACTGAGCGTCGGCACGGTGACGATGAAGGGTGCAACCGTGCTGCCGGAGGCGGAACTGCAGAAGTACCTGCTCCAGCCGACGCTGGAGCGCCCTGAGGTGAATCAAAAACTGCCGCAGTGGGTGGCGGCGGACCTGGAGCAGGGCGCGGGCCTGGTGCAGCGCCGTCTGCGTGCGGAGGGCTACCTGAATGCGACGACACGGCTTTTGCCAGCGCCGGGGCATGATGCTGAAATGCGGCGTGATTTGACCCTGGAGGTGGTGCAGGGGCCGAAGTTTGTCTTTGGCAATGTGTCACTGATCGGCGCACCGACGGAGCTGGACAAAAAAATGCGCGCACTGCTGACCGAGATCCCCGGCTCATCCTTCAACGAAGCGCGTGTGCAGCAGATCGAGCAGCGTCTGCGCTCCATGTGCGCGGAGCGCGGCTGGCTGTATGCGGAGACGACATCGAAGTATGAACTGAGGAAATCCGGCGGCGCGGTGGATGTGGTCTTTGAAGTGGTTCCCGGCGAGCGGGTGAAGATCAGCCGCGTCGTCACGCATCCGGGTTTCAGCAAAGGATCGCAGCGAGTGCTGCTGGGCAAGTTCAAGCCGCTGGAGGGCCGGATCTACGAAGCGGCGGATGCGGACTTCTTCTTCAAGCGTGCTCTGGACACCGGCATGTTCGCCCTGCTGGACACCAAGGTGGTGCCGGTGAACACGGACAAGTCTCTGGGCGAGCTGCACGTCTCGGGTGAGGAAACACAGCCGATCACGCTGGGTTTCGAAATCGGTTTTGACACCTTTCTCGGCGGGCAGGCGGGCGTGACTTACAAGAACACCAACTGGCGCGAAAGCGGCAACACACTGGCCGCCGAGCTGACCTACAGCGTGGCCGGTCCGGTGGGATTCGTGAGTCACACGAATCCCGTCTTCCGCAATTCACCCTACGCGCTGACCTCCCGCCTAGCGCTGGAGCAGTTCAACCTCTTCGAATACGATCGCATCGGCACGACGCTGAGCTTTGACCTCGTGCGGCGGGTCAGCGGGCCGCTGAGCTACGGCTTTTTCTTCAATTCCTCGGCCAACACGGTGAACACCAAAAAGCTGACCAAACCGGAGACCGGGCCGACGAATTACACGCTGGAGGGCATCGGCGTGAATGTGATTTATGACAAACGCGACAGCCCGATCCTGCCCAAGGACGGCTGGTTCATCTCCGGACGGCTGGAGCAGACGGTGAGCCTGCTGGGAGGCAATGTGAGCTTCATGCGCACGGACATCCGCGGCGCATGGTACAAGCCGCTGACGAGCAGGCTGCGCTTCGCCACCGGGGCGGAGCTGTCCAACATCATGGGCGCTGCTGCGTCGGAAATCCCCATCGACTCCCGCGTGTTCAACGGTGGACCGAACAGCGTGCGCAGTTTCGCCCAGCGCGAGCTCGGGCCGGTGACGCCTGGTGGGACTCCGCTGGGCGGCACCTCGGCGCTTTTTGCCAGCGCCGAGTTTTCCTATGAACTCATCACCAACCTCGAGTTCGCCGTCTTCGCCGACGCCGGCAGTCTCGGGCGCGGCAGCAACTCATCACCGCTCAGCTATTCCTCCGACTTCCGCTACGGCGTGGGCGCCGGATTGAGATACCTGCTGCCCTTCGGCCCTATCCGCATCGACTACGGACACAATCCGAACAAACGCACCGGCGAAGGCAGCGGCATGCTGCATGTCACGGTGGGGTTCGCGTTTTGAGCGCCTTCAGTTGTCTTCGCTGAAATCGGGATCCAGTACCGTCTTCTCGTAGAGCGCGGCCAGCGGGATCTCCATGTCGTAGTGTCTGAGTTTCACGGCCGACTCAAGGCCGTCGAAGGTCGCAAGCACCCAGGTGCCGGAATCATCCAGCTCGAAGACCTCGGCACGAACCTGGGTCGATGACAGAAGAAGGTAGGTGCGCAGGGACGGCAGGTGGCGGTAGTGCCAGAATTTCTCCCCACGGTCGTAGGCCTCGGTGCTCTCGGAGAGAACTTCGATGATGGCCCCAGGATTGAGCAGCGTCTGACGGCGATCATCTTTGAACTGCGGTTTGCCGCAGACGATGGAGGCATCGGGAAAGGTGTTCAGACTCGTCGCCGCCACCTTCACTTTCATGTCGCTCATGTAGAGTCGGCACGGACGCCCGGAGAACGCATTACCAAGCTGGTGGACAAGGCTGCTCATCACCAGACTGTGCGTCTCTCCGTCCCCGTTGGCCATCATCATGATCCTGCCATCGCGGAATTCGAGCTTCTCCACGGACTTCTCCAAAACGGCCTCGTACTCCTCCTCGCTGATGCGCTTCGGCGCCTTCGGAGCGGAATAGGCGTAGCTGATGTCGGGATTTTTGAGCGCCGCAGACATGGCGGGAGATTATCACAGGCTCAGCGGCTGGTGGAAGCGATTTGTTTCCGCCTGCCGCCGACCATGGTCTGGAAGCCGCCCCACAGCACCAGTGCGGACCCGAGCACCTGCGGAGCGGTGAAGGGCTCCGCGAAGAGGCTGATGCTGCTCAGCGTGATGAACACCGGAACCAGGACCTGGAAGGCCCCGCCCGCGCCCACGGACAGGAAGCGGAAGCCCTCGGTCATCGCCAGCTGTCCAAAGGTGGCGCACAGCGCAGCTCCGCAGAGCACGGCCACATCCATGCCATTTAGAGATGTGAAGTTCCAGAGCGCTATCGGCGCACCGAGCAGCAGGCCATAGACGCATTGCGAGGCAAAGATCGTCGCACTCGTCTCCGTGCGCGTGAGTTGGCGGATCACCACGACGACCGCCGCCGCCATGACCGCACCGGCCAGCGCGGTCATTTCGTGAACTCCAAACTGCGTGATGGTCCCCGGTGCGATGCCCGTGAGAAATCCCAGGCCGACGAGGGCTAGCACGATGCCACCGATCTTCACTAGGCCCAGTCGCTCATGCAGAACGAAGGCCGCCATGATCGCCGAGAACGCCGTCCAGGTGTTACCGATCAGCGTGGCCTTCCCCGCGCCAAGCGGACCCACCGTCGTGTAATACGCGGCTGTTGCGAAAGCGCCGATGATGCCGCGCGAGGCCAGCATCCAGCTTTGGAACGCCCGCCGCATTTTCAGCGAACCCGCCGGTGCGAACAGCACGACCGTGACCAGCAGTCCGAGACCCGCACGGAATGTCAGCGACATCCACGGGTCCACATGACGGACGGAGGCGAGGACTTTTAGCAGCAGGGCATTGCCCGTGAAGCAGACAAGCGAGATGACCATCCACAGCGTGCCGCGCCGTGAATGGTGTTGGAGTTCGGAGGAGGGAGTGCTCATGGAGGCGCCGGTCTGAGGGCTACCTTCTGGCATCATGTCGGATCATTTTGTCTTCTGATGATGAGCGCCGTTCGCGCAGGTTCCTCAAACCGTGGATTTAGCCAAGCCAAATGACACGCACCGCTACGAGAGCGGCACTGACGGAAATTCGGCTGGCAGGTTTGAGATTCATCAGACGGGCGGAGAGTGGCTGTGAATCGTCGAAGTGCAAACGCGTTTCTTCACGCCCACATCTTCCTGTCGAGCGTGCGGTAGCTGATGGCTTCGAAGACGTTGTTGGCGGTGATCTGGTCGTGGCCGCCGAGGTCGGCGAGGGTGCGGGCGACTTTGAGGATGCGGTCGTGGGCGCGGGCGCTGAAGTTCATCTCCGCCATGGCGTGTTCGAGGCAGCCGGCGGCTTCGCTGTCGAGTCCGCAGTGCTGTTTGATCAAGCGCGGGGTCATGGCGCTGTTGGTGTGGACGCCTTTGTGTTTGTGAAAACGTTCGCGCTGCATGCCGCGGGCGGCTTCGACGCGCTGACGGATGTTTTCGGAGGCTTCGCCGACTTCGGCGGAGGAAAGGGCCTTGTAATCGACGAGCGGCACTTCGACGTGAAGATCAATGCGGTCCAGCAGCGGCCCGCTGATGCGTTGGCGGTACTTTAGAATCGTCGGGGGACCGCAGCGGCACTCGCGTTTGAGATCGCCGTAGAAGCCGCAGGGGCAGGGGTTCATGGCGGCGACGAGCATGAATTGCGCGGGAAAGGTGACGGTACCAGCGGCGCGGGAGATGGTGACTTTGCCGTCTTCCAGCGGCTGGCGGAGCACTTCGAGGGTGCTGCGGCGGAATTCGGGGAGTTCGTCGAGGAAAAGGACGCCGTTGTGTGCGAGCGAGACCTCGCCGGGGCCCGGATTGCTGCCGCCGCCGAGCAGGCCGGCATCGCTGATGGTGTGATGTGGGGAGCGGAAGGGGCGCGTGCCGACAAAGGCGTTGGATTCGGAGAGCAGTCCGGCGGCGGAGTGGATTTTGGTCGTGTCGATGGCCTCGTCCTCGCTCATGGCCGGCATGATGGTGGCGATGCGTTTGGCGATCATCGATTTGCCGGTGCCGGGCGGGCCGATCATCAAAATGTTGTGCCCACCAGCCACGGCGACCTCGATGGCGCGTTTGGCATCGCCCTGGCCTTTCACATCGCAGAAGTCGATGTCGTAGTGCGAGGCGGCGGCGAAGAATTCGGTGGCGCGGCAGGGTTCCGGCGCGATCTCGATGTCGCTTTTGAGGAATTCCACGGCCTCGCGCAGGTTCGCGACGCCAATGATGTCGATGCCGGCGACGACGCTGGCCTCTGCAGCGGCGCGTTTCGGCACCAGCAGTCGCTTGCGGCCGCGGGCGCGTGCTTCGAGCGCGACGGCGAGCAGGCCGCGCACGGGGCGCAGTTCGCCGTTGAGGGCGAGTTCGCCGATCATGGCCGTCTCACCCAGCATCGGGATGGGAATGCGGGCGCGGTGGGCGACGAGGGAGATGGCGATGGGCAGGTCGAACCCGGGGCCTTCCTTTTTCAGATCCGCCGGCGCGAGGTTCACCGTGGTGACGCCGTCGTTCATCATGAAGCCGCTGCTCTGAATGGCGGCGGTGACGCGCTCGCGGCTTTCCTTCACCGATGCGTCCGGCAGGCCGACGATGAGCATTTTAGGATTGCCGCCGCCGTCGTGAGACTCGATTTCGATTTCGACGGCGTTGACGCCCGAGAGCGTCGCGGAGTACGTGCGGGCGACCATGCGGTGATCATGGAAGGCGCACGGACACAGGCAAGCGCCGAAGTTTACCGCCTGCGCTTCTTCTTGCGGCCGGTGAGGATGGCGCGGGCGCGGTCCTCGTCGTCGAGGGCGGTGGTGTATTTGTAGTTGAAGCCTTCGAGCTTCCGGCGCTCGATCTTTTGACTGATCAGGCGCTCGATGGAGGCGACGTTCATGAGTTCGTCGGCGGAGAAGAGGGTGAAGGCATCCCCTTCCTTCTGGGCGCGACCGGTGCGGCCGATACGGTGGACATAGTCTTCGGAGTGCTCCGGCACCATGTAATTGATCACGTGGGTGACGCCGCTGACGTCGAGCCCGCGGGCGGCGAGGTCGGTGGCGACGATGATTTCGAATTCGCCGCTGCGGAAGCCCTGGAGGGCGCGTTCGCGGTCCTTCTGGCCGATGTCGCTGTGCATCACGGCTGCCTTGTATTCGCCGAGGGCGTTGATCGCGCCGAAGACCTGGTCGGCCTGGGCCTTCGTGCGGGTGAAAATCATGACGCTTTCAAAATGCGTCTGCTTCAGGATGGCGAGCAGCAATTCTTCGCGCTGGTCGCTGGCTACGGGGTACATGTAGTGGCTGACGGTTTCCGCAGCGGAGAAGCGGATGCCGACTTCGACACTTTCAGGGTCTTTCAGGGCGAAATCGGCGAGGTTCTTGATCTGCGGCGGCATGGTGGCCGAGAAGAAGAGAGTCTGGCGCGTGGCGGGTGTTTTTTCGACGATGCGTCGCACGTCAGGGAGGAAGCCCATGTCGAGCATGCGATCGACTTCGTCCAGGATCAGGACTTCGACGCCGCGCAGGTCGGCGATGCCCTCGCCCATGAAGTCGAGAAGGCGACCGGGTGTGGCGACGACGACATCAACGCCTTCCTGCAGGCCTTTGCGCTGCTTTTCGTAGCCGACGCCACCGTGGACGAGCAGGGTGCGCAGGCCGGTGTGCTTGCCGTATTTTTCGAACTGCTCGACGACCTGGGCGGCGAGTTCACGCACGGGTTCGAGGACGAGCACGCGGAAGTTTCCAGGTGCGCCGAGGCGGGTGAGGGTGGGCAGGGCAAAGGCTGCGGTCTTGCCGGTGCCGGTCTGGGAGGCGCCGACGACGTCTTTGCCGGTCAGGATAATGGGGATGGATTTTTCCTGAATGGTCGTGGGCGTCTCGTAGCCTGACTCACGCACCGCAGCGAGGACGGCGGGGGAGAGGCCGAGCGCCTCGAAAGCGGCGGGGTAGGGGCCTTCGGGAACGGGGGGAGGCGGTGGCGGGGGGACGGGAGCGTGATTTTCGCGGACGGGCTTGGGCTTGTCGTCACGGGGGCCGCGCTCACGGCGGTCACGACCGCCACGGGCCGGGCGTTCGCCGCTGCGCTCGCCATGGTCACGGCGGGGGCGTTCGTCGCTGCGCTCGCCACGGTCACGGCGGGGGCGTTCGTCGCGTTTCTCTGAGCGGGGGCGCGGCTCGCGGTCTTCCCGTGGACGTTTGGGGGCTGGAGCGGCGGGGCTGCGCGGGGCGGGATCCTTAGCGTGCGTCTTTTCGGGTTTGGAGGCACCCTTTTCGCCTGTCCCGATATTGAGAACCTTCTTCAGCCCCGACTTGAGGCGGCTGAGCATGGAGGATTTTTTCGGGGCGTTTTCGGAACTGCGTGGGGTGGTCACAAGAATGTCGGAAGGGATGGAACGGGGTCTATCGGTCAGTTTGCGGGACAATGCAAACCCGCATCAGGCGGGGCCGGGTCACAGTTTCATGGCGTAATGGACCTGGCGGCCCACTTCTTCGAAGCCGCAGCTGGGGTAGAGGTGCTGTCCGATGGCATTGGAGGCCATCGTCTCGATTTGGGCAATTTGCATGCCCTCCGCCCGCATCAGGTCGATCGCCTGCTGAATCATGCGGCGGCCCAGCCCGAGTCCGCGGGCGGCCTCCACGACAGCGAGATTAGGGATGCGTCCTTTGGCGTTGAGGCGGTCCATCCGGATGGTGATGTAACCGAGGATCTCGCCGTCGCGCTCGGCCACCAAGCAGCCCTCCGGGCAGGCGTTGACGTCGTCGTCGATGTGGTCGGACTTGCGGGCCTTCCAGTCGCGGCCGTTCCAGATTCCATACTTGTGCTCCAGCATCTGCTCCAGGGCTACGCTGCCGAAGGACTCGATGGTGATGCGCCGGAGTTCCGGCAGGTCGCTGGCGCGGTAGGCGCGGATGAGGATGGGGTCTTCAGTCATGGCTGGTGGAAGGCGGGAAGGCGCACCAAAGGGCGCACGGCCGATGTGGGCAAGGCATCAATCGCGCAAATGGCATGGGTCTTGCGAAATACCGGATGAAGCGGAGGCGTTCACAACGATGTTATTTCGGAGTTGCGAATACTTTGGCTTGTATCACTCTTCTAACCTATGGCGCTAATTGATCGGATTCCCGAATCCTTCCGTTCAGCATCCCGGCTCTCCCGGCTGGCGGTGTGCGCTCTTACGGCCTGCAGTTTGAGCCAGTGCACCTCCTCGAAGCCAAAGGGGGACGTCGTCGTCAGCGTGAAGGACCAGAAACTCGGGATCTACAGCGCGGATGGTCGGCTGGCGAAGAAGTACGTCATTTCGACCTCGAAGTTCGGCCTCGGGGATATCTCGGGGAGCAATCGTACCCCATTAGGGAATCACGAAATCGTGGCCAAAATCGGTCACGGGCTGCCCCCTGGAGCCGTCTTGAAAAGCCGTCGGTGGAACGGAGAAGTCCTGAAGCCCAACGCTCCAGGGCGCGACCCGATCGTCTCCCGCATCCTGTGGCTCAAGGGCACGGAGAGCTCGAACCGCAACGCTTTCAATCGTTTCATTTACATCCACGGCACCCCCGAGGAGAAAAGTCTCGGCAAGCCGGCCAGCTACGGCTGCGTGCGCATGGGGATGAAGGACGTGGTCGATCTTTTCAACACCGTGGATGTCGGCGCCAAGGTTGTCATCACCAAGGATCGTCTGCCGAAAGGTTCCACGGAAAAGCCTGCGGAACCTGGCGAGGCAGTCGCGCCCGCCGACGATGCGGGCTCTGCCAGCGCCCCGCCGATTGAGATCGACAAGATCGTGCCCACCGATGGGGAGAAGAAACGTGCGGAAGAGAATGCAGAAAAGGCCAAGGAGACGGATGCAAAGCCCCGTTCCAAAAAGCCTGCCAAAGTCCCGCTCTTCCGCTCGCGGCCCGCTGACAAGCCGGATGCCTACACCACGCTTTCTGGTGCTGCGACAAAGGCAAAAATCTGAGTCTCCGTGCAAATGAAGACCAGCGTGCCGCAGTGGCGGTCAACTGGGATGACTGCGCCAGACGAAGACGTCACTTCCCGCAGCCGCAACTGCCGCCGCAGCCGGGCTTCTTCCTCTTCTTCGCGGCACGCAGGGCGAAGAGCACAATCGTGACGATGATGACCGCGATGGCGGCGATGGATTGCGCGTTTTCGTTCATGGTGGCCGGATATGTTTAGAGGGGCGCGGTCAGTAGCCCATGGCGGTGCCGATCTGGAAGACGAGGAAACTCAGTACGTAGGCCGTGCCGGTCATGTAGCCGAGTTGCAGCAGCGCCCACTTCCAGGAGCCGGTCTCGCGTTTGACGATGGCGATGGTGCTGACGCACTGCATGGCGAAGACGTAAAAGACGAGCAGGCTGATGCAGACGAGCGGCGAATAGACGGGCGTGCCGTCGGCCCTGCGTTCGGCGGAGAGTTTGTCGCGCAGCGGGTCAAGGTTTTCGTCGTCCTCGCTTTCGACGGCATAGACGACGCTCATGGTGGAATTGAAGACTTCGCGTGCGGCGAAGCTGCCGATCAGGCCGATGCCGATTTTCCAGTCATAGCCGAGGGGCTTGATGGCGGGCTCGATGAAGTGGCCGGCCTGCCCGGCGAAGCTTTGGGCCAGTTGCAGGGATTTGTCCTCGGTGTCGCTCTTCGGATAGGTGGAGGCGGCCCAGATGAGGATGGAAATGCCGAGGATGATGGTGCCGGCGCGGACGAGGAAGGCCTTCGCCCGCTGCCAGACGAGCAGGAGGATGGAGCGTAGGGCGGGCCGCTTGTAGGGCGGCATTTCGAGGATCATGGGGCTGCTGTCCCCCTTCATGATGTGTCGGCTGAAGATCCACGCGAAGATGAAGGCGCTGCCGGTGCCCAGGCCATAGAGTGCCAGCATCAGGCCTGCCTGGGTGAGAGCGCCGACTTGACCGGCCGGGAAGAGGACGGCGATGAGCAGCGAATAAACCGGCAGCCGGGCCGAGCAGGAGGCCAGCGGCGCCACCAGGATGGTGACGAGGCGGTCCTTCGGGCTGTCGATGGTTCGCGCGGCCATGACGCCCGGAACGGCGCAGGCGTAGGAGCTCAGGAAGGGCAGGAAGGATTTCCCGTTGAGACCGACCTTGCTCATGATCCAGTCCATGATGAAGGCCAGCCGCGACATGTAGCCGGTGTCCTCCATGATGCCGATGAAGAAGAACAAGATGAGGATCTGGGGCAGGAAGATGACCACGCCACTGACGCCAGGGACGACACCGTTGACGATGAGATCGCGCAGATCTCCCGGCGGCATGAGGCCTTCCACCCACGCACCAAGACTGCCGAAGCTGGATTCGATCCAGCCCATGGGGCCTTCGGCGACTTTGAAAATGAGGTAAAACAGGAGGCTCAGCACGAGCAGCAGGTTCACGAAACCGAGCACGGGATGCAGGAAGATGCGGTCGAGCTTGGTGGTGATCGTCTCGACCTCCTGATCGGGCCGCTTCAACACCTCGGCGCAGAGTTTTTCGATGCTGCCGTAGCGCTCCGCGACGAGATCGTCCTCCCAGCCGGGGAAGTCGGCGTCGATGCTTTTCCGCAGTTCATGCACTCGCGCCATCTGCGCATCGGCGAGTCCGTAGTGCGTGGGATCGTGGTCGGAGAGAAGGTAGAGCGGCTCCAGCAGCGAGGCCTTGGCATGGATCGCCCCGGTTTCGCAGAGTGGACCGCGGCTGTTTTCCAGGGCTGTGCGGACGCCGGCGGGGATGACAGCGCTTTGCCACGGTGAGGCGGGGATGTCCTCGCGGCTGAGCGCGAGTTTCAGCTCGATGAGCCCTTTTCCGGTGACCGCCTGCGTTTTGATGACGGGGATGCCGAGGATCTCGCCGAGCTTCGCGGCGTCGATGCGCCATTCGCGCTGCTCGGCCACATCGACCATGTTCAGGACCAAAATCGTCGGCAGGCCGAGTTCGAGCACCTGGGAGACGAGGTAGAGATTGCGCTCGATGTTCGCCGAATCGATCACGCAGACGACACGGTCCGGCCGCGGGGTCTCGGGGCGGCGGCCCAGCAGCACGTCGCGCAGCACGGCCTCGTCGGGCGAGCGGGCGTTCAGGCTGTAGGCGCCGGGCAGGTCGATGAGGCGCAGCTTTTTGCCGTGCTGGCTGTAGCACTCGCCGATCTTCTTCTCGACGGTGACGCCGGGGTAGTTCGCGACCTTCTGCTTGAGGCCGGTGAGCAGGTTGAAGAGCGTGGTTTTCCCCGAATTGGGGTTTCCCACGATGGCGATGAGCGGTGTCTCGCTGGCGGGGGTGCTCATGCGGCGGAGATGGCAATGAAGGCCGCCTCGTGGTTCCGCATGGAAAGGCAGGACCCGCGCACGCTGATTTCGATCGGCTCTCCCAGCGGGGCGCGGCGTGTCACACGGATACGGGTGCCGGGGACGATGCCCATTTCCCGCAGGCGGGTGAGGCAGGAGCGGCCGGAGGGCATGGCCTGCACGATGGCGTCGATGCCAACGGGGAGTTCAGCAAGGGTGGAGGGCATGATAGGAAAACGGATCTGCAAATGAGACTCTGTCGCAAACTTTGACCTGAGACTAACAAGAACCGCGAATCTGGCAAATGCAGAGTTGGGGCGGATTTTGCGCCGGAAGGCGAAAACCAGGCATCAAAAGCGCCACCGCCGCCGTGGTTGCGCCTGTCGTGAAAGCCGCTAGGCTCCGCGCCCCTCGAAAATTATGTGGAAAGGACGTTTTGCCCAGGAAACCAGCGCTCTCGTGCAGCGCTATGGAGAATCTGTGTCGTTTGACTGGCGGCTGTACCCGCATGACATCGCCGGATCGATCGCCCACTCGAAAGGCCTGCTGAAGGCTGGAATTTTGACGGCAGATGAGCAGGGGCAGATCGAGGCGGGCCTGCTGCAAATCCGCGCGGAGATCGAAAAGGGCGATTTTGAATTCAAGGAGTCCCTGGAGGACGTCCACATGAACATCGAGGCCGAGCTCACACGCCGCATCGGCCCCGCCGGCGCGAAGCTGCACACGGCCCGCAGCCGCAACGATCAGGTGGCCACCGATGTGCGCCTGTTCTGCCGCACCAGCATCGACGCGCTCAACGAGCTTGTCCGTGCCATGCAGGCCGCGCTGATCGAGTGCGGCGAGCGCGGCGGTGGTGCCGTGATGCCGGGCTACACCCATCTCCAGCGCGGTCAACCCGTGCTCTTTGCCCATCATCTGCTGGCCTATGTCGAGATGCTGGCCCGCGATGCCGCACGGCTCACGGACTGCCGCCAGCGGCTGAATGTGATGCCGCTGGGCTCCGGAGCTCTCGCCGGCAGCACCATCATCCTCGACCGCGAGTTCGTGGCGCAGCAGCTCGGTTTCGACAGCGTGTCGCAAAACTCGATGGATGCCGTCAGCGACCGCGACTTCATCGCCGAGCTGCTCTTCGCCATTTCCCTCGTCGGCGTGCACCTTTCGCGTCTCAGCGAGGACGTGATCCTCTGGGCCAGCGCGGAGTTCGGATTCGTGAGGCTGAGCGATGCCCACACGACAGGCTCCTCGCTCATGCCGCAGAAAAAGAACCCCGACGTGGCGGAGCTCACTCGCGGTAAGTCCGCCCGGCTGATCGGCAATTTGATGAGCATTTTGACCCTGCTCAAAGGTCTGCCGATGACCTACAATCGCGACCTTCAGGAGGACAAGGAGCCGCTCTTCGACTCCATCGACACGCTCAGCCTGGCCCTTGAAGTCTTCACGGAGATGATCAGCGGCATGGACGTGAACCCGACCGCTACGACGGCCGCCGCCAGCGATCCGATGCTGCTGGCGACGGACCTGGCCGACTACCTCGTGAACCACGGCGTCCCCTTCCGGCAGGCGCACGAAGTCATCGGCAAGCTGGTGGCCTACTCGATCGAAAAGAGTCGCTCATTCGGTGAAATGACGCTCAAAGAGTTTCAGCAGTTCTCCCCAGCCTTCGGGGCGGATGTGACGGCCTGCCTGAACCTCGAAACCGCCATGCAGGCCCGCAAGGGCATCGGCGCACCTTCGCCGGAAAATGTGAAGGCCCAGCTCTCCCGCTGGCGGAAAGTTCTGACCCAAAGCTGAGCTGCATGCAGGTCCCGGAATTCGAACTTTACACCCCCGCAGCCGAACCCGGCTGGCGGAAGACGCGCAGCGAGATCGCGTTTGAAAATCCGCATGTCAGCGTGGAACGCGCGTCGTTCGACACCGCGAGCGGTCGCAAAGATGTGCCGTGGATGGTGGTTCAGCGGAAGGCCGCCGTGGCGGTCGCCCCTATGCTGGTGGACGGCCGCTTCGTCATGGTTCACCAGGAGCGCCTGCCGGTGATGCAGACGATGTGGGAATTTCCCGCCGGACAGATCGACACCGAGGTGACCCGCGAGTCGATCATCCACACCGCCGTGAATGAACTGCGTGAGGAGTGCGGCTGCGCCCTAGACGGTGAGAATGCCACCCTGCAGCCGCTCGGCTGGTACTTTCCCTCGCAAGGATTCACCGACGAAGTCGTTTATCTTTTCACGGCGAAGCCCGTGTGTGTCGTCAGCCGTCCTGAACCGGATGGAAGCGAGCACATCAGCGACGTGCGGTTTGTCAGCGCGGGAGAACTGCGTGGGATGATTGCTGCCAATGCGATCACCAACGCCCTGTCGCTGGCACTTTACGCGCGGATCGCGGCCCAAGGACTGCCGTAGCCGCTTGTTCCGGCGTTCTAAACCCTCACCTTCTCACTCCCATGTGGTCCGGCATCCTTCAAAAAGTCTTCAAAGTTCGCGAGAAAGTCGCGCTCAACCTCAGCGGCAACACCGACGAGGAAAAACCCTTCCTCGAGCACCTCGAGGATCTGCGGGCGATGATCGTGCGCATCGTGATGACGCTGCTAATCTCCACGATCTGCACCTTCGTCTTCTACCAGGAGCTTTTTCGGGCGATTCAGCTGCCGTTGATTTTCGCCGGTCTGGCCAAGGATGAAAAGGGGGCCAGCGAACTGCTGCAGAACATCGACGTCGCCGGCCCGTTCATGATGGCGATCAATGTTTCCCTGATTGCGGCGGTGATCATCGCCTTCCCGCTGCTGCTGGTTTTCCTGCTGCAGTTCATCCTGCCGGGGCTGAAGCCGAAGGAGAAAAAACTGCTCTTTCCCGCCATCGGCATCGGCACGGGACTGTTTCTGACGGGCGCCTTTTTCGCCTACTGGGTCGTGCTGCCGAAGGCGCTGGCCTTCTTCGATGAATTTGCGAAATCTGTCGGCTCGCGGCAGGACTGGACGCTGTCGAACTACGTCACGTTTGCCACGCGCTTCATTCTCGTTTTCGGCATCTCCTTCGAGCTGCCGGTGATCGTCATGGCGCTGGTGAAGCTCGACTTCCTCAACTTCAAAATCATGAAGTCCACCTGGCGGCACGCCCTGGTGGGCATCACGCTCTTCGCGGCGATCATCACGCCCACGCCGGACATTTTGACCCTGATGCTCATGTCCGGGCCGCTCTATGTTCTCTACGCTATCTGCGTCTGGCTGGCCTACTTCCTGGAGAAGAAGGACCGCGCCGCCTATCCCGAATACTACGCCCAGATCGAGAAGGACGAGAAGGAGCTGGAGTCGGCCGTGAACGACGACTGGGACAACGAGAACTACAATCCGTGGCACTCCGAGGACGACCCGGTCGAGGACGATGACTTCATCAATCCTTCCGCCAAGCCGTCCGCACCGCCGCCGGAAGTGGAGAAACCCGCATCTGCCGATGCCGAATCGGACGGTGAGGACCAAAGCTCCAAGATGCCCGATGACGAAGCACCTCCCGCCGCGTCGTCCGAGGAGAAAACCCTCGAAGAGCTCGCCCGCGAGGACGAGAAGCGCTCCAACGATCCGCCCGCATAAGGGGGGTGGTTTTGCGAGCTTGAGGTGAAAGCGTGAAGCGTGAGAGCCGGTCGTCCGGCTCTCACGGCTCAGCGTTCCGGCGCTCCTTCGCAGTCCACGATGATCATGCAGGGGGCGGCGGCTTCGATGTCGAGCCTGCGGACGAGGAGGCGGGCGAGGTAAACTTTTCCCCAGTCCGATTCGCGGTCCAGGAAGCGGCCTAGCGGGGATTCACGCTCCACGCAGGCCACAAGATGCGGATCGTTCACGGCGGCGATCTGCGCGTCGAAAGCGAGGTACTTGGGGCGCAGCGCCTGCGGCAGGTCGAGCCCGTGGCTCGGCCGTAGGGCTACGTGAAACCAGCCGACATCCTCGGGGCGGCTCGTTTCCAGAAAAACGGCCAGTTTTGAGTCATGGGTCTCGATCAGCGTCGGCCAGTGCAGGCGGCGTTTTCCGTCCGGACCTTCTTCAAGACGGAGGAGGGCGCCTGCGCTGCACTTTGACGTCACCACCTTGAATAGAGGAACCGGCCGGCCGCCGGGGATGGACAGCGGCAGGCCGGGAATCTTTGCCAGCAGGCGGAGTTCGGGTCTTTCGGCGGGATGGGCCCACGCCTCGATCTCCGCGCCATATTTTTCGGCGTCGTGAATGCATGCAGCGCGGCGTTCTGGCGTGTCGGCGGCGAAAAGCTCGGTGACGAGCGCTTTGGCGTCCGCTGCAAAGGCCGCGGTATCCGGGGGTTCAAAAGTCGCCGCATGGGTCTCTGCCTGGGAGGCGGGCTGGGCGCGCCTGACCTCGGGAGCGGCAGCCTGTGCGGGAACTGCCCCAGGTGCTCCGGCGGGTGCGTTCGCATGGTCCCACCAGACCCAAAGGGCGATGCCGCAGACGCTCGCAAACGTCGTCATGAAGGCCAGCGTGGTCAGTCGGGAGCCGCGAAACTGCGGCGGCATCGGGGTTTCGAAGGCCGGGGGCGGCTCGCCGATCGGCAGCAGCGCCTGCGAATGCTGGAGCGGACTCCGCGGGACATTCGCAGGCATCGGGGCCTGGTACTCCGGGGCTGCTTGCGCTGCTACAGCCGGTGCCGTGAAGACCGGAGCGGCAGGCGGCACCTGTGCGAACGTACGCCGGCCGGGGGCCACGCCCAGGACGTGCGCCTGGGTGCCGAAGTGAAACCTCGGTGCCGTGTGGGCGCAGTGCGGGCACTGCGCCACGCCTTCCTGTCCGTGCTGCATGAGCAAAAATGCCTGCCCGCAGGCAGGGCATATAACGCTGGCTGTGGTTCCGGGAGTCATGGTAGAGAAAACCTAGCGCATCAGCAGCGAATCTGCGAACTGGTTGTGTGCAGAACACGGTGCGTTACATTCGCCGCCCGCATGAGTCGCACGCCCCAAGATTTGAAGCCCGTTCCCCGCCACATCGCCATGATCATGGACGGAAACGGGCGTTGGGCGAAGTCACGCTCCCTGCCGCGGACGGAAGGACATCGTGCCGGCGCGGAAACCGTACGCCGCGTGGTCGAGTGCTGTGGTGAGATCGGTGTGGAGTTCCTCACGCTGTACGCCTTTTCCTCGGAGAATTGGAAGCGCCCGAAGCGGGAGGTCGATGCGCTGATGAAGCTGCTGGAAATCTTCCTGCGTGGTGAACTGCCCGTGATGATGAAGCAGAACGTGCGCCTCCAGGCCATCGGGCGTCTGCACGACCTGCCGCAGTCCTGTCAGGACGAGCTGCACCGCTGCATCGAGACCACCGCCCAGAACACGGGCCTCACCCTAATCCTGGCCCTCAGCTACGGTGGCAGGGAAGAGATCATCGACGGCGTGAAAAGCCTCCTGCGCAGCATCGAGAGCGGGCACCTCGATCATGCCATGATCGACAACGAAGTTTTCAGCAAGCACCTCTACACCCGCTACTACCCGGATCCTGACCTGATGATCCGCACCAGCGGCGAAATGCGTCTTTCGAACTTCCTCCTCTGGCAACTCAGCTACACGGAGATTTACGTGACCGAAAAGTTCTGGCCGGACTTTTCCAAGGACGATCTCAAGGATGCGATTCGCGCATTTCACCAGCGCCACCGCCGCTTCGGTGCCGTATGACGTATCTTGACCGCGGGTGAAATTGCAGCGATAAGCGAAACCGATTTCCCTCACCCCCTGCCTCCCCGACCGCCAATGCCAGACAGCCCGGAAACCCACATTCTGATCGTGGATCCTGATACCGATTTTCTCGATTGGGCGGCTTCACATCTCAAGGCGCCGGGGGTCTCCGTCGGCGTCCATCAGCGTCCGGAGGACGCTCTCGCCAGTTTTGCCAAGCAGAAGGCGAACCTTGTGCTGTCCGAAATCCGGCTCAACGGTTCGTCCGGCATCGATCTGCTCAAGCGCCTGCGGCAGAGCGATCCACAGGCGATGGTGATCCTCTTCAGCGGCACTGCCAGCACCAGCCACGTGATCGAGGCCATGCGTCTCGGCGCCTACGATGTGCTGGGAAAGGAGCGCCTGCCTTACGAGCTGCGCAGCGTGGTGGAGAGTGCGCTGAGCGCCATCGAAGCCCGTGCCGTCACCCGCGCCCAGGTCACCGAGATTCCCACCGAATCTATCCAGGAGACCATCATT